>CAZOOE010000055.1:0-20243 GCA_964581275.1 uncultured Clostridia bacterium
ATATTAACAACAGTTCTAAGTCCTTTTGATCGTTTGCGACAGAACTTCGGATAAAGCCGGTCTGATTGTAGTTCGGGTATCCCCCCGACGAAGGAGTATCACCAAGCGGACCGACAAGCGGAAAGGTAGTCCAACCTACCAGAATGAGCCCTTGAACCATCTTCCTAGTGAGAGTCACACCTTCCACAGGGGTGATCACAGTCTTGTCGCCCACTTTGTCCAACGACACAATGGGTAGAGACTCGCTCGGTCCAACGAGCTTGAGTCGTGCCGTCTGATCCGTATCTTGGATGATACCTTTCAGGTGCTGAAAGTTCTGAGACTTGCTGACGTACTGATCGTCAACAGTCACACCAAACACGCCTTTTGCAAAGCCATTCTTACCGTCACCGACAACCAAGTGAACATGCGAGCGGTCCTGTTTTCGAAGTCCCTTCTGCAGGTATTCAAAGGCCTTTCTCGCTTCATCCTCGTTCTTCGCATCGATCGTCAGATCCATTCCGTCTTCATCGGTAAACCTCAGGGGACTGTTTCGAACATATGCATACTGGTCAAGTCTCTGTGGGTCCACTAGTCTCTTTAGGGTCGTGAAGATAGGGTCTGTGCTTGTGAAGCGCCCTTGTGCCGATGAATAGTATCTCGCTCCGAAGTAATCCAACCCAGATTCACTATCTCTTTCTTTTTGGGTGAACTTCTGACGCGTCGCATCTGCACCGCCGTAGCCCGCAACCGAGGAACGACCGCCGACTGAGGACGATATCTCGTCCCCGAACGGTAAGTAATCGTACCGAGCCTTAACATTCCCGCCTGAGTCAGTCACCAACCGAGTGCTTCCTAAATGATCAGTTGTCAAATAACTTGTCTCGCCGGCCGCCGGAGTCCCGCTTGTGTACTCCGCTATCAACTGGCCGCCAGCATTATACACGAACACGGTGGTTCCCGTGCTGTCGATCTTTTTTACCCTGCGGCCATCGCCATCGTAGAAGTACTGCCCAACTGATCCGGCATATGTCAGCAGATGATTCTCTCCATCGTAAGTCATCTGATCGAATCCCGACGCAATGTTCGGCTGCCGGTCGAGATTTCCCGCCCCGTCGTAGTGATAATCACTCGATGCGTTGATTTGATTCGTCGATTGATTGAACAGGGTCGACAGGTCCGACGAGGTGGAGATCACAGTCTGCCTCGGGTGCGGAATGTAAGAAGTGTTCCGCACGGCTCGATTGCCCCAGCGATCGTAGTCGTAATTCTGCGTCCACGCCGAGCCATTGTTCTCCATGGCCGACGTGAGCCGGTTCAACGCGTCGTACGAATAGCTCTGCGACATCGCGATCGTCCCGCCGCTCCCGTTAGGGACTGTGATAGTCTGAGACATCACATTTCCGTTGTTGGCTCCGGTCGCACTGTAGCCGTAATCAAGTTGCAGCGTGTTCACTCCAGAAGTGTTCGAATCAAGCTTTATCTGTGATGGTTGCAGTCGGCCGTTGTAGCTCGTTTGCTCGAGTCTTCCGTTTCCGAGCGGCATCGTGGTCACAGCGCCGGTCGCGGCATAGCGAAATCCAAAACCACCGCTGGCAGCAGACTTGCCGGCGTAATACAACCCCGTTCCGTCATGTTTTACGCCGGACACGCGACCGGCGGAGTCGTATTCCGTATCGACCTCTCTTCCCGAAGGATAAGTCTCCGAAGTCATCTCCCCGGCAAGGTTGTATTGATACTGAAATGTATAAGGCTGGCTGTCGGTAGTCTGCGTGCTGCTCAAGGCTCGCCCCATCGCATCGTAGCTTCCATAACTGTAGCTCGACACCGACGAGCTCACCGATGTCAATCGCCCCTTGCCATTAGCAGAAATCCCCAACGTGTCATAAACCCAAGTGACTGCCGGCGTAGTCCCGCCGGACCCGTTCGACCCAGGGCCCGAGTAGGTCCGACTCGTGACTCGGTTCAAGCCATCGTATACATAAGTGGTAACGACGCTTGCCGCATCGGTCTTTGTATGCAGATTGCCATCGTCGTAGTACGTGTAATTAATAGTACCGTTCTCGGGGTTATAGGCGCTCACCAGTCGCTTGAGCGAGTCGTAAGTGAAAGTGCGATTCGGCTGACTTCCTTGGTTAACCGTGAGCAAATTGTCCAGCGCGTCGTAAGAGTAGCTCGTCAGGTAGTTCAGACCGTTCGAGTCTTCGATGACCTGATGGAGTCTACTGAGTCCATCGAGAACGCTTCGCCGCATCTTGCCGGCTTGATCGGTCACCGTGGTCTGCTCGGCGTTGTAGCTGGTCTGCACGCGGCCGTTCCAGTTGGTCGCCGAGGCGCTCGGCTTTGTTGCTCCGTCGAAGGTCGCAATCTCAACTACCCTTCCGATCTCGTCATGGGTCGCGCGAGTCCAGCCATCGGTCGTTGAGGAAGAGCTGCCATGCGGATTGCTCGTGTAGACAATGCGGCCCGCTTGTTCGTAAGCGGAGTCAGCGCTGATCGTGTAATTGGCGCCGTCCTCGGTAGATTCAGTCTTGATGACGCGGCCCAGCTGATCGCGGGTGGTGCGGCTCTTAAGCAGCGCGTCGTTCTGGGTGTTGAGGTCGGACCACACTACAATTTGCTGCGGCGTGTTGTCGTAGTAACGAGTTACGACGTTGCGGTTTTGTGGATCGGTCACAACACCCGGCCTGACAAAAGGATCAACGGCGTTAAGTAGCTGATTGGTATAACTCGTGGTCGTCGTTTTATTGTTTGCGTCAGTAATGCTGATCACCGCGCCAGTCCAGTAGTCGTAGACGGTGGTGGCCGTTTGCGAGCCGGTGTTGTTTCGCGGGTCAACGGTCACGCTTGTTGGAAGCGCGTTAGTTGAATCGCTATAAGCAAGAGTCGTAACGCTATTATTCGGAGGTGGATCAGTGGTCTGGGTTAGATTGCCGTAGCTATCGTACTGATGGGTTGTAGTGATCCACCTGGTCTCCTGAATCAGGCGATGTTCTTCTGTTGTCAGATTGCCTGAAGTTGGAGGCTTGTTGGTCGATCAGCTGCCGTCATAAAGGAACTGGGAGCGGCTCAGTTGATTCCCGGCACCATCCGAGACTGAAGTCTCGAGCGGTGCGTTCAGTATCAAAGGAACGGCTGTATTCAGATTCCTCATCGAATAGGCGTTTGACGAGCCCGAGGTAGTCGCTGCGTTGTAGAAGGAGTGTGTTATTACCCGCGTAGCGGTCACAGTCGAGGGTACTCCCATCGGAACGTTCTGCGGATCACGACTCACCAGAGCGGGGTCAAACCAGTCATAATCGTTCTCGCTATTAACGCTCCCATTGAAATCATACTGAAAGGTCTTCGCAGACATCTTGACTGCGACCGGCGGGTTGCTGTTGTCATATAGAGTCGTATACTCGGCATCAACGACAGGATTGAACTGCGCGACCATGCCGCCGCCCGGCACGCCTGTGTAAGCGTTGTCAAAGATCAGGCTACTCCAGTGTCGCTCGACTACGCTTATTGTTCCGGCTGCGCCAGACCGAGTGGTTCGATACGTAAGTCCGCTTCGTCCCTCCGATCCGCCGAAGAACCCGGCATACGCATCGTCGTGAAGATAGACGTCTTCTCTAATGGACGCTCCATCCGAACCCTGCATTGTCGCGGCAGTTGTTCCCTTGGTGTAAGTCCAAATGTCTTGCACTCCGCCGTCGTGAGTGACTTTCTTCTGCGTGACTCCTTCTCTGCTTGCGTCGTTGACGTCGGTGACCGTGTAAATGCCATCGAGTGAATATGTGTAGTCAACTGTCGCTCCGCTGGGGAGCGTCATGTGACTGAGGGATCCCCACCCGTGAGAGGGATTCGTGAGCGGGGGAAAAGGCCCTGGGTTGTTACAGTCGGGCGGTGCGAGCGGAACGTTTGCGGTGTCATTCGTTTCACAGTTGTAGGCAAAACCATATTGTAGATTCACTCCGGGCTGAGATTGTGGCAGCACGATCGATCTTATGACGGTGAGCTGAGTGTTCAACTCCTTCTGACGGACATCCGGGCAAGTCAACCCATTAGGATATACATGGCCATGAACTGACACCTGGTCGAAGTTGACTTCAATATTCTGTTGCACTCCACCGAAGGTGTAGTACTGGATTTGCCCGTGTCCCGGCTGACCAGCCGTAAATACGTATTTGAGCTCCCGCCCTGCCTGATAGCCGCCTTGATAGACCTGAATGTGAGTAGTTGTGATGCTGCCGTTCAGCTCGTCCCAAATATCGATCCTGTTACCGTTCGGATCTCTAATTTTTTGCACGCCGTTGTTGAAACTAATGTTGGTCCCGTCCAGCATGTAGACTCGCCAGCTTGTCGGCTGATCGCCAGTATATGAATCGATCGTTGCCCAAAGATAGCTGCCATCGAAGGAGTAATAGGCGAGCGAGCTGCCCTCGCTCTTTGGTGTTGTTAGGTAGTAACCAAAGGCCCATGGAAGGGTTCCGCTTGACAGGCCTATTGGACGAAATTCGTGCTTCGAGCCGTCAGGCCCAGTCAGAACCATCTTATGCACGAACCCGGCATTCAGCATCTGTTGTTGATCGTTCGGATCCAGCGAGTTTGTGTTATCGTAGTCGCCTAATCTGCTCACATCGTTCAGCCGGTAGCCGCTGCCGATAGTCCATGAAGCGACATCACTGGAGGCGACGGTGTGATCCGTATACGCGGGTATCACCGGGTTCGGCGTGGTATCACTCAAGATGACGTCCCATCGTTTGCTATTGTAGACGGCTCTGAACCCGGCCGAGAGCTTACCACCGGCAACAGGCGGCAACGAGGCGAGTGGTATCGAAAGATTTACATTACCGTTGCTGAGGTTGATGTTCTCAATGTCAGAAAGCGAGTAGGAGCTGATAGCGCTCACGCCCCGGTCCGGTCTCGCTGCGGTCTGGCTCTGCGCGTGAGCTATCACCGGCAATAGAACCGCTGCGATGACGCTCACAATAAGACGACCACTGTACTTCTGACCGAAAGAAAAATCCCGTAGAGACATTCTCACCTCCTTACCGCGCCGCGAAGGCAGCACCGTTCAACCTTAACTCCATAACCGTCTGCACCCCTTGTTTCCACGTGATGTGAGAGGGCACCCTCTCTCCCTGCTGATTGACCCAGTCTGTCAGCTCGGCCGTCAGGTCCTGGCCTGATTGCTCCTGACAGACGACTCTGTCAATCAGTCCCGTAGAAACGTTGATCTGATAGAGACGCCAACTACTCAGCGGAATCGCTACCGAGTTGACTGGCTCGGTGATCTGAACTACATCCCATATTGGACCGGTGTAATCGTCCGATGGGCCGGCGCTTGACGGCCTTACTCCTCTGGCAACGGTGTAATAGCTCGCGCCTCTTGTTTGCGCGAGTACGAATTGGTCCGGACTATCCAACGCCAACCTTTCAACGAGTGAGCGTTGATTGGCTGCCGGCGCTTTGCCTGCTGACCGAACGCCATCGCTGGCGTTCCAGGTTAGCGAACCGAGTCCGCCCTCACCCGCAACCTCCACACTCTCGCCGTCGTCGTTTTGCGTGCGGATGATTGTGATCGGACTCTGTTGTCCCCCAATAATCAAAGTCCCCACAAGCACTGCTCGCTCTTTCCCGGCGGCGAGGAATCGCTGACCGAGCTTGCGTCTCAGCTTTTCTGCCTCGGGTTGAAGCGAGAGCTTGGTGTGCAAAGTTCCCAGCGATAGCCCGCTACGTTGGCCGAGAGCTCCCGCAGTTGTGGGGCGTGGATCTGGCGTCGGTCGTGATGGACCATTGGCACGAACGACAACGATGTACGCGCCCGTCGCAAGCATGCCCGCTAGCAAGAGAGCGCTAAGAGGCCGCCTAACGATAACACTGAAGAATTCGGATCTTTGCGTTCTTGGTTCGGAACTCATTCTTGTCTCCTAAGTGCCGTTGAATTGTAGTTGTGAGAATCAAAGTTGACAGGTTATGTGACTGACTACTGCGGCAGAATTCCCATTGCTTTCAGTATCCAGCCGTTCTGTCTTAGCGGGATGTCTCCGCTTGCTCCGAGACTCAATGTGTAATCCGCTGTTCCGTCGCGGTTCGTATCTATCAGCCATTTGTTTGTTGACGGGCGAAATACGGCAATGTCGACGATGCCATCGCCGTTGTAGTCACCAGGCGCGGGAACATCTCCGCTTTGGCCAAGTGTGACGGTCATGTCCGCAGTACCGTTGCGATCCGTATCAATTAGCCACTGTCCCGTTCGGAAGAGCACAAGATCAGCCCTTCCATCACCGTTGAAGTCAGCGGCGAGAGGGATATCACCGTTCTGACCGAAACTCACCGTCATGTCTGCGACTCCATCCTGATTTGTGTCGATGATCCATTGGCCCGTTGAAGGTCGGAATACTGCGAGATCGGCTTTGCCGTCTCCGTTGTAGTCCGCGGGGACCGGGATGTCGCCGCTTTGACCAAAGGACACCGTTATGTCGGCAACTCCATTGCGATCGGTGTCGATTATCCATTGGCCGGTGGACGGTCGGAACACAGCAATGTCCGTTTGTTTATCGCCGTTATAATCCTGAGGTACCGGGATGTCTCCACTTGATCCGAACGTCAACGTCTGATCTGCGGTACCGTTGCGGTCGAAATCAAAGGACCAAGAAAGAGACGAGAGCTTGATCGTCGCGAGATCGGCCTTGCCATCGCCGTTGTAATCCCCAGGAACAGGTATGTCACTAGTTGTTTGACCGAACGTGTAGGTGTTATCGACGGTTCCGTTCAGATTCGTATCGATGAGCCACTGCTTGGTGGAAGGCCGCCAAACGGCGAGATCGGTCTTATCGTCGTTGTTGTAATCAAGATATCCTAGCGCAGCCTTTGATGTGACTGCGATCGCGACGGGCGGAGTAAGCATTCCAAAGGGACCTATGCCGCCGTCCTGCGTCATTTCCCATTCAAAGTTGTAGTTGCCTGTGGTAGTCGGTGCCACCGCGTTGAAAGCGAAGACAGCGTTAGTAGCTGGTGCCACTGATGATGGCAGCGAAACGCGATTTATTCCCCAATAAGTGTTGTCTTGTGGAACCTGCGAACTGAGCTTGTAATTCCCGACGCTGGTCCAGGTCGTACTCCCTGCGTTGGCCATCGTTACTGAGACCGGATAAGTTCGTCCCGCCAACATGGAAGACGGAACAGATTGCGAAACGAAGGTCGCGAAATCGGAAGGGGCACTATCACATAATGCACCGCCTGCGAATATGCCGACATTGTTCGTTCGCTCACCAAAGTATCCGACGCCGTTAGGCATCAACATCTGCCACTGGAAATTCAGGAGCCCGTTGCCGACCACTGGTTTCTTTACGTTGAAATCAAACACGATGGTATTGCCATGGGAAACAGATGTCGTTAAAGGCACCTGAGTTAATCCCCAGGTGTTATTGCCAGCGAGATTCTGTGAGCCGAGGTAGTAGTTGCCGGGGGACCATGTAGTGGAGCCCGTATTCATCATCGTGATCTTTACTTCATAATAGGCGCCCGGGTCTCCAAAGCTGCCTATGTAGATTGATAACCAACTGGCTCCTCCATTGGTGGTATTCGTGCACGTCTCTTTGTACTGCATCGATACGAACTGCGCATCGTTGCCATTAAACGCGGTCGGCTGAATTGTCGCAACCTTCTTTGGTCCTGCGTACACATATTCCTTCGATGGGCTGGCAGCCGAGAGACTCATGATCGAGACGTCATCGCCTTTCTTGTTCCTTCTTTGCGAAGTCACCTGGGCAAGAAGAGTCATGCCAACGGCGCAGAGAAGCAGCAAAGTAATGACGACCACAGCTCTTCTTCGTCGCGTTTTGCGAGCGGCGACTTGATCTTTCCTTCTCAATGACTCCTTGGACATAGATCTCCCTTGACGACCGCGCCTCGCCGGCCTCCAGACGTTCAGCTTTGGGCATTGACTGACGGCTGCCAATTGCAGCCCTAGAATGCCAGCACACAACTGCATCACCAGGCGTTTGATTGATTTGATACTCGACCTTCTCCCTCTGTGGCGACCAGGCGTCCTCTCGGATAGATGTACTCCTTGGAAGGGGAAGCCGGTGCGAAACTCTGTATCCCGACCTGCCCATTCTGTTCCCTCTTCTTCTTTTGCCCGAGCGATAACATCCCAGTCCAGCTAGCCAAGGCACCGCCAGAAGTCATTACAAACAGAACGGCAATTGTTACAAATGCGGCCTTGCGATTGATGTGCGTCACGGCGACTCGTTTGTCGCGCCTCGGTGCCTTCTTGGTTGTCATTGGATCACCTATATATCGGACACACTTTGCCCCACCCCTCTACTGAGTTCAGTTTTGCTATGAGCATTTGGGCCGAGAGCGAAGTGAACAACTGCTACAAGGCACACCAATCCTTGGCGTGTTTTGTGAGCAGCAAATCTGCCCTCATGTGTATATACAGATGAGTTCGAAAAAACTGCGCACTTTTTTCGTTAAGCCGAAAATATTTCTTCGACGATCTTCCTTATTGTGGGTCCTGTGGAATTGTGGGATCCGGAACGTCAGACAGGCTGCGAATCGCCAGTGCAACCATTCGCCGGCACAGACGGCAGGAAACTAAATGTTTCTCAATGAGCGCACAATCTTCATTGGACAAGTTGTGGTCAATATATGCAGCAAGTAGCTCGACGGACAAACATTCGTCTTCCAAAACTGTTCACCTCAGCCTCGGTCTTGCTTCAAGTGTCCGCAAAAAGGCCTACATGACTATATACAACTTCGCCTGAAAAAACTGTGCACTAATTTAAGTGGATTCTCCAAGAGGTGCAACTTGCAGGCGGCTTAACACACTCGCGCGATCGCCCGCTCTTTCTCACAGTCAGGCGCGTCGCGCATCAATGCAATAATCGAATGTTCCGGATTCTCAAGAATATCCGCTAGACATTCCTTGATTGCCGCAGGCCCTAAACGGTAGGTGTTTGTTAGATGTGACATTATCCTGCGTCTCAGCTTTTCATAGGTCTGCTGTAACAGTTTGGTTATCCACGTGGGATCGACCTTTAATTGTCTCCCAATCTCCACGATCCGGAGCCCGTCGTCAAAGCGCAACAGTAGTACTAGTCTCTCGCGCTCAGTGAGGCTATCACTAGCTACTTTGAAACAGTCGTTTATTACTCTACGGTACCTGCTAGCTCTCAGGTCGGCTTCTATTCTCTCTGCCTTTTCATAGTCTTTCAAATCAACTAATACTTCGAGAGGTTCAAGCCGCGCCGATTTCCGCAGCGTTTCATTAGCGGCGCGGTGGCTTATAATTGCGCGTAGCCACGTGTAAAGCTTTTGCTGCCCGTCATATGATGCAATTCGGCTTCTATCTGATCGGTCATGCATAGACAAATGGCTCAGCACATCCGCCGCGAGCTCGTTGCCAGCGTTGGTGGACCTGGTAACGGACCTCGCAATACCGGCAATGTGCTTTGCATAAACCGCGACAAAGTGCCGCCATGCCAGGTCCGTGGGTTCCGAGCAACCGGAAGCCAGATAGAAATCTTTCAAATGAAGATTGCCGAGAAGCGCAACAACGCTTTCAAGAGGAGGATTAATACCCAAGCGCTTTTCGACCACTGATCTTAAGCGAGTCTCAAAAGCACTTAACGACAATCCGATATCACCATGGAATGCAAGTCCGTCTTCATAGGCCTGGGCGAATGCACGTGACAACGTCATTTCGGGGGTTGTGGACATTTGTCATTACTCTCCGATTCGATTTTCGGTCCTTGAGGTGCGCGTGGGGCGGCACGGGTACTATTGGTTTCTTATTGTGAGTAGGACACTGGAAGCGTCCCTTCTTTTACAATAAATCATTCGCATCTGTCAACGCGATCCCGTTGGCACGCGATCCCATTGGCGAGAATTTAGAAATAGTCCGCGCCGATGGGGAACGGAATGCTCGCCAAGAATTGACGGAGAGAGAGATTGGCTCCGCTTCACGACATAAACTGTAACATCTCACCCAGGACCGATTCTGTGCGAATCGCGACAGAGTCCCGAGAAATTGCGGCGCGTGCCAACGACTCTTAGACAGCCGCTTCTCGAATTTAGTGCAGCGCCGCCTCTGTCTCGAGCTCCGAATCATAAGCTGAGACTGAAGGCGGGTTGATCCAGACCGCCGTCGGGATGGCTGGCGATCGCGGAGGCCCTTTCACGAAACGTTCAGGATGATTTTCATAGGCGTCCTGCAGCACGCGCCGCCTCCCCTCGTTTATTACAACCGCTCTGCCGTAGTGTACGTTCTCCTATGTGTGAAGCCCAAGCGCCGTGTGATGATGCTCGGTGTTGTACCACTGAATCAGATCCCGGCAAAGCGTGTGAGCGTGGTCGAAAGACTCGAACCGGTTCGGGAACTGCGGTCGATACTTGAGAGTCCTGAACTGCGATTCCGAGAAACGATTGTCGTTGGAGACGTGGGGTCGTGAGTGAGTCTTCGTGACACCCAAGTCAGCCAACAACCCCGCCAACAGCCCTGACTTCATAGACGGCCCGCGATCCGAGTGAAGAGTCAGTTGGTCAGGTTTGATCCTCTGCTTTGCGCGGGACGCCCTCGCTGGAACTGCGTCGATTATTCGTTCAATCGTTTCCTCAGCTACCAATGGTTTGTGGTGGCTCATGGCTGTTTTCTCTTCTTCATTAAGAGCTGCTTTGAGCTAAAAAATCGCGTCGAGTTCCTTGTCGCTCTGCCTCAACCGTTCCGAGGAATCCGACGCCGTCCGCACAGCAGTCTCCTCAAGCGTAGCTTGATCTAAGGAGTGCGAGGAACCGGTTCGGATGCGCTCAGACACTGCACTTGGGGTTGTGAAATGACCCGATCGATCGGAGAGAAGAGCGCGGAGCGCGGAGAAATGGGGCACTGCGCATGAATGCAAGGAGGACGGTAAGCCCGACTATAATTACGACGAGACTCAAATGGATCTTCACAACAACGAACTAGGGCGGGACTTGGGAGCAGACCTGAAACCATTTACCGATTCGCTAGCCCTGGGGACAAGTTGCTTTTTACTATGCCAGAAGGCATATGATGAGCATAAATTGTCCATTCTGCCGGAGGAGCGGTGGATTGATTGAATTGAAATATCGCATTTCGACTTGCCAAAGCACCGCGTCACGGCTAACCCCGCTGATGGGGACGCGATGGAGAATTCGTGCTGGTATCCTTTTGGCCGAGTGGTTAACATGAAGTTGCATTAATAGGTGATTGAGATGAAGTTACATCAAATTCTGATAGCAACGACGCTCGTCAGTATTTCTGTTGGCTGTGCACTCATAAAGGCCACACAAGGTTTCAGCCCCTCGAGATGGAAGGCTGCATCCAAAGATGATCGGCGCGGGATGGCTCCAAAATTCCTAAAGACCTATGACACGAAAGGGCTTAACGTTGAACAGCTCAAGGAGCTGTTAGGGGAAGCTGACTACGAGCGGGACGTTTGGATATACAACCTCAGCACCAAGGGACAGCCTCCGCGTGGACCTCACACCTCAGATGTGTTCTTGGACTTTCCGCAACTTTATGTGCACTTCAGAGAAGGTAGAGTGGAGCATGTCGCCGTCACAGATCGGCTGGAGTTGCGAGATGAGGTAAAATTTGAGCCAGAGTTATGGAAATCCAGTAGTCCTCCCAACCGGCTGAAGATGACGGCAAGCTTGATCGGCAGCAAGGTATTAGAAAGACTTTTGAAGGCAGAAGTAAAGCAATTGCTCGGTGCGCCAGATGCGGAAAGTGAGGAACACCAGATTGAGTATGACCTAGGATTAAGAATGGTAGACACAGTTACGCTGACTTTCACACTCGATCAAGATCGTCGGATAACGCGAGCTGAAATAATCGAGCACTAATTGACGCAACCGGCCTTAGGCCTCACGCGATTACTTTAAGCATAGGCAGCCCAACGCGCGCGCATATGAAGACAGCAGCTGAAGTAACGATCTCAGTCCCCGATCCTGTTTACTGGTATTATGATTCAGAGATAGAGAATGGTAGGCAACAAGAAAAATCCTTCAAAAGATGATCCGAACTAATTGCCAGCGCAATATCGAGCGAACTTTTCTTGAATATGACCCGTTCGTAGAGACACCACAACACTTTACCCCTTGCGGTGTAATATTGCCGCGCCTTGATGACCCTCGAATTCGCTTTGAGAAGGACAGTTCCCTACAGGGTAACACTACCTGTAGTCTTAGCTAATCGCGGGTTAGTCGTTCGGGTTTGCGAGTTTCCCGATCTTACACCGCTTTTAGGGGCAAGTTGTGAGTGTGTAGCACATTGCTTGCTCGTCCCCGCAATCTAAAGGCAGCCCTCGGATGGGCGTCACCCCATCGTATTTTTCTGCCAAGCACCTACGATACTTGGGTATCGTTGTCCTTGAACCTAGTCTTGGAATCCGCCTGGGGGCCTGAGGCCATCAGCGGCAAGACAGTCGATTCTACGCTGCCGTTTTTGTTTCCGGTTGTACGTCCGCGTGATGATCCAAACCGGGGCGGTGAACTCACAAGCAAACGTCTAAGTGCTTCCTAGAGTTGCCGCACAGCGAATTCTCAAAGATCCAGCCGAGCTCTGAGTACCTTTGCAAAATCGTGTTTGATCGAGCGTCGATAGACGTTGAGTCGATGCTCCAGAGATTTTCTTTTAAAAGAAAATGCGCTCTTCGATCATGAAGGACCAAACGATATCTATTAAGCTAACCTGATCTTCAGTAAGCGCAGCTCATCTTTCTGACCTGTTCCGAGGTTAGTCTGTGTTCGAAGCTCATGGCGTCATCGCCTTATACGCATCCATTAGTTGTGGCGTTGGTTAAGTCGCCCCATCTCCTTCATCATTAGCTTCGCGTCGCGCCTTGTCGCGCTCTTCGGCATCCCGTAGTCGAACACAGTAGTAGATTCTCATCAATTCCGGCGCGATAGTTTCGCTATGCTTCGCGCAAAGTTCAATCGAAATTCCGCCGCGAAAATCCGTGATTGTCGCCACCCACAACTCGGCGCGATCCTCACATCCCGGCGAAAAACATTCGTTTTCTACGTCAAGAGCTTCTCTCATTTCGACTCCCTCTAGAAAACAGTCGTGGCATATGTTCAACGAGCAAGCGTCACGATTAAGAGCGGCGTGACCTTTGTCAGACGCCCTTATTCATCTGACCCTCTCACTTTTTGTCAGCCCTCTGTTAGCGCTTTCTGCTCCGCTTCTAATGCGTCTGGAATCACAAGGTCTTCGCTGCGTACCAAAGCCAAGTCTTCTTTAGAGACGCCGCGGAACTCGAGGTACTCGAAAGTATCGTGAAGCGACCAGCCACTGTTCAACCCGTTCTGAACCGCGATGGTGAGCTTCTCGCGCTTCAACTCCGTAATGTCGACCGTGTGCTCAAGCACCCGAGTCTTCACCTCGGTGCGGTCTAAAATTTCGCGTGCAGCATTAATGTTTCCTGATACGGCGGAGCTGCAGACCATCGCGGCAATTACCTCGGCAAACGTTCGGCCTTCTGGATCATTGGGAACCGGTTCTGCAAGTGCCTTCCGGTACGCCTCGCCGAGGGTCTGACTCTTGGGCCTTCCCTTCGGATTTCCACTGACGCCCTTCGGCCAAGGCTTCAGGTTGCGAAGTCGCCGATCAGCTCCGTACGCGGCGTCACTGTTCTCTCTCTGTTCAGCAGCGATTGTGTCTTCGACCTCCATATTTGCCTCCTCCTGACTAAACCAAATCGATTAGTAACTACACTTGCCGATAGTGCACGGTTCAGCCTTCTCCTTTGCTCTGCGCCGCACCGCGCCTCAAGTTCGTTCAGGGTTTCTCGCCCGTTGAGTGGCGGTAATGCAATTTTCTTTTAAAAGAAAATTTACCTTTCGCATCAGGATCGTTGCTGTGAGTTCAAAACCGGAGTGTCGATTTTGCGTCGCCGGTAGCCTCAACCCGAGTTTTCCGGTGACGCCTCACATGACTTGGGCGACTTTTTGTCGTCATCAATGCATCATCTTTGTTAGTAATGGTCATCAGCAATCTTCGACGGTCGTCTTCTTCCGCCAACGATACCAGCTTCCGCTTCCCGGTCCGCCCATTTGGTTTATCGCAGCGTTCCGTTTTCTCGAGCGTCTAGCGCGACACCTCTGGCATCTAGCGTGATAATGAGTTCCTTGACCGTCATAGCTCGATCCACTTGGGCAGCTTCACGGTTAATACACCGCCCTTGTACTGCGCGCTGATGGCGTCCGGGTTAACGTTTGACGGAATTGTGAATTGCTTGGAGGATCGCCGGGAGCTGCAATCTATGTCGCTTAAAGTAAGTGAGTTCCCATCTAGACTCATTTTCATATTCTTGCGGTCTCCTGACGCTACTATCTTGATAAAGAAGGCGCTATCATCTTCGACTAACTCATCGCCTCCATTGGTGTCGCTCATTGCGCCACCATCAAGGGTGTAGTCACCCTCACGTACCAGCGGCCAATTTAGTGCTTCGAGCCCAGAGTATGACTGTTTTGTCGGCGCCGCCTGCACTTCAGTGCCGTCGCCATTATCGCCATCGCCATAAGTGTTTTGTTCCCTGCAGGTTAGGTCGGCGACAGTATTTTCAGAGTCCCGGCCTGCCGTCGCCACGCTAACCTCTTTTCCGCCAATATTTATAGTGCTGGCGACACCGGCGACAGGGAAATTCGGTGGTACGGGCAAGGAAAACTTGGCAAACAGCTTTGCCAAGGCGGCCGAGTCGTAGACCAGAACTCTCTTGTCGCGATGTTCAGAAGAACGTTCGTTACACTTCTTGGTTTGCAGATTGAGTTTCCGAATCTGTTTGCCAACCCACGCCTCATCGTGTTTTCGCTTTTCCGTCAAGTTCCTGTTGAGAGCTTCGGTGACGAGCAAGACTGGCACGACATCGTACGGCTTTCCTTCTTCCGGGTCTCCGTTTAGTGTGGGCACATCTTTGTTTGAGGCTTCGTCCCTCTCAATCTTGAACATCAAGTCATGGATTGCCTGAGCAATCTGACCCTCTAGTGACTCCCGCTGCTCAACCCGGTCGGCTGCCGTCCTCTTTTCGAGCGACAAGGCAAATTCATTCTTCAATGCCTCGTCGCTGATAAGTGCGACGAGTGAAGTTCCGATCTGCACGTGCCGGGGACGGATGTTGTAGCGGGGCTGCCGGAGGAACGTTTCGGCTGCATCTAGGTCTTCTTCTCGGTCGCGGGTAACATTGCGCAGACGCCAGAGTAGTAACTTGTTGCGAAGTGAGGCTTGTTCGTCGAGCATCGCTTGCGTAATGCGAAACTTGATATTATTACGCTTCGTTTCGAGCGTCTCGATAGGCACACATCGGCTTTCAAAAGCACAGCTATCAAGCGGCTTCAGACTCGATATTAACTTTGCGCCGTATCCGTCAAAATACCTGGCTACTAACTGTCCGTCTCCGTTTTTTTCCATCCGCGCAACGTAGCAGCCTTTCATAAAACCCGCATTGAAAAGTCGTATGGTCTCGCTGGCGTCATCACCGTCCCTCGGATTGAACTCATCGACGCCAAGGGTCATATGATATTTGGCGATCCCGCGAAACACTGACGCAGGTGACGGCGTGATGGCGTAGAGCGGCCGGTAGCAAGCGAACGTCAGCACTATCATCGCTCGCGATTTACCCGTACCCGACTCGCCAAGCGGACGTAGGTAAGGCAACTCGTTAAAAGACTCGGTTATGTGAGAAAGTTTGCAGTACTGTGCGGCTATCTTTTCGTCGCGCCGTGAGACATCGACGTAGCGGCGAATGTACTCCTCAAGCGCTTGGTCCAGGTCGTTGTCCGAGCCATAGTCCTCCGCTTGAGTTGCAAACTTTATTGCAGCATCCGAAGGGAAAGGCACGTATACCTCGTCACCATTCTCAACGCGGCTTGTATACGATATGTTGCCCGTGTCCGGCGAGTAGACGACAAAGCCACTGGCTATCTGTTCGATAACTCTACCGTCATCGAGAACCTTGAATCCCACGCGCTCGACCTTCTCGTCGACGTCATCCGGCGGGAAGGGAAGGTCTGCTTTTTCTTGTCGCAATAATGAATCAATGAGTCGCGCAGGACTTGATACCTTGTGCTTCCTTAGTAAGATGATCGCTTCCTCACGACCCATTTGTCTTCTAAGTTCGTCAGCCTTAGTCAATGATGCTCCAACATCTCGCAGTGCCTGTTCTAGTTCCGTGAATTGAGCGTCCTCAGGTAGCTCTCGCAATTTCCTTAGGGGGTCTAATGTAAGATCGATACTGAAAACATGTTGCCCCGCCGGTTTTCCGTCTCCAGTTTCTTTTAAAAGAATCCATTCCGGTGCTTTAGTAGCGAGCCGTTTCAACTCTTCGAGCGTACCGCCCGCAGCGAGCCAGTCACTCACATCACCCTTCTCAGGCAAGGCCGGAAGATTAACAATCTTCATAGCGCGATGCCCCACAAGTTGTTTGCGACGTCGTTCACGTGCGTGCGACCGGCTTTATCGTTGTCGGGAATAAACACAACATTACGACCGCGAAAAAACTCATTGTATTCTGATCGCCACTTCCCGGCGCCGCCGACGTTGCACGTCGCGATCAGGCCGAGCGCTCGAAGACTTTCGACATCCTTCTCGCCTTCGACAATCCAGATAGTCTCATCCGGGCTGCTTTCGATTAGTTCAGGTAGGCGGTACGGGACCCGCCGCACACCCTTCAGATTGTTAATCCAGCCGCCCCGATCATTTGGCCTGCGCTGAAAAAAGTCTTTCTTCTTGCCGTCGCGCCCGGGCTCCAACCGCACAGTCTGATAAAGTAGGTTTCCCGCTTCGTCGGTGTAGTCATAGGTCGCCACGATTTTGGGACGGCAGCCATTCCGGTGAGACTCAGGGAAGAGGTCGGTCATCTTTAAGCCAAGAGCCTCGACTATGGATTTAGCCGAACATTTCTGGCTACGGCAGGTAAGAAGTATCTTGCCCTCACGTTCAGTCACAGACAGTGATGGATGGCGGTCTGGATGATGCGCCGGGCATCTAGCCGTCCAGCCGTCACCAGACTTACGAACGCGCTCAAGATACAGGTCGAGAAATTCGGCCGTCCTCATCTCGCCCTCTCCGCCTTGACTGTCCGCACCTGCCTTTCACAATTGGCCAGGAACTCATCAATGTGTCTAGGACGATAAACCACCTTGTCTCCGATCCGACAGTGAGGCAGTCTGCCTGCTCTTCGTTGTCGCCAGGCAGTGGTTCGGCTAATGCCTACACGCGCACAAAACTCGTCTTCAGTGATAGTTTCCTTCTGACTCATTTCGATTCCCGTCGTGAAGTCGGTCGTATCATTCATCAGCATGTTGCCTCCTAATGCGCTCCGGCTAAGCGCATTGCAATGCGTTGGTATCCGGTTCGTGTGTTTGCCCGCTGTTTCCACCGCCGCCAGTATGGACGAAGAACTAGCGCCGCAGTGGGGACAAATCAGGTGTGACTCTGTCCCTAGTAAGAGGGGTTATGGAAGGTATTCATCTGGGGAAATAGATAGCGAGGGTTGATTCGGGGCCAGTCGCGGGCGCTTTTCAAGCCCCGAGTCCTATGCTTCCTTAGAAGCTGGCTGTCGATTTCAAATCGCCACTCATCAAACGCATTTAAAAACGCATCTATACGCGGAATACCGCAAGGGCGGCCGTTTGTTGAGATGCCGGTCAAATAGTGCCATCCCCCTCTGCGGCAATCGCCGTTCCTTGTGACGGTGCTCTTGGATTCGAGGAATCTAAGAAGGAGATCGAGCTTTGTCGGCCCTAGCGAAGGCAACAGCGGAGCAGAGCACCACCAAGGCATGAACCCGCTTAGAGCGATCTCTGTTCTCTCGTTGTCCGGCATGCGCTCAAGGGCACGCTGAATTAATTCCGGCGTCATTTCGTCTCGACTGTCACACTCAAGAAAAAGATAATCATCGATCACTCTCGTAAGAAGATACCGCCTGTCTTGGCTCAGTGGCAGACTCGCCGCTGGTAGATGGGGCGAACCCGGCACGAGACCGGATCTCTCAAAATCGAACATCGCCAACGGGTTGCCCTGAGCTGCAAGCAAGTGATAGTCTTCCTCGATAGACTGGATCAGGCTTTTCACAGCTTGGGCTTCGGAAAGCCTGTTTCCGCGAAGTTCTTGCAACTTCGCGCGCCAGGAACTGAGTTGTTTGTGCAGGTGTATTAGGAGCCTACGGTCCATTTCTGAGCCCAACATGACCTTGAACTTCCAAGCGTCGTGCGGCTTGATTGCCATCTGCTTGGCTTTCGTTGCAATGCCGCGTCCGTCCGGGCCAATCGCGTTTAACTGCTCTTCAGCAACGTTCACCCACTCGCGATGCGCAACCTTATAATAACCAGGGCGCTCGAAATGTTCGCGATACATGATTACGTGCCGCCAACGCTCGACGGCCACACGCACCGCGGTGTGCCAAAGGTTACCAGTCTCCCGGGCTATTACCCGCACACTGAATGTTTGTTCACGCCCCACGGCATCTCGCGATACGACAAGAGGGTCAATCGCTTCCGGCCTTCCGCCCTTGTCAATCCAATCTGTAACTGTATAGGTTGTCTCGATTTCTTTGAGACTCTTTTCGCCGAGCCCCTGTAGATACTTGTCGCGTTCCTCTTTGCGGCGCCGCAGCTCTGCGTGGTCGATCCGAACACTCTCAATGCCACTACGGCTACGAACACATTTCACTGGCAACGTCCGTCCGTCGCTTAGCTCACACCACCCTGACTTTCCGTTGCCCGTCCGTACAAAGCTCACTATTTCGGAGTACGGCAAATCCTCTCTTGATGTATCGTGGCGACGCTTGCCCACTCGTCCTCCTCTTCGCTTGATCCAGCCCGAAAGCGATTCCGAAGGCTAGACACCACACTCAATTCACCGCCGGTGTTTTCAGGGACTCGAACTCTGCCTCGAGCTTCGCATTGTACGTATCAAGCGCGTTCGCAATTAGCCGCGTCGCGCGCTCGTCAACGTTCACGTAACGCAAGAAGGTCTTCATCTGAGTGTGACCCGTGACTTTCATAACCTGTCCCATTGGCATCCCGGCCTCGATCATCCGAGTTGTAGCAGTATGTCTCAAGTCATGGAACCGAATCCCCTTGATCTTCGCGTCGTCGCACGCACCTGTGAACGAATGTTTGATGTCAGTGCTGACGCCAAACACAAGCGCATCAGGCTCTTTAGTGGATTGCTCCCAAAGCCGTCGTAGCTCGGTGTCCACCCGCGAGGTCATATTTACGATGCGCTCGCTGAGCGTCTTCGTGGTCGTCGCTCTGATGTGTATCTCTCCCGTGTGAAGGTCAAGGTCAGACCATCGCAGCTTGAACAACTCACCTCGGCGCATCGCGGTATCAAGGGCGGCAATCACGAGAGCGCGCAAATGCTCTCGACGATCTACGCACTGCGCCAACAGGGCTTGCTCCTCGATCTTGCTCAGGATGCGCTCGCGTTCTTTCTCGGCGCTCTTGAGAATCAGGGGCTTTCCAGACTCAAAGGGACTCTTTTGTGTCCAGCCTTGGCGCTTCGCATAGTTGAAGATCGCTCGAAGCATCTCCAATTCACGATTGACACTTGCGACGGATAACTTCTTGCGCTCATCGCGATCTCGCTCGACGCGCCTCTTGCTGTCTTGCTGTAGCCTGTGGACCCGGTAGTTCTGAACGTCAGCGTGGGTTATGGTTCTAACCCTTCGCGCACCAAACCAGTCAACCAACACCTTCAAGAACCGCTTCGGCGCGGCCAGCGACCGCCGGCCGTGTATCTTGTGCCCGTCGGCGTAGAGAGCCGGAACAAGCTCACCGGACTCGTACCTCTTGGCCAACTGGCCGAATGTCATTCGGTCGGCTTCCAGGCTCTCCGCACCGTGATCCTTCAATTCATCCAGCAATTCGCCTATCAGCTCCTTCGCGTGTGTTTTACTCTCGGCCCTTCGCTTCTTCTGCTTACGCTTTCCGTCTGACCCGATGTAGGTCACTCGCGCCCAGACGCTATCCTTCTCTTTAAGGATCGAGCCCTTTGGATTCTCGACGCCCTCCTTCATGAGGCCATCACAAAGCCGAGCAAGCAGCTTCTCTGCCTGAGCCCGAGTGCGACCGCGACGCTTCATTTGGTGCAACGCGCCCTTGCGGTCAACATAGATCACACGGGCACAGAATCCGCCCTTCTCAACCTTGACTGATCCAGTTCGATGTCTCGCCATTGTTTTCATCTCTCCTGTCCGGCCACGTGTCCGGCCACTTTGGAGTGTAACATAGGGCATAATAACGAA
>CAZOOE010000056.1:0-19967 GCA_964581275.1 uncultured Clostridia bacterium
GTTTGAAAACACAGCCGGTAGTTGCCTAATTCAGTGACGATCGGTTCGCCGCGGAGGTAAGACCCCCCTCCGTTCTAATGAATCGGCCATTCAGCGCAAACATTGGACGCGTAAGCGCTAACCGAATGATCTATGGTGCGCGACACGTCGAAAGCGCGCTCAGACGATTGGAGCAAGGCGGCAGACTCGTTGCGATTGCAAGCGAAGCGATGGGCTTCACCCGACCCGCGTTTAGCGATTGGTGGAAGGTACTAGCCACGACTTACAACGTCCGCGCTAACTTACATCTGACCGGCAATGAGTATGGCAAGTACGGGACGGGCTACGGTCTGCAGATTCTTGTTATCGACAAGACAGGCCCGACGCCGGGCGACAATTGGGAGCAGCGGCTTAGCAACATCAATTGGAGCGAGGCAGATAACCTCGAAAGCCTTTGGGAGTTACTCAAAGACCTTGCAACGCGCGAGACGGACAAGGCCGACAAGAGCGACGATGCACAATCAATCAGCAAGACTCTTTTTGTTCGTTACACTCCGGCAAGGTTGAAAGGCGGAAAGGCTCACCCCGCGCCTATCGTCGAGTCAGCTTCAATGGCTGCTGTACTGCCACCAGAGATAACCTACAGGCCGCACCTGTCGCGCGAGGTCGTAAACGAAGGCCGCTTGTCAGACATTCAGCTTGAGCGTGTTATCTACGCTGGACAGCGACATGAACAACGACTACCCGATGGCTCACGAGCGGGTTACTACGTTGGAGATGGTACCGGAGTCGGCAAAGGCCGCATTCTCGCCGGTATCATCCTGGACAACTCGAATCAAAACCGAAAGCGAGCGCTTTGGCTATCGGTCAATAATGACTTGCTTGAATCCACCAGGAGAGACCTTAACGACTTAGGCGCTGATATACCCCTCGCACGCATCAACGACTATGCGGCAGCCGACGAAATTACTTTGCCCGAGGGAGTCATCTTTAGTTCTTATTCGTCACTTATCGCAGCGGCTAAGAACGGCGCACGCCGATTCGATCAGATACAACGATGGCTAGGGACAGACGCGGTTGTCATCTTTGATGAAGCGCACAAAGCGAAGAACGCGCTCGCCGGCGGACGCGGTGAACCTACACTAACCGGACAGGCTGTCATCGACCTCCAAGACCCGGAGAGAAACCCGGAGTATCGCATAGTCTATTCAAGCGCCACCGGAGCAACCGACGTTCGAAACATGGCTTATATGGTGAGGCTTGGCCTTTGGGGTGACGCGACTTCTTTCCCAGGCGGATTCAGTCAGTTCTTGACTGAGATTGAAGCGGGCGGAGTCGGAGCTATGGAGATGATCAGCCGCGACCTCAAAGCTATGGGGATTTATGCTTCTGCCTCGATCAGCTTTGGCACGTGCCCGCGATCTGGTAAGCCCGTTGAGTATCGAGAGCGCATTCACAATCTCACTCCGCAGCAACGCGAAATGTACAACCACGCAGCGGATGCTTGGCAGGTTGTCATGCAGAACATCAGCGAGGCGCTTGGCATCACGAATGGCGGACGACGCGCACGCGCTAACGCACTCAACAAGTTTTGGGGTGACCATCAGAGATTCTTTCGACAGATTATCTGCGCGTTCAAAGTACCAACCGTGATCGAAGAAACAGAGAAGGCGCTGAGTGAAGGCAAGTCTGTTGTCATTTCTCTTGTTGGCACCGGAGAGGCTAGAACACGCGAGCAAGTAGCGAGAGCGATGGCCGCGAACGGGAGCCTTGAAGACCTCGACTTCAGCCCACGTGAAGTCATAGCCAACATGGTAGACCGTGGTTTTCCGACTACGTTATACCGCGATGTGACAGACCCGATAAGCGGCAAGACCATTCAGGAGCCTGTCAGAGACAAGGACGGAAACATTGTACAGAGCCGCGAAGCAATCGAGATGAAGCAGCGACTTATAGACGGACTGTCAGCGTTAGAGCTTCCAGAGAATCCGCTTGACCAGCTAGTGAATCACTTCGGCGAGACCAACGTTGCGGAGCTCACCGGGCGAACACGTCGCTTGATTCGCGATCCTCGCAGCGGTCGCGTCGAATACCGAAAGCGCGCCCCGGAGGGTATTTCGATGGACAAGGTCAACGTCTACGAGATGGCTCAGTTTCAAAAAGGGAAGAAACGAATAGCGATAATCTCGGATGCGGCTTCAACGGGAATCTCATTGCATGCTTCCAACCGTGAAGCCAATCAACAACGTCGCGTACACATCACGCTTGAACTAGGATGGAGCGCAGATAAGCAGATGCAGACGTTTGGCCGCACTCACCGGTCAGACCAAGCTATACCGCCTGAGTATGTGTTGCTCTCAACTGAATTAGGCGGAGAGAAGCGCTTTTCTTCTACCATCGCGCGGAGACTTGGCAGCCTTGGAGCATTGACCAAAGGCGATCGCGGAGCAGCGGACAACGGCGACCTCGCGAAGTACAACTTCGAAACCGAGGAAGGCAGAGCGGCGCTTGGTTTGTTGTTCCGATCTGTACTCTCAGGCAAGGCCATACCTTGAATCAAAAACCTACGTCAGACCCTTAGAGACATGGGTTTGCTTGTCCTACAAGATGGAGTGGAGACGGTTCGAAAAGACGACGAGTACAACGTGCCTCGGTTTCTGAATCGCGTGCTTGCTCTAGACGTAGACCGACAGAATGCCTTGTTCGATCATTATGCGAAGCTGTTTGATGAGATCGTAAGTTTCGCGAAGGCTAATGGTACTTTTGATGAAGGCGTGACCGACATCAAAGCGCTGTCGGTTCGTTTGTCTAACTCTCGCGTTGTGCATAGGGAAAACTCAACAGGAGCGGAGACCACGCACTACACCCTTGAGATAGACCAACCCTCAAAGAAAGTGAGCTTCGCCGAGGCAAACGACGCCCGCAGGAATAAGGACGGCGCTTTCTTCGAACACTTGCGTAAAGGCTCTTTCATGCTTGCTCTGGAATCGGGAAGGCATACTGACCCGGAGACCGGACACACATCTCGAAACTTCTCAGTGTCACGACCCGAAGGCGCTCGCATGCATTACATTCGAGAGGCGCAACTAACGGACAACTATCGACCAGTCGGACCGGAAACCGTGCGTGATTGGTGGACTGAGAAGCACACCACGATTCCCGATGTCCAAACCTCAGAGCTACACGTAATCAGCGGCGCGATCACACCCTTGTGGCAGCGGCTTAAGACCACCGAAGCAACCCGTTTGCGCGTTGTGAGAGTAACCGCCGACGATGGCCAGCGTATTGTTGGTGTTCAGATACCGAGCGAAAGAGTAGGCGCAGTGTTACGGGCTCTCGGCGTTGCGTCCACCTCGCGCGAGCCTGATGAAATCTTCAACGGCGTGTTGTTTGAGGGAGAAGAAATCGTGCTTACGTCTGCGCTCATGCTTAAGCTCGGGAACATTCATGGAGAGCCCGCAATTGAGCTATGCGGCGCTGACCCAAGTATGTTCGGAGTGTTGAGGAAGCTTGGTCTGATCAACGAGCAGATCGCGTGGAAGCAGCGCTTCTTTGTGCCGACTGATGAAGAACACGGAACTGAGATCATCGCGGCATTGCTGAAGCAGTTCCCGGTTATCGCGACTGACGATGAAGAAACAGAACACGACCTTCCACGCGACTCCGCAATGCCGTCAGCAGGCACAACGCAGCCAATTGACGTTGAGACCTGGATAATCGAGCCACCAGAAGCCGGTATTAATAATGATGGGACACAGCAGAGGCAAAGGACTGTGACGCAGCCCAAGAACACGAGCGGCGGAAGCACCCTCATCAGTGTGAACAAAAGCGCTGACATGCGATTAGCCCAATCCACGGGAACGATCGCCATGCTCCAACCCCTGCGAGTGGAGTATCGCACGCCAATAGATCAGACGAGTTTCAACTTCGCCGAAGGCGATGTCTGAGCACTTAGAGTGGGCTAATCTGAAAAGTACGCGCGGGTTTCTATGGTACGGTATTGTTCAGCTGGCTATTGTCTCACGTCTAAATCGGTGATATAGGATGCTGGTTCAACCGAAGTACAGATCGCTAATTGAAAATCATATCTGACCCTAAAGGAGATGCGAAATGACGGAAAGATCTATTGTACTCGTCCACGGCGGTTTTGTAGATGGCTCAGGTTGGGAGGGCGTCTATAATATCCTGCGAAAGCATGGCTATGCTGTTGCCATCGTTCAGAATCCGACGTTGTCGCTAGCCGACGACGTGGCAGTGACTAGGCGCGTTATTGCCACGCAAGAGAACCCCGTGGTTCTCGTCGGTCACTCTTACGGCGGGGCAGTAATCACCGAGGCGGGCAACGATCCAAAAGTTGCCAGTCTTGTCTATATCACCGCGTTCGCGCCCGACAAGGGTGAGTCAGTATCCACTTTAATCAAAGATCCTCCGCCGGGCGCGCCAGTGCCCCCAATCCTTCCTCCGCAGGATGGTTTTCTTTTTCTGGACAAGGAAAAGTTTCCAGCTTCTTTTGCAGCAGACGTGGAAAGCGAAAAGGCTGCATTTATGGCCGACTCTCAAGTCCCTTGGGGCGTTGAGGCGTTGAGCGGAACAATCACTGAACCAGCGTGGAAAACCAAACCCAGCTGGTATTTGGTCGCCACTGACGACCGAATGATTCCACCTGCTGCACAACGCTTTATGTCGCAGCGAGCGGGTTCTAGTGTAGTCGAAGCTGCCGGGAGTCACGCGATCTACGTGTCGAAGCCGGATGCCGTAGCGGCGATTATTGAAAAGGCTGCAGGCGTTGAGAAGGCTTCTGCAAACCAATAAGATATTTGATCGTTGGAAGGGCGTTACCGTAGATGAGGCGGTAATGCCCTCCGAATTAGAACCGCATCACTTCAATTTTCGCCCGCCTTACCTCTCCGAAAGTCTCGCGCGCGATCGATAACCGAAGGTGTGCAGGTCCCATCGAAATCCCTACTTCCCGTACGCCTCCGCGATCTGGCCCACGAGCTTCGCCCAGGGCATGTCGATGGCCCCATAAATGGCGCCCGCGTCCGGCCGCGAGTTGTCCTTCAAGATCTCGACCATCAAGCTCGCGTAGTCGGTAGTGATCACGCCTGCCTGCACCATGCGCAGGAGGCCGACCTCGCGCTTCGTCTGGCTGAACGTTCCGCAGGCATCGACGGCCACATACGCGTCCAGGCCCTTGCCGACTGCCGTAATCGCGGGAAAAGCGGCGCAGATCTCGAGTGAGACGCCCGCGAAGATCAGCTTTTTCCGGCCAGTCGCCTCGATGGCGCTAGACACGCGCACATCATCAAAAGCATTCACGGTTGCGCGATCGATGATTTCGATTCCGGGCAATGCCTCGAACAGCTCTGGAAAGGTCGGCCCCCACATGCTATCACGCGCGGTGGTGGTGACGATTATCGGCAGATTGAGTAGCTTGGCGGCTTTCGCAAGACCCACCACATTGTGTTTGAGCTCGCCGGTGGAAATATCGCGAACACCCGTCATCAGGCCCACCTGGTGGTCGACGAGGACGAGCGCTGCATTTTCGGAAGTGAGCGGCTCGTAGGGAAGCGCTTGATTGCTCATCGCATTCTCCTCTTTGAGTGATTCTGGTTTCAGTCAGCCGCTGCGGCCGACTATTTAATTTCCTTTACGTTCCGTTTTTATAATAGCCACGAGGTGACGCCAGTGTCAAATGGACTTTACGCTACGTTCCGTTAAAATTAGCTCAATGAAGAAGAAGGTGCTTCTCGCTGCGCGCAAAGGCCGGCCACCGAGCGAAATGGCGGCATCGCATGCAGCCATCATGGATGCGGTCTATGCCCTGCTTCAGAAAAAGTCGGTCCGCGACTTGACCATGGAAGAGGTCGCCAGGCGGGCCAGGGTCGGCAAACCTACCCTGTATAAATGGTGGCCGACCAAGGCGACTTTGGTGTTGGGCATGCTCTCGGAGCGGATGGCTCCCAACCTGGCGATGCCAACGGTCCTGAGCGCGGAAGAATCTCTGCGCCTTCGAGTGCGGCGATTGATCGACGCGTTCAACGGGCCCTTCGGCAAGATCGTAGCCGGGCTGATCGCTGAGGGCCAGAGCGAGCCAGCCGTCCTCCAGGAGTTCTTTGCCCGATTGGTTAGTCCCCGGCGGAATGCTACTATCGCCGATCTGGAGCGAGGCAAGAATGCAGGCGAGCTGCGGTCGGATACGGAACCTGACCTACTGAACGACGCGATCTTTGGCGCGATCTATTACCGCTTCTTATTGCGCTCGGGTCCATTGACCAGACGGTTCGGCGAGGAATTGGTCGAGCAAGTCATCCGCGGGCATCGCTCGAGAAATGCCCGGAGCCGCACCTCGAACTAAATACTCACCAACGGTAGCGTGCGATAACGTTTGCCGGTCAATCGCGCCAGCGCGTTCACCACCGCCGGCGAGATCACCGGAACCGGCGGCTCGCCGCAACCCGTCGGCGCTTCGGCGCTCTTCACGATGTGCACATCAACCGCGATCGGCGCATCCATGATGTAAGGGGGAGCATAGCCGTCGAAATTCCTCTGTTCCACTCGTCCGTTCTTCAATGTGATCGCGCCTTTGGCCATCAACTGTGACACGCCGAATGCTAGTCCTGCCTGAAACTGACTTTCAACTGCCAGCGGGTTAACCGCCAAACCGCAATCGACCGCGACTGTCGCACGATGAATCTTCGGCCGCTTGTTCTCAATTGACACATCGACCGCGCAAGCCACGCCGGTCCCAAAAGATTCATGACAAGCGATCCCGGGCGCATGCCCGCGCGGTAGCTTGAGACGCCAACTGGCACTCGCTTGCTCCAACAGGTCGAGCACGCGGAGCGGCTTTTTCGCTTCCGGTTTGAGTAGCTTACGTCGATACGCGAATGGATCCATTCGTGCTCGCGTCGCCAGTTCATCGATTAACGTCTCCATGACAAACGCGGTATGCGAGTTTCCGACTGAGCGCCACCACAGCACTGGCACATTAACTTTCGGATGATGAATTGAGGCGTGAAAATTTGGAATCGCGTAGTTTGTGTCGGCAACTCCTTCAACCGCTTTTACATCCACTCCATTTGTGATCGCAACGGTCGCAAACGGACCGTCGGCATTTATGGCTTGACCGACTATCACGTGACGCCAGGCAACTGGTAATCCATTTGGCCCAATGCCGACTTCAACGCGATGAAAGTGCATCGGACGATAGTAGCCCCCTTGCACGTCATCTTCGCGCGCCCAGACGAGTTTGACGGGAGTTCCGCGCAGGCGTTTCGCAATCACCGCTGCTTCGCGTTGCACATGAGAATCACCTACGGCACGTCTGCCGAAGCCGCCGCCAGCCATCTCGGTATGAAAAGTTACCTGCTCCGGTTTTAGTCCCAGCACTTCGGCTACCGCCGCCTGGTCCCCTGTCTGAAACTGCGAGCCGGCCCAAACTTCTGCGCGATCACCATCGAAGCGCACGGTCGTGTTCAGTGGCTCCATCGCCGTGTGCGCCAGAAAGGGAAACTCATACTCCGCCACCAGTCGATCGCTAGGTGCGATCTTGTCGATTGCGGCTGGGTCTCCCTGAGTTGCGGCAACAATTCCGGGCGATTGGCCGAGCTGCCGGTATTTCGCCCACAACTCAGTCGTGTCGGCCGCCTCCACTCTCGCGAGATCCCATTCGACTTTGAGCAGACTCCGCGCCTGTTTCGCGGGCCAGAACTTGTCAGCAACGATCGCGACGCCGGTGCCTCTTACGAGCGGGATCTCAAAAATATCGAGCACGCCTTCAACGCGTCGCGCTTCGGCGTCGCTGATGCTCTTCACGCGACCGCCGAACACAGGCGGATGAGCAACGACCGCCACCTTCATCCCCGGCAGATCCAGGTCCAGGCCAAACTTCAGCGAACCATCACACTTGGGTCGGCTATCCAGCCGTTTGGCGGGCTTACCGATGAGACGAAACTCCGTCGGATTCTTCAAGCGAACAGTAGTCGGCACGGGTTTGCGCGCCGCTTCGCTCGCCAGCTCGGCATAGGTGGCGGATTGTCCGGCTGGACCATGGACCACGCTTGTTACGGTGCGACACTGGTCCGGCGCGACGTGCCAACGATCTGCGGCGGCGGCGGCGAGCATTGCACGAGTCTTGGCGCCCAGCTCGCGATACTGCTGAAACGAGCGTGCGATCGAACCTGAACCGCCAACCAACTGAATGCCATACAATGGATCCTTGTAAACATCAGCCGCGGGCGCGAGCTGAGCAATTACATTTGTCCAGTCCGCATCCATTTCGTCTGCAAGCACGAGCGGCAGACCGGTATGAATGCCCTGGCCAAACTCGAGCCGATTAACCTGAATCACGATCTTGCCGTCGGGCCTGATGTTGACGAATGCATCTGGCGGGTAGACCTTCGCGGCCGGAGCCTGATTTCGTTTCCGCGCGGCTGCCGGTAGATCGAGGTACAACGAAACCAACAGTCCGCCGGCTGCTGCCGTTGATGCACACAGGAAGCTGCGCCGGTTCACAGGCATATAGTTCTTAATTTTGGGCGTTGCTCGCATGGTGCCTCCTTTACTTCAGGTGACTGGATGCGCTCTTGATGGCTTCACGAATGCGAATGTAGGTGCCGCAGCGACAGATGTTTCCGCCCATCGATTCCTCGATGTTCGCGTCGGTCGGTTTCGACGTCGTCTTCAGCAGCGCGACTGCGCTCATGATCTGTCCGCTCTGACAATACCCGCACTGCACGACATCCTTTTCGACCCAGGCGTCCTGCACGGCTCGACCCACACGATCATTTCCTATCCCTTCAATGGTAACAATCGGGCGGTCCCCGATCAGCGAGACGGGCACGACGCACGAGCGTGTAGCGATGCCGGCAACGTGCACCGTACATGCGCCGCAGGCGCTGATCCCGCAACCGTATTTGGTGCCTGTCAACTTCAACTCTTCACGCAGCACCCACAGGAGCGGCGTCGATGGATCAACGTTTACCTGTTTGCGCTGGCCATTGACATTGAGTTCATAAGTTGCCATTGGCGTTTCTCCTATCTGCGCCCTTATTTTCCTTGGGGGCACGGCATACCGGCCTCGATCCAGCGACGAGTCGCGGCGACGAACTCGGCATGGGTTAGTGGTGGTGGGGTCCTCATCGTCCCGTCTGGTCGCCGCCCCGGGTTCCAGGCCCAAAGGACAAGAGGCTCTTCTTCGTGATGCTTCAACAATCCAGGCCCGTTGAGACCGTGGTTCTTCGAACGATCAGTTACGGCGCGACAGACTGCTCCGCTTGAAAGAGGTTGATCGTTTACGTCCTGCCAGCGCATAGACAGTGGGGCGAGGTGCCAATTGTGACCGCCTGGTACACCGGTACTGTCGGCATTTGTTTCCTGATGACAACTCGCACAATTCAGTCCGGCCACCCCTTTGCCTTCTGGACCTCGAATGACATTGGCGAAATGACGGTGGCGACCATCGCCCTGTTGAGGGTAGTTGGTAGCGGTATGGCAATTTATGCAGCGAGGATTCGTGAGAACTGAGTAAACCTGCTGCCATGCCGCCAGCCCCGCTGCTCGCGGTATTGCCGCTCCCTTTGATTGCGGAGTTGCTACCTTGCGCATGGGCCTGGCAAAAGACGCAACGGACCACGCGCCGTAAGAAATCAGAATCACAGCTATCGCTCGGGTCAAGCTGTTCAGTTCCTTCATACAAACCTCCGCAAAGTCAGACCGTCGAGATTGTGCCTTGTGCCACGCGCTGGATCATTCTTGTGGCAGCATCGGTTTCAATAAACCTCGGATGGACGAATCGCCATCGACGTCACCACTGACGATTCTTGCCCCATCGAAACCTCGGTTCATCCTCACCCGTATAATCGGGATCGAGATAAATGTGCACGGATGATATTCGGCCATCGCGAAATTTGAAGACGTTGCAGAAACGTCCGCCAGGAGTTTTACCTCCCGCCCAAGACTTCCCGGACATTCTGCCGTGTGAAGTGCCTTCAACGATCAGATAGTCGCCCGAAGGAATGAAATTCAAACTGTCATAATCGTGCCGCATGTATTCCAAGGTTCCTTCGAACCCTTTAACCATTTCCAAAAACGACTGCCGGCCTAATCCCAGTCCAAATTTAGGGAAATAAATCTCGGCATCTTCATGGAACAGTTCAAGAATGTCTGGACGTCCCTGGTCAGCCCTCATGAAATACTCGCGAGCAATTCTTATTCTGTCTTGATCGTTCGATACCATTTCATTGACCTTTATTTCCTTAGCCTATGCGATACTGACCACCGTCCACAACAATTGCCTGGCCAGTGATGAATGCCGCATCATCGCTTGTCAAGAATAAGACCGCACCTGCAACATCCCGGGGTTCTCCAAGCCGCTTGATGGCTTGTTGCTCCCAGGTGGCGCGTTTTTGCTCTTCAGATTGAGGGGCGATTGCCTGCGTATTTGTCAGACCGGGTAACACCGCATTCGCGGTAATACCGTCGTTTGCAACGTCGTTCGCCAAACCTCTCATGAAACCAATGATTCCCATCTTTGAAGCGATGTAATGGCTCATTCCTGTTATCGCCAAACCAACCATGTTTGATGATATTCCGACGAAGCGGCCCCACTTTTTCTTTCGCATCTCGGGCAAGAAATATTTCGCGCTCAAGAAGTGTGAGTCCAAATTCGTTGCTATTGTCTTTCGCCACGTCGGCAAATCCAGATCATCGATAGAGCGATTTGGGAAATAACCCGCGTTATTCACAACGATATCCACCTCGCCCACGTCGCGGATTTGTAACGATAGCGAACGCCAGTCCTCTTCCTGCGTCACATCAAGCCGGAACGCGTGCCCGGTTGGACCAATCTTGTTTACGGTTTCCTGCGGAAGCCTGAGGTCGGTCACAATTACTTCGGCGCCTCGCTCTGCCAATGCCAAGGCGAGCGCTTGACCAATTCCTTGTGCGGCGCCTGTTACCAGGGCCACGCGGCCTTCGTGCGTTCTTATGGAGGTCTTCATTCCAACTCCGTTGTTTCTAAGGTCGATTGGTTCACTCGGGGAGTCCACGTTCCCTCACTCGAGAAATCCATTCGCGTACGTAAGCCGGGCAGTTTCGAAGTTCGATTCCGTTGGCCTCGGCAACGGTAAGCGCCCTGACGGCTTCAAGGCTTAGCACCGTGACCGCTGTGAGATCCAGCGCCAGTCTGCGCTTTGCTGTCTTGTCGTTCTCTATCAACTCCTGCAACAGCCCTACGGACTGACCGTCAATGCGTCCACTCACGCGGAACACAACAAAACCACCCGGAGTAAGAACCCGATCAATTTTGCACGTCATCGCGTGTCTCCGCTCCAGGCTCGTTGCGATCCGGCTTCACGCTCGTCACGACATCACGACATCGCGCGTTGCTCCAGCCAGTCAACGTAGGGCAAGCGCGCCGCATTACCTCCGAGAACGGCGTCCTTTTCCAAATGATTCAAAGCATCCTCTCATAGAAGCGTACAGGCCTCGTTGAATGTCAGCCGTGGCCCTCTTGGGAAAAGTTTAGACTCATCGCCATAGCCAAGGTTGCATAAGAAATTCGACTTGACGTGGCCCGCGGGAAAAAACTCCTGTTCGCAGCCTTCGCATTCTTTGCCCGCGCCGAAAAATTCCTCATCCACCTTCGCGCTATCAAAACCTGACATAGGGCCACAATCGAGCCCAAGCGCGCGCGCCGCGATGATAAGGTAGGCGCCCTGAAGGGAAGAGTTGCGCTTAGCGGTCTCCTCGACGAGTTGCGGATTCTGCGCAAACAGATTACGCATGCCGGGCGCGAAAGGGAATAGCTTCGGCAGTTTTTCAAAGAACAGCAGATCGTAAGCAATGATCGCCGTGACCGGCGCAGTCATCGTCTTCTCCAAATTCCCGGGCGCCAGTGCGGGCCGCAGACGCTCTTTTGCTTCCGGAGTGCGCAGAAAGACAAGCCGGCCCGGGCTACCGTTGGCACTGGTGGGCCCCCACTTCATCAAGTCATACAATTGACGAAGGATCTCATCGCTGACAGGTTTATCTAGCCAGGCGCTGTGCGTGCGGGCTTCGCGGAATATTTCACTCAAAGCGTCATCTCCCAATGCCCTTTTCATTTCTTGTTTCTCCCTTCAACCTGAGTCCGTCTTCGATTAGCCTCAATTTTCAAGTACGGCCTCAACGTCGATGACGATATCGATTTCATTCCCGACGACAATCCCGCCGCGGTCCATAATGTCTTGCCAGCTGACGCCAAAGTCCTGGCGATTGATCTGCGTGCCAGCGAGAAAACCCGCGCGTGTCTTCGGTCCCTTGTCGACACCATCTTCCCACCAGGGCGTCACCCGTTGTCCGAGATAGCTGACGGTCAAACTGACTTCTCGGGTAACGCCACGAATTGTCAGATGCCCGGTGACAGCAAAGTCGTGCTCGCCTTTGACTTCAACTTGATTGCCCTTGAAAGCGATCTCCGGATGATTCTCCGCGTCAAGAAAAGCTGAGCTGCGCAGATGATCGTCACGTTGTTCCACTCCGGTCCAGATTGCTTTGGCATCAATCCGTACTTCGATCGAGGAATTGGTTGGATCTTCAGGATCGAAGTCGAGCGTGCCCTGAATATTTTTGAAATGCCCGCGGACATAAGTCACCATCATATGCCGGGCACGGAACTCGGCAGCGGTGTGTCCGGCCTCAAACGTCCATTTAGCCATTATTAACCTCCGACAAAGTGTTACTCGCTCATCGCCTGCTGCTTGTCACGTTCAAACGCTCCCCGGAATAAAATAGAATTGGCGTCCGGTATCGAATTCGCGAAGCTTCTTGCACAAGTCAATTCCTGAGCCTCCGGACATCCCGTTGTCGATCAGATACAAATCAAAGTGGTTCGTCCTCGCCAGCATCAAAGCATCTGCTCAGTTCGCCGCTGCAATGACCCTGTAATTGCTTTTGACTGGTACGTCGTCACAAGTTCGCGAGTATCCTCATCGTCTTCTACATAAAGGATGTGTCCAGCTGAGGACTTCATCTTCTGGTACCCGGCAATCGCGACCTCCTTTACTCCGAAGATCCTTTTGCTTCCGCCTGCTCTGACAAACTGTGAACCAAGGAATGCAAACGTGGAACAAGGCGCGCCACATTACCTCCGAGAACGGCGTCCTTTTCCAAATGATTCAACTCGGAGCTTTCCAGGATCCGTTGTTTCGAGCTTACGGCCAGGTCTCGGCGCAGGTATGGAAAATCTGTACCAAACAGAACTTGATTGATTCCCGCTACGTCGCGCAACATGCGGAGCACAGGATCGCTTGCAGAAAGAGCGGTGTCCCAATACATCCGGCGGAACATGTCAGCAGCGGTACCTCGCTGCTCGGCGCCCGCGATGAAGCCCATCTCGTCTATGATCGCAAAACGCGAGGAAAGGTAAGGGATCGACCCTCCTGCGTGAGAGAAGATGTATTTCACCTTTGGTGTGCGTGCGAACCTGTTGGTGTAATGCATCTGCGCGACAGCACGATTGGTGTCGGTCGGGAAGTCAATCAGATTGTCGGGTACGCCTAGTGAGTGCGCTGCAGCGTCTGGCAATGGATTGGGATGCACAAAGACCACAGACTTGCGGCGCTCAAGTTCTTCGAAGACCGGCTCCAGAGTAGCATCTCCCAGGTACACGCCCCTGGAGTTCGTGAATAGAACGAGACCATCTAGTCTGAGGACGTCAACTGCGTACAACAGCTCCTCAAGCGAGGCATCGATATCCGGCAGTGGGATGCAAGCGAAACTTGCAAACCGGTCCGGTCTTGTATGAACGAGTTCGGCCGCGAATTCGTTGCATCGCCGCGCCAAAGACCGAGCCTTCTCGCTATCACCAAGGTGCACTCCGGGCGTGCTCACCGACGTCACGGCAACGTCGATCCCGGCGTCGTCCATGAAAGAGATCATCGCCTCTTTGGACCACTGCAGCGGCGCCAGCCCTCCGACCGGAGCATGAGAATCATTTGTCTCTCGCCAGAAGAAGTCCGGCAATATGTGATGGTGGGTGTCGATGATCAACGGTGTATCCTAAATGGCCAGACATGCGGTCCCAGTTGTCAGCCGAGAATCAGTTTGGCAGCTCGGCCTGCGACCATGTGGGTCGACGCGTTTGTCCCTGGCCCGGTAATGATCTGTGGCATCACGGAGGCGTCCGCCACGCGTAAACCCGTAATGCCGTGCACGCGAAGCTCCGGGTCGACAACTGCGAGCTTGTCCACTCCCATTTTGCAAGTACCAACTCCGTGCCCAAAACTCGCCGAGGCAAGTCTGGCAAGTTCCCGGATCTCCTCGGCACTCGCCTTGGGTCCCGGAATGAGTTCGCTCTCGCGCAAACTGTCAAAGGCGTGTTGACTCCCGAGCTCACGCGCTACCTCAATGGCTCGCACAACAGCCTCGAAGTCGTGATCCGTTCCGAGATAGTTACCATCGATGATTGCGGCATCCTGAAAGTTGCTGCTCGCCAAACGGACGGAGCCTTTGCTCGTCGGCTGCACCAGAGCTGGCGCGATCGTGAACGTGTCCGGAGGGGGAGTTCCAAAGCGCGAGGCTACCTCGGGCGTAACCACCGGTAGTTGATGAAGCACCAGACTAATGTCCGTGTCACCCGAAAGGCCGCTCGACCAGTAAGCCTCTGCCTCGACGGCATTGCTGCCGGCCGGCCGGTCCGGCATCTTGCCTTTGTAATTGAACACGACGCCTGACACGAGCACATGGTCCTGAAGATTCTCGCCAACGCCGGGCAGGTTCTCGACGACGTCGATTCCAAGGCTGCGCAGCGCCTTCGCCTCCCCAACGCCTGAGAGCATCAGAAGCTTCGGGCTATTGATGGTGCCTGCGGCAAGTATGACTTCCTTGTCGGCCGTGATGTCCCTTACCGCGCCATGTGTGTTGATCTTGACGCCCAGACAACGAGTGCCTTTGAAGTTCAGTTTCACGACGTTGGTGTTGAGCAGCAGGGTGAGGTTCGACCTCGACAACGCCGGGTGCAGGAAGGCACGAGCGGCGCTCACGCGAGTCCCATCCGCGGCGATGTTCATGTTGATGTAGCCGGCGCCGGGACGCATCGGTCCGTTCACGTCATCCAGAATGGGCATGTCCATCTGTCGAGCAGCGTCGATGAAGGCGGGCGCTGTCGGATGAGGATCTTTTGGACGACGGATGTGAATGGGGCCACCGGAACCTCGCCATTCATTCGCGCCGCCTTCCCAGTCCTCCTGACTCTTGAACACTGGAAGCACGTCGGCGAAGGCCCAACCCTTCGCCCCGTTCTCCGCCCACCCGTCGTAGTCCGCTTGTGTGCCGCGTACCCATACCATGGCATTGATGCTGGTGCCGCCACCAAGTACGTGGCCGAGGGCCATGTTGAAGTTGCGATTGTTCAATCGTAGCGAGGGGACGATGGGCAGGTGGTAATCGAGCGGGCCGCCGACATTGTAAAACCAGATGCTTGGATCCGTGATGGTCGGTGCGTCGTCGGGTCCTCCGGACTCGATGACGAGGACTTGCGCGCCGGACTCGGACAATTCCGCGGCCAGCACCGAACCGGCCGCCCCTGCTCCCACCACGATGAAGTCATATCGCCTTTCGTCATTCGACTCGTTGATCATTTTGAACTCCCAGGATTTGAGATCTAGTGGCGTTGAACTATTTGGGGAAATTCTCCTTGGCCCAGTTCGCAAACCGGGTCGGTTCCCGGCCTGCTACTTTGTTTGCGAGAGCAATTCGATCGGACGAATCCAAACCCAGATAAGTATGGGCTTCCCAGTAACTGAACATCTCGGCAATTTCGTTTGCTCCCGGAAAGAAACCAGCGAAGCTTTCCTTTGGGACCTGCTTGTATGAAATGTTATGCCCTTGTCGATTTAGGGTCTCAACGATTTCATTAAAGCTCATGAAATCACCGACGAGTGGCAGATACTGACCACTGCCTGCCTCATCCGGGTGTGCGAATGCGCCGGCCACGATGTTGCCGAGTTCGCTGATGTCGCCCATGTGAATGACCCGCAGAGTCGGATCAGAGGAAGAGCCCAGCGCATGGACTCGTTTGCCTGCTTCTGCGGAGCAAGGGCGCCCGCAAAGATTTTGGTAGTAGAAAGGGGCGATGACGAAGGTGTAATTCTCAAACCCGCCATCCTTCACTACCCGATCGATTTTGGCCTTGCCGGTAAAGTGGGGAACGTTGAACTTGCCACCGCTGATCGCTTCTACATCAGGCAGGGTTGACCAGATAAAGTATTTGACCCCGGCATCTTTGGCGGCGCGTATGGCCGCCGTCGCCTGCTTAAGCTCGCCGGTTCCTGCTTCCCGAAAATTGGTGACCAGGAAAACTCCGTGTGCCCCTTCAAATGCAGCTTTGAGTGTCTCCGGTTTGTCTACATCTGCCTCGATGACTTCCTCTGCCAGTTCCCGATGCTTGTCCGGATTGCGAGTCAGTGCTCGCACCTTGAATTGTCCGCGGGCTTGCAGGGCACGTAGGACTCCGCCTCCCTGCTGTCCCGTTGCACCGATCACGGCGGTCAGTTTTTTATTGTTGGATATCACCTTGGTACTCCTTTCATCTTCAATCATTCAGGACTGAAATAGCTTCTGGTCAATGAACGTGTACAGCCTTGACACGCGACCATCACGCTCTTCGAGGAAGTCTGTTCCCGTGTAGTGGAACGGTTGGCCTGGCATCCCGCTTCCCCACCGGCAAGTCGCTACATTGTGCATGATCTGGATCTCACCCGTGACCGTGTAGCGGTATTCTGGGAAGTGTTTGCGAATCTCTGAAGCCGCTTCATTGATACCCTCGCGGCCCACAATGCGACCCCCGGGATGAATCCAAACGCAATCTTCGGTGTAAGACTCAGCGAGCAATGCCGCACGCTTGAGGGGATCGAGCTCTATAAAAATCTCATTGAAGTTGCGCATAAGCAGTTCAGAGGAAGTTGCCTTCATAAATGGATCCTCCTTAAACATCGTGCAATGGTGATCAACAACTTGGCGGCTCGGGAGACCCTCCATGGCTTGCACGGTGCAAGCCTTCAGGCCGAAGGAGATTTCAACGCCCCGGCAACCACATCGCGGAGAGGCTTGGGCGGCCGGCCGCCAAGGCGCTCGACGTCGCCGGTCACAATGTCGAACGCACCCGCCGCGAAGCTCGCCTGGATGCTGATGACGATGTTGACGACCTCCACCGGCAGACCCGCCTGCGTCAGTCCGGCGCGCAGTTGCTCTTCCGTGATGGTATGGAACGCGAGCGGCCGGCCAGTGATTTCGGCGATGACGGCGGCGCGTTCCGCGCCCGACAGGCGCTCGGGGCCGGTAGCGTTGTAGATCGCGCCTGCATGGCCTTCGCCGATCAGGATTCCCGCTGCGGCGGCCGCCACGTCACCGCGCGCAACGAAGGCAACCCGGTTCTCGGCCAGCCCGGTCAGCACGCCCTGGTCCAGCGACGACTGCGCCTGCTGCACGAAGGATTCGGCATAGAAGTTCATACGCAGGATGGTCCACGCCGGCGCCGTGGCCATCAGATGTTGTTCGCCCCGCCAGTAGGAGGCGCTGAGTGCCGGCTCCTCCTCCTGCCGCGCGCCCGCGGTCGACATGAAGACGATATGCTTGACGCCCGCCCTCACGGCCGCGTCGATGGCAGCGACGTTCTGCACCGCGCGCTTTCCGGGTTCCAGGGTCGGGATGATGAGCAGACGATCGAGACCCGCATAGGCCTCCGCAAGGCTTTCGGGCTGGTTGTAGTCTCCAAACCGGCCCTGGGCCGGCGCAGTGATGGTCTCGGGCGTGCGCGAGATAGCCACTACCTCGTGCCCGTCTGCACGCTGCGGTAGTTCCGAAACGACGCCTCTACCCAAATGGCCGCTGGCGCCACTTACACCGATTTTCATGTCGACCTCCAAGTCAAAGTCTTGGCGGGGAGTCGCGCGTCTCTCGTCTGCCCCGAAGCTTTACCCCCCTCGTCGCCTGAGTCGATCTTTTACTTGATCGATCCACCTTCGGACATGGAGAGGGCAGTTTTCGAGCTTGATGCCATCGACCTCGCAGCGGCGGAGAAATTTGGCGGCATCCTGGTTGACGAGCGTCACATCCCTCAAATCCAAGATCAGCTGCTGCCCAGATGTCTCGACGGCGAGCAGTTGTTCGAGCTGCTTGATATCCTCTGTTGTTTCGATCCGGCCGCTAAGTGTGAACAGAACTCCACCATTCCCTGTTCTCCGAGTTCTTAGCATGCGAGCTCCGCTTACTTGAAAACAGCACACGCGGCCGATGGCATTTCACTCCTCTGGCGAATATGTGATGAGTTCACGTTCAGCCTGAAGCCAATCCTCCACTTCATCGCCAGGTTGTCCCCCGCGCTGCAGATAAATCTCGTACGCGCGATCTCTTATCTCTTGCTCACGCGTTGTGTCGAGTAACGCCTCTCCTTCTTCAATTGCTGTTTCAGCTGACTTTGCTTTCGATGCCATGTTCGTCTCCTTTGAAAAATTCACTTCACAGAAATCTCCTTGATCTCACGAACTGAGGGTTACCCAATCAGACACTCTTTGATCTCCACAACCTTTCAGTTCATTTCGCAGCCACCTGCCGACTTCTACTGTGACGCCGGCCATGATCAGGTTCTTGCGGCCGGTGGCCTTCACTGCCGCCACAGAGTCCTCATTGTCCCAGGCGCTGATCTGGGATTGTGATGACGCAGGTCTCTTCGTGAGAGCCGAGCGTCAGCTACGGCGCGACTTGTTTCATGATGTCGCGCGGATCGAGCATCACGTATTCCTCGACAATCTGGTCATTCTTCCACTTGGCGACAGTGGTGAAAAACGTTTCAAAGCGCTTTCCGGTCGGCGCGATCGTCTCTCCGTCGGGCGTTTGCATTGGTTTGGTGAACGTGCCGCTGACCCTTCCCATTGCTACTGTCCACTGGCCCTGGCCAAACTGAACATCATACGGGTCGTTGTGGACGCGCATGTCAGGGAAGGCCGCAAGGGTCTCCTCGATCACGTTACGATGCGGCGGCCGGCCCACCGTGCTTTCCGAACCAAACTGGATGACCTTAACGTCTTCGCTGTGCAACTGGTCCAGAAAACGGTCGTAGTTTCTGAGATTGAAGGCGTCGTCCACCTGCTTCATTAAGTTGAGTAGTCGGGCTGTTTCGCCGATTGGCTCGCCAGTCCCAGTGCCCCGATCGAACTCTTGTTTGCTGGCGTTCGTCGGGATTGATGTTTGCTTCATTGTCTTTGCTTTCGATGCCATGTTCGTCTCCTTTTAAAAAATGAACTTCACAGAAATCTCCTCGACACTCCCCTGGCTGAGGCGGCCTACAGCCACCGATCGAGGAGATAGTGCTGTGCCTCATTGGTACGTTGCTCATTCAAGACCTCCCTAAACCGAGGGCCTCTCCTGAAGCATGTGCTGACATGTCTAAGCCACACGCAGCACGATCTTGCCGTGTGACCTGCGTCTTGCCGCTCCCGGCCCACTGGGCGACATCCCATGAACCCCTGGCAGGTTCCCGGCGATGTCTTTCCAGGCCTGGGCCGCATCCTGGAGCGCATACACGGTCGCGACGTCTGGTCGTATCGTCTCCTCTTCCACCAGTCGCGCGATTTTGCCGAGCACGTCCCCCGACGGTGCGAGCCTCATCATCTCGCCCGACACACGGTGCCTCGCGGTCTCTTCCTGCGATACGGGCTGGGTGGCGGAGACGAGATGGCCGCCTTCCTTCAAGACGAGGAACGACCGCTGCTGTGTATCGCCGCCGATCAGGTCGAAGACGACATCGACCTTCTCTCGCATAACTTTTTCGAACTGTGCCTCTCGATAATCGATAACCTGGCTGGCTCCGATGGACGTGAGGTACGCTTCATCGCCGCCGCTGGCCGTGGCAATGACGCTGGCACCCGCATGCGATGCCAATTGGACTGCGTAGGCGCCCACAGCGCCGGCACCACCATGGATCAGGATCGTTTGTCCCTTTTCCA
>CAZOOE010000057.1:0-19900 GCA_964581275.1 uncultured Clostridia bacterium
TCTCCACGCGGAAAATACGAGACCGCCATTTCAAGCGCGGATCCCGGCTCTGCTCCGGCGAGGATGTCGGATGCGAGCTTGCGCACTGGCGTTTCTTCGGTGATCGCTGCTTCCGACTTGACCGCGTAGTATCCACTTCGCGTGCGAACGCTCAAGTCAGGGTTTGTGAGCTTGACCGTGATTTGCCGGAAGCGCCCATCGAAGTCATGGTTTGCGGGTACGTATGCAATCGTGTAGTGCGCACGGACGTCTGTGTCTATCAGGTCGAGTCCCGCGGAGAGATCGTTGTTGTTGGTGACGGCGATGCCGCCAGTCTGATCTGCTAGTCGCGCTAGCACTCCGACACGATCTGGCTGCGCCGTTGCAAGGGTTCGTTTGAGGGCGCGTTCGAGCCCGTTCTCGCCATCGCGCACCTGCGTGGGGTCTTCGCCGCCGTATATGTCCGGCCGCTGTTTGGTGGGCATCCCAAGATTGCCCCGCGGATCGTATCCACGAGGTGCTTCGCCGACCGACAATCCGCCCGCGTCTATGACGTAGATAGAAACGCCAATACCGTTGGCGGCCGATATGACTCCATCGACCGCGTAGCCCGACGTTGGCTGAAGCATTGCGCCCTGGGAAAACAGGATCAGCGATTTTCTTCCCGTCAGATTCCGCTGAACGTCGATGATTGCGCGGAGGCTTCGGAAGAGTGACTGCGCTTGGAAATAGTCGGAGACGTTGTTGTAGCTATCGAACACCGCGCGCGTAGCGCTATCGCCCGGCTCTGTCGGCGAGCCGGTGCCGATGCTGCGAGCAGCCCGCTCGACCTCCTTTTGCGCTTGTTCGCGGGTGGCAGCGGCATCGGTTGCGAGCTGGCCGCGTGCCGCGCCGGTCGCAGCGGTAAGCAACTTATCGCGGTCGCTGGTGAACGGTTGAACGAGAGCAAGCGAATTGGTGATTGAATAGATTGCGACCAGATCATCAGGTTGCAGTTGCTCTCGCAAGTAACGGGTGATTGCGCGCTCGACAGAATCGCGGTTTGCCGCCTCAACGCTGGTATTGTCGATCGCCAGGCTGATAAACCTGTAACTGGCGAATGGCCGGGTTGCTTCGTTACCCCGCGGCCGCGATTGTCGGTCGGATTTCTCAGGGTCGGCTTCTTTTTTTTCCCCTCTAGTCTTCAGTCCGGTCCGAGCGGCAACAGGAGAGCCTGGAGTGAATGAGTCAATTCTCTGGGGCACGCCGTCTTCAAGAACCGTGAAATCGTTTGCCGCCAGGTTGTGAACCGGCCGCCGCCGCTTATCGGTCACTGAGACTTCGAGAGTCACTAGATTGACGCCGATGCGGACGGGCTCGTCTTTTATTTGGCGGGCTGTGTGAACTGTCGCGGTTGATAAGAAGACGAGAAGAGGCAAAACAAGATTCGTGACGTTGAACTTCGGCATGGTCGTACTCCCGGGGTCGGATCGCGAACATGGGCGGGCGCGATCGATACTTTCGTGGCCGATCATAGTCCACGCGCCCGTCCTCCGCAAGCAATCTGGCTGGCTGATTTGGTTATTTTGGCGACGTGGAGTACCATAGCGAAAATCAGTGCGCGCGGTTCAAGCTGGAGAGTGTACGATGTGCATCCTGGATCGAACATTCATTGCCAAGTGCGCGAGCGTTGTGCTTTTAATTACGATGACCGCCGCTCCGGTGTCTGGCCAGCGCAACCGGAGCTTAAAGGCTCGGGTGTTGATGCCCGATGGTTCGGCCTCGCAAAGCATAAAGGTCAGACTCGAAGGTCCCGAAGGGGAGATCATACGCGACAGCTTCACGGATTCCACCGGCACCTTCGAAGTGCGCAGCCTTAGCACCGGCACCTACACGATCGTTGTTCCATCTGATGATCGCACCTTTAGCACCACTACCGAGCGCTTTGAGATCACTCGCTATTCCCCCGATGTAATCGCGATAAGTGTATACCTCAATCCCAAAGAAGACAGCAGAACACGGCTCAAAAATGGGCGTCACACTGTCTCGTCTCGAGAGGCAAACGCCGCGATCCCAAAGAAAGCGCGCCAGGCTTATAAGCGTTCTGTTGAGCTCTCCAAACGCGGCAAGACCCGCGAGGCCGTCGAGGAATTGAGGCGAGCGATTTCGATCTACCCCGAATACTTTCAAGCGTACAACGACCTGGGCGTTGCCTATATGAAGCTTGATCTGATTGAAGACGCGACCCGCGCTCTCGAACGGTCGATCTCGCTTGATCCGCAAGCGCTCAATCCCAGGCTCAATCTTGGGATTGCCAATGTGCGCAGACAGGATTTCGTGAGTGCCGAGCCATCCCTTCGAGAGGCGATCTCGATCGACGCAAGCGCGCCGCTCGCGCATCTCTACCTGGGAATCACTCTCTGGAAGACCGGGCGCATCGAGGAAGCGGAAGACGAATTTGCCCGGGCTCTTTCTTTGGGCGGGAGCGATATTGCGATTGCGCACTACTATCTGGGTCAACTCTACGCGGAACGAGATCGGGTCGCCGATGCGGTCGCTGAGCTTGAGAGTTATCTTAAGCAGAAGCCGAGCTCCGACGATGCGCAACGAGCGCGTGAAAAACTCGCTGACCTGCGTTCGCGTCAACGATAAAGCGTGCGGAACCGACGTCAGTACCACCAGCCGCAGCGAGCGGCGACTCGGTCCCTTTAGATAGTCGGGGTTTTCGCTCGCTACCGCTTGCCGCAAACGATAGCAGAGGCGGGCCCGTGGTGGCCCGCCTCTGTTTATTTTGACTGTGACAACGGCGTTCGTCGTGTCGATCCGGTCACCATCTGAATCGGAGTGACAACTGAACGGTCCGCGTTATATCTGTCAGCGCCGGATCGCCGAGGCCTTGTCCTCGGTTGCCGCTGGCATTGAACGTGGCGAATATCCCGTTCTGAAGGTCCCGACTCACGCGACCGCTCTGCAGGTCCTGAATCTTTAACGTTCGACCGTCGGCGCCGATGTAGCGGCCGGTTTGGGCGTTGAGGCACCCACGGCAGTTGGGATCAGGATTTGGCGCCATCAGGCTCAGGACGTCGTTAGTGTTGAACAGCAAGAAGAGCGGATGGTTGAAGATGTTGAATACATCAGCCTTGATCTCCAAGCGCATCTTCTCGTGGATGGGGAACGCTTTGATAAACGACATATCGAAGCGGTAGTAAGGATCACCATGGCCGGCATTCCGGACAAGGTCTCCATTGACAAACTGGAAGTCGACGAGATCACCGGTGAAGGTGTCGATGGAACCGCGCGGGTCTGCGTCGGCCGGCGCGAGGAATGTGGTCTGCGGGCAGGCGCATACGGCCCTCCCTGCCTGGCTAACGTTCAGGTTCGTTCCAAAGGCCGAGGCAATATTTGTCGAAACCAGTGTGCCGTCCGGCAGTACGTTCGGGCGCTGCTGACTCTCGTTACCGGCGCCAAAGAAGGCGGAAGTGGCGAACGGAACATCCCCGGTCGAAACGGGATAGGGCCGTCCTGATTGAAGCTGTCCGATAACCCCAATCGTCCAGTCGTTGACTACGTGTCTGAGAATCGACCGTTGAGTCAGCTTCTCCGTATCAAACACAAGACCAAAGTTGCCTTGATGCCGGGTGTCGCCCTGAGCGAGCGCGCGCTCCGCTCGGATATTAGTCACATCGCCGGGCTCAGATAGTCCGAAGAAGTCTTCGGAGCTCGAAAGCTGCTTCGAATAGGCATAGCCCATTTGAAACTGAAAGTGATGTGACAGGCGCTTTGTCGCGCTTACCAGCAGTCCATGGTACGCGGATGAGCGCGAATTCTCGTTTGTGCGCACTGCATCGAGGCGGGGATCCGGTCTCGCGCCGAAATAGAAGAAGCCCGGATGGCTCGGGTCCGCTTTGATGATCGGGAAATTGGTGTCACGCTCTCCGAACAGTCCATATCCGAGGACACCCACATAGCCGACGTCCACCACAAAGGAACGACCAATCTGTCGAGAAATCGACAGGTTGAAATGTCGCACTTCCGGATTTCGAAGATCGTTGGAAATCGGACGTACCCGGCCGAAGAATCCCGGCGCCCTCAGCGTCGAGAGGAAACTGTCCGGCGGGCGATTTGGGAAGAACGCGAGCACCGAAGGCTGCTTAAACGTCGTCGTGAACAGGTTTACTCCGTCGAAGTTCAACGAATCCAAAGACACGTTGAGGTACGCAAGCTGAGTTACCTCGGCGAACGAGGCGCGTATCACGCTTTGTTCCGGGTTGCCGAATAGCGTATGCATGAAACCGTTCTCAAAATGCGGGCTCCACGCAAACCCGATTCGCGGCTGGAAGTTATTGTGGTCCGACGAGCAAGCAGGGACGATGCCGTTGCCCTGCAAACACCCGCCTTTTACGTCGGCCTTTACTGTGCCGCCCTTGAAGGCGCCGTCTTCCACGTCGTACCGCACGCCATAGTTGATCGTGAAGTTCGACTTCAGCTTCCACATATCCTGAACATAGAACCCATAGATGTTATCCGTCGCGTTGACCTGCGCCGGGCCGATTCCGACCTGGAACTGGGTCGGGAGTCCGGGGTTGGGCGCGGGCCGAGGGAATCCTTTGTACAGCCCTAAGGCGAACTGCGTGAACAGCGAGAAATACGGGAAGTGACTTATGTTCAGACCGGTCTTCACCGTATGCGCGCCGTGGGTCCACGACAGATTGTCGACATACTGATAGCGATTCTGATCTGCGCCCTGCGGACAGCAGAATGCCGCGCCGGTATAGAAGTTCGCGCCCTGCTGGCCAGGCAGATCGCTTTTGACCGGCGTTGCGCTCAAGAGTCGATGCCAGAAGAATCGGCCTTCGTTCACAATACTGGTCGTCGGTGTGGATGTCAGCGAGACGTTCAGCGTGTGATCGTGGATGACTGCGGCGACCAGCGATTCGGGCGCGGCAAAGTTGGCGATCTGGACGAGCAGGTTGTCGGTCAAGTCGCGCTGCACATTGAATCGCGCAGTTATGCTGTTGTTGGCCGAGAGTTTGTGGTCGACTCTCGCGGACCACAATATTTCCTTTGTGGGCTGCGTGAGATTGATCGAGCCTCCAGGCGGCGTCAGCTGAAGGGGCACCCCCTGGCGGGTCTGTTCAAAGCTCGTGAACCAGAAAGTCCGGTCTTTGATCAATGGCCCGCCGGCGGTGAATCCGCCTTCGTACTTGTGGAACGGCGCGCGCCGGAAGTTAGCTGCGTCGCTGGTGTTGTAAAAGAAGTTCGACGCCGTCAGGTTGCGGCCGCGAGTGTAGTAGTGTCCATCACCGTGGAAACCGTTGGTCCCGGACTTGGTGATCACGTTTAGTACTACGCCGCCAGACTGGCCATATTCTGCGTTGTAGCTGTTAGTCAGGACCTGAAACTCTTTCACTTCCTCGACGGATGCCCCGAGCGAATCACGACCGGAGACTACTTGATCGGAGATGGTGCCGCCATCGACATTGACCTGAATGCCTCGGTTGTTAACCGCTCCAGGCCCGATGAGGTCGCTGGAGACCGTAGTGAGGTCATACTTGACACCCGGGGCAATCGATGCAAGGCCGGCATAATCATTGGCGACGCCGCCGATGCCGTTGAAGCTCGTGGTGGTGGGCAGGGTCGCAACCGTCTTGCTGTCGATGACACTCGAAACATCGGTCTTGCTAGTCTCTACCAGCGGCTCAGCCGATGTGATATCCACCGTCGCCGTTGTGCCGGACACCGACAGGCTGAAGTTGACATCCCTCTGTTCGCCCACTTGCAATTTGACGGATTTGACTTCTGCCTTGGAAAAGCCCTGCGCCTCGATGCGCACGTCATAGACACCAGGCGCCAGGTTGCTGAATCTGTAGAGCCCTTCAGAGGTTGACTTGGTCGTTCGTTCGATGCCAGTGTCTACGTTTCTGGCTACCACGTTGGCATTGACTACCACCGCTCCCTGCGGATCAAGAACCGTGCCGACGATTGTAGCGGAAGCTGTTTGCGCGTCGCCGACCGCTATTGACGACGTCAACAACGCAGTCAGCATCAGTAGACTTGTGATGCGTCTTGTCATATCTGGTCTCTCCTTTTCAAACATCTCTGGTTGGCGGGGTTATCGGACTGGCACACTCCTCCACGTGTGTGTCAAAGGAAAGCAACTCGAGTTCCCGACAGGTATTGGATTGCGAGGGGCGACTAAACGATAGCCCCCTTATGGTTACAGCTCACATTCAGAATTCTGTATTTCGATTCAAAATATTGGAGCTGAATTTCTGGATTTTCGTCCGAAAACTCGGAGCTACTGAATCGTCTCGGAGGAATTGTCGGGTACTACAACTGGGATAGGAGAGGCGTGATGATGGACCATAAGCCATCGTCCGTCTCGTAGGACGAAGAGATTGGTTGCTGCCGCCAGCGCCGAGTCGAAGCTCGACTCGTTGAAGACCGTGATGTTTTCGGTGCAGGTCACCCAGGCGAAGTCATCATCCACACGAACCCACACGTCAGAGGGCGTGGCCCTCAGTTTCTGACCGCTTTCAAAAATCATTTCCCAACTGTCGCGCACCCGATTCCACCCCGTCAACAAATCCCATCCAGGGTGCACGCATTTCACCCAGTCTTCGTGAGCCCACACGTCATCCATACGTTCGAGCATCCCGGATTCAAGAGCGCGATAGAACGCGGTGTTCGCCTCTTCAACCGAGATTCTGGTTTCAACGGTCATCGCGGGCAAGACTATACCGCGGCTCGGCACGAATTCAAGTCGGCTTCAACGCCCGCATCCACCTCGTCCTATGGTTGTGGACACTGAAACGCAACTGAAATATAATCTGGGCACCCCTTAGGTTGAGCTGCTTTGAGCGTGAAGGAGATTCAAGGTGGACAACCGCGGCAGGTTCCGCGCTTACGACGAGACAACGACTGATCCGTCGCCGGCGAATTCCGGACACTCTGCGAGCAACGAAAGCATAGCTTCTCAATTTGGCGAGACAAATCCTCGCCCGGTAATACCCGTCGACTCGACCCGCGCCTCAACGACATTGGAATATCGACTGAAACGCGCAGCCCACCACGACGGCGCTTACACGAATCGGCAGACTGAAGGCTTCGGCGCCATCACGTGCATTTTGGCCGCTATGCGCGACGCAGGAGTTGAAAAGATCCTAGGGGGGAAACGCTACGGTGGCACACAAAATACTAGTTGTCGACGATAGCGACGACACTCGCGAGATGATGGCCAAGCTCCTGGAGTTAGAGGGGTTCACAGTGGTCACCGCAGAGGATGGAAGTGCCGGGCTCGACATCGCGGACTCTGAACTGCCTGACTTGATAATCACCGACATAAACATGCCAAATGTGAACGGAATCGAGATGATAAGGCGTTTGCGCGCGCGGCCGGCGTTCGGGAGTATTCCGATAATGGCGATCACCGCCTACGGAAATGGCGTCGCGAAGGAAGCCCTCGAGGTAGGAGCTGATCGGTCGGCTACCAAGCCGGTACAGTTCAGTGCACTGGTTATCGAGATCAGGGAATTGCTGTCGATCCACGGCTGAGGGTTGGGGCATCTAGAAGGCCACACAGAAAACGAATGGCCTTGCTTCTATGGGTCTGGCGAGGCAGCAAAGTTCGAAGCAAGGCCATCGAAGCCAAAACTTGGGTAATAATATAGTTGACTCAGTATGAGAGAGGTGTGTATGATCCCTGACAATGCAAACAAAGTTCCCGAAAGCCGAAGGCGAATTCAGCGGCACGGCACCGGAGGAATTACTCCACAGGCTGCGCGCCATTCACGGAAAGACTCGTTGTTCGCTTTGCGGCTCTCAGCAATGGCTTGTTCCAGCGGGAGTCATAAGGCTGACTCTAGAGGAAGGTGCATTGGCACTCCCGTCATTCCCGCCGTTGGGAATTTTGCCGTCTATAGTCATGGTCTGCAAAGTGTGCGCGAATACTGTCTTGATCAATTTGGTGCAGTTGACCACGCGCTACGAGATGCGAGACCGTCTAAGCAAGGCAGTGGAATAAGAGATGGCAGAACGAGAGCACGCAATTCAATCGGCTCCAGAACAAGCAATTCAGCCAGTTCCTCTCAATGCCGTTGCCCTCGTTCTGCATCCCAGAGAGCTACACATGTATTCAATTTCTGAGCCGGAACTAGATAGTATTGGCACCGCCACACAAACAACCTCACTTGAGACGGGATTATTAGGTATAGCGGCGGGTGCGTTCATCGCGTTTGGCATTGTTCTATTCACCGTTGATATTAGTAAGCCGATGGTATTCGCTAGCTTCGTTGGACTGACAGCAGTGTCCTTCTTCTTTACATTATTTTTTGGTTTTAGGACGCTGGCGGCGTGGCGAGCAATGAAGGGTGTAGTTAATCAGGTAAAAGGTCAATAACTACCTTTTCTTATGAGCATTCTGCTCTCTAATCCGTTCCTTATGGTATTCCTCAGCCTTCTTATCAATCTCAGACTTAGGAACGGAAACAAGTTTCTTCGCGAATTCTTTGAAGCGGTCGGCCTCTGCGGTTTGTTTCTCTTTCATGCCGACATCATATCACTTTTTCCAGTCAACTGGTGATAGGTTAAGCGGCGGCCAACGATCATCCGAGACATAGCTAAGAATCGAAGCTGATCGGTAAGTTTGCGATTGTTGAATCTGTAGGATTGCTCATCGAGGTAACGGAATAAATGGAACGGCTCGACACTAACGTAGGTGCCTTTGATGCATCGCTTCAAAAGGCTCCAGAAATTTTCAAGTCCATTCGTATGAATCTGACCGTCAACGTACTTTTCAGCGTGATCTACTACTTGATGAATGTATTCGTCCATCCCGTTATAAGATTCCAGTGCGTCCGTGAAAAGCTGACTGCCAGATTCTACATTCTCTCTGACTTCGCTTTGAAGCGTATGCTTGCGCCGATTTCCGACTACTTTGACTCTGACTTCGCCGTGCCGCTCAAGCAATCCCATCACAGCAACCTTGCCCATTCCACCCGTTCCTTGAATTTTTACGGCCCGCTTGTTGCGGTGCATGAATCTGGCCTTACCGCCGATAAAAGTTTCATCCGCTTCAACCTGAGAGCCGTTACCACCCAATTTCTCAAACGTGCCTGTCTGCATCGCCAGTCTGATTCTGTGCATCAGGTACCAAGCGGATTTCTGAGTTATTCCAAGCGAGCGGTGGATTTCATAAGAGCTAATCCCGTTCTTCGCGGCGGAGATCATCCACATAGCCGTAAGCCACTTGTCAAGGCCGATAGGGGAATCTTCCATCAAGGTACCGAGCTTGACCGTAAACATCTTCTTGCAAGCCTTGTTCTTGCATTGCCACGTTCGGCGAGTAGATATGTAGGTGTATTGCTCCGAACCGCAACGCGGGCACTTGATAATGCCGTCAGGCCAGCAAAGGCCGACCATGAAGTTATGCGCGTTGTCAGGATTGTTGAAGTAAATGACCGCTTCTTGAAGCGTCTTCGGGAAGCTTTGTTGTTTCTCTGTCATCATGAGACGATTGTCTCATAAAATAGCCTACTGTGTCAAGTATATTATTACCAAAACTTGGGTCGATAATTACTGCTAATTGTTGACGGACGATCGGAGCAGGCTGTTCAACAGATCCGTCGGCAGGGTGCCGGTGATGTTAACATCGGCATTGGCGCTGAGGATTTTGATCGTGTTGAGCGCCTCTGAAACTGACGCCCTTTTGCTATCGCGCGCTGAACCCAGAAGGCCTCTGGCCATAGTAAGCAACGCGTTGAGCCTTTCAGCTATTACCTTTGCGTGCTCGGCATTGTCGCTGCGAAGCGTTGCATTGAGTTCGATCCCGGACCCAATGTCGAGGGTCCCAAATATCATCGAAATCGAAGAGAACTCTGGAAGCGGCAGATCGCTCGTCTGCAGCCCGCTGGTCATTCCGGGCGAAATAGTAAAGGCGAATCTGATTGCGGCCGCCGGGTTCTGCGTGAGCGCATCGATCAACCTGGTGTTTTGGGCTATCCCGGGCTTTGTACCAGACTGTACGTCAACCGAATCCCGCACCCCTTCCGGACTTCCGACCACAACTGTATTTGAATCGTAAAAGGTGAACGATGTGTGGTCCTTCATGAGCGGGTCCGGATCCGTCTTGGGAGGGGTTCGCGGCTCCGAACTGTCCCGTGATGAGGAAGTGGGTTGGATTGGTTTGGCGTCCCAAATATCGAAGCCTTTGTACTTCTCGGATGTGAGCTTAACCTTTCCGCCGGATCGCAGATGCTCGAGCAGCAATCCTTGCTCGAATCCTCCGGTTATCGCCACAATCGGTTTACTTCGGTTCGTGGCGGGAAAAACCAGCGCGACCGTGTGCACCTCGCTCAATCGCACCCCCAGATTGGCAATCTCGGATTGTGCGTTCTCAATCGCGCCTTTGCGGAGTTCAGCGGAGTTGAGAGCAGCCCATAGGGGACTTCCGGTAATCCTTTGAAGGTCTATTACCGCCACGGCACCGCCATCGGGCAGCATTTCAAGCAAATCTCCGGACGGGGTCGGAGGCTGCGCAAAACTCACGCCCACAACCGCGACTATTAGCGCTATGGCTTTTAGAATTCCTGAGGAAGTGACTCCAGTCATATTATTCCTTTCATCCGACTTTCAAGCCGATCGAGGAGGGATCGATCAGGCCGTTCTTTGATTATATGCTCAAACGGCTTCGACAAGAACTCTCGATTTAGCCGCCTGATCCTGCTCGGAGTCCAGTTGACCGCAATCTTGCGCTTCTAACATTCGTCTGCATAGAATGAACTCGTCGAACATGGATCCACTCTCTAGGTTATACGCACGGGGCGTTCGAACGAATGCATTAGTCAGAGCCCCTCGGTGACATGCCAAGAAAGAAGCGTTCATTCCAAAGCTCAACGGTCTCCGTTGACAATAGCAACGCCACCATAACTTCGATCGGCCAGACTGCCCCGCCGGAGGAGCGGCAGAGTTCCCGTGCGCCCGCAAAGAGGCGAATCGTTTACGCGCTCGTCCCGGTAGCGCTTGCGCTGATAACGTCGGCCAATTCCCTGTGGAACAGGTACGCGGCCGACGACTATCAGCAGGTGCTGAACAGCAACTTCATTAAGCAATTGAAGAACCTGCCACTCGCCTTTACCACCAGTGTGTGGGCCTTTGCTGCAAGCGATATCTTATTCACCGTCGATTCCTATTATCGGCCGATCTTCAATGTGTTGCTCACTATCAACTATGCTCTGTTCGGCACTACGGTATGGGCCTGGCACTTGGTGAATGTGCTGATTCATGCCGCAGTTACGTTGCTCGTCTTCATCACATTTGCTAAAGTAACCGAGCGCCCCCGGCTATCGCTTATTGCCGCGAGCTTGTTTGCCGTTCATCCCGCCCATTCGGAATCGGTCGCCTGGATATCAGGCATAACCGACCCGCTCATGTCGCTCTTCCTACTACCGGCATTTTACTTCTATATCGGTTATCGGAAGGGCGGTCGTCGGTATCTGATGGCGGCTGCGCTCGTGTTTTTCCTTGCGGCACTTCTGAGTAAAGAAACTGCGCTTGCGCTGCCTCTGCTGGTGGTTTACTGCGAACTGTTTTATTTCGAGAGTCCCAATTCGCTTGGGCGGAAATCCGCCACCGCGTTTGTACGCGCCGGCCTGTTTGCTCTCCCGGCGTCCGTTTATTTTCTAATGCGGTATACCGTTCTCGAGGTAGTATTGTTTGGAACCGGGCCAAGATATCCTTTCGGGAGGGCGCTAGCTACCATTCCCCTGGCTACCATCAAGTACCTTCGCCTCATGCTCGTGCCCGCCGGATACAGCTATCAGCACTATACTATGCTGGTGAGCCGCATCACTGATATCGTGTTCATAGTGCCAATGTTGCTTCTTGCGGTTATTCTGGTGTGCATAGTGCTAGCCAGATCGCGGATTCTCGGATTTGCGGCCGCCTGGTTCATCATTACACTCGCGCCCGCGCTTGCGGCGATTAGTCATTTCGATCCGGAGTACCTGATACAAGAGAGATATCTGTACTTGCCGTCAATGGGTGCATGCCTGGCGCTCGCACTTGGGGTTGAACGGCTTGCCGCGGTTAGTTGGCTCAAACAGCGCAGGCCTCTCGTGGCGCCTGGATTATCGGTTGTAATCGTTTTCGTGTGGGGAGCCGTTTACATAAGGTCGAACGGCGTCTGGTACGATACGTTGACGGTCTTCAAGAACTGCGTTGAGGTCGAGCCTCGGTCGGCCAAAGCGCACTCGTCTCTGGCTCAAACCTACTTCGAACTTGGACGTCCGAAGGAGGCGGAAGCGGAGGAACTCGCCGCGCTCGATGTGGATCCGAAGTGTGCGACGGTCTACCTGAATCTCAGTTACTTCGCTCGCGCGTCGGGGAAACTTGACAAGTCAATCGACTATCTTGAGCGCGCGACAACAGCGGTGAGCGAAGATCCGATGACGCGATTTAGCCTCGCGACTATTTATCTCAACCTCGGACTGCTCTGCCTGGAGCGAAAGGACTCCATAAATGCTGAGCGCAGCATTACCAGGTCAATTGAAATCTGGCCCCGACCGACGGGCTGGTACCACGCCGGCGAGCTCTATTTCAGTCAGGCGCGTTTCGAGGAAGCACGAGTGATGTTTGAAAAAGTCCTTAGCGCCGCTCCGTCGCGGTTCGCGCCGGTGCACCTCAAACTCGGTCTCACATTGGAGGGCCTCAAAGACACTCCAAGGGCAATCATGGAGTTGCAGAAATATCTGGAACTTGCGCCGCCCGACGCCAAGGATCGGAATGACGTAAGAACGCATATCGATCAGTTGCGGGGCGGGTCTATCAAGTGAGTCCAGAGCCCTTCGTCAACCCGGTCAGGCTTTAGTGGTTGATGATTGTGCTTGGCCTGGCTGTTAACAACTCGGGCTGTGTCGAGCACTGGGAGGTTGAAGTGATCGAATCAATAGGAGTCATCGGGGCCGGAACAATGGGAAACGGCATCGCCCAGGTTTTCGCGCGGGCCGGATTCTCGGTTGTAATGCAGGATGTAACGGAAGAGTTCCTAGGCCGCGGGCTCTCAACCCTAGACCGAAGCCTCCAGCGCGATGTCGATAAACAGCGATTGACGCCGGACGAAAAGCAGCAGATAGTCTCGCGGATCAAGGCGACCATGGATCTGGCAGACCTCCGCCAGGTGGACTTTGCGGTTGAGGCTATCACCGAGGACTTGACCGTAAAGATGGACTTGTTTCGGCGGCTTGATCAGACCGTAAGACCGGAAGTGATACTAGCAAGCAACACCAGTTCGATATCCATAACGAAGCTCGCGGCGGTAACCTCGCGGCCCGACCGTTTTATCGGCATGCACTTCATGAATCCAGTCCCGCTAATGAAACTGGTTGAGATAATTCGCGGCGTTGCGACGTCGGACGGCACTTACGAAGCTACGCGCCAATTGGCGGAGGCGATGGGAAAAACGCCGGTCGAGGTCAATGATTCGCCAGGCTTCATCTCGAACCGAGTGTTGATGCCGATGATAAACGAAGCGGTTTTTGCCCTGTACGAAGGTGTCGCGACTGCCGCCGCAATCGATCAGATAATGAAGCTCGGAATGAATCACCCGATGGGTCCGCTTCAGCTGGCGGACCTCATCGGACTAGATGTTTGCCTCGCGATTATGAATGTGTTATATGATGGCTTTGACGATTCGAAATATCGGCCATGTCCGTTGTTAAAGAAGTACGTCGATGCAGGATGGCTTGGTCGGAAGACCGGCAAGGGATTTTATCAATACTGAGCGCCTTCGGAATCAAGCGGTGCTCGACGTGGAACAGGCTGCTGGAGCCGATTTCGAGGGAGGGTGGCTCGCGAAGAGAACGTTAGATTAAGAAGTACAAGAGATGATACTCTGTCAGCAATGCACTCATGAGAACCCGTATAACCGCGATTCGTGTGTGGTCTGCGGCGCGCGGTTAATGATAATAACCAACACTCCCGCCGCCGTCGCGTATGGCGGTATTGATAGCCTTCTCAGGCCGACTCTGGAAGAGCATCTTCTGGAACGTATCAGCTCGCTTGAATCTCAACTGGCACGCGCGCAGGACCGGCTCGAGCTGGTGCTTGACCTTGTCCATCGACAGGCGACCAGCGGGCTGTACGATCACGCGATGCTCGATGCCTTGGTGGAGCACCTTTCCGAAAGGGGCGCGGTCGAAGGTGGAAAGCTTGAGACGTTGTGGCGCGACCGGATCGCAGAGCACTACGAGGAGGCGAGCGAACAGGAGGAATTCGACAAGCGGATCGAGCACATGCTCGGCGGCTTCGGCGGTGAGAACTTCGATCTGTTCGCGCGATTGCTCGACACCGGCGCCGATCTCTTCCTCGAAGGCAACGCGAAGCGTGGCATTCGGTACTTCGAAAAGGCTCTCGTGCTCGACCCGGCGAACGTCACTCTGGCCCTGTTCGTCGGCGAACACTTTTTTCGATTCAACAAACCCGCGCTGGCTCGCGCTTATCTGGAGCGCGCCATCAAGGAGGAGGCGGATGACTACACCGCGCGGTTGATGTTGGGAGTAATCTGCGGCGATGACGGTGATTTCGATTCCGCAAAGCAACATTTAAGTCGAGCGCTTAAGATCAGGAGAAACTCGTTTGTCGCTCATTACGGTCTCGGGAGAATCCTTGTGAGCGAGGGGAGGGTCCGGGAAGCGCTCATGCACTTGAAGCGGGCGCTCAGGTTGAAGCCCACCCCAGAAATGTACTATCTCGTCGGCCGGGCATACCTTGAGGAGGGGCGGACCGAGGTCGCTATTCGGCACTTGCGCCGTTGCGTCGAGATGGATCCGAAATTCGACGCGGCGCTTTATCATCTAGGACTGATCTATCTGCGACAAGAAAACCTGTTGATGGCTCAGGAACACTTCCGTGCCGCGTACGAGATTAACCCACGCGAATCTCGCTACCGTACAGCTCTCCGCGCTCGGAAAGCAGGGCAACTGGCTCCCCTCCCGGTCTTCGGACGGGCGGCCGTGTCTAAACGGAAAGTTGTTAGCAGCGGGGACGTCGGACTTGCTGAGCTTCTGCGTAGCGACCTTCTGGACTCACAGAAGCCGGCGGCCGATGTCAGAAAAGGACAAAAGCGGGGGTAATACAAGGCGAACACAAGACCGAAAAGGGCAAGAGTGAGGGTTCTCACGCTTGCCCTTTTCCTGTCACTTTTGCCTTTTTAGTGTGCTGTCAGGCTATCGTGCGACCGACTGCCATTAGGTAGAATCAAGACGCTGCGCGAAGCCGTCCCAAAGGCGGCGCTAGTATCGGCGGTCAAACTGTAGATATCAAAGCCAAACGAGTCCAGATATGTAGCCAGGTCATTGCTTGACGACAGGTATAGCACTGGCTCATGCCCCAAGTAATCTGTTATCTCAAGCAGGCGTTCGATGACCTCGATCGGTTCAAACGTCCTCGCCGGGTCCCGGAAGCTAGCCATCGTTCACTCCTTTCAATCTATTACTACGATCCGTTCACCAAAATAGTTTGTCAATGCAATCTTGAGATGCTCTCGACTTCACCGAAGTTGGTTTTTGGTAGCGCCTCTGAGTAACGGCCAGCTGTGTTACTCGATTGTAGAACGACGAGCATTCCCCGGCTTGCACCTCAATAGTAGTGTCGTTTGGGTATCTCGAAGCAAACAAAAGGCCGGCGTCAACGCCGGCCTTAACCTAGAACGGTGGGTTGTGTTCGCGTTGCTCAATCGCTGTCGCCCGAGGCTGCAGGCGTGGATAGGGTCTCTGACTTCTTGTCGGAAGTCTTTTCGGCCTTATCCTTGGTAGCGGGAGCGCCCTTTTCACTTCCAGAGTCCTTGCGCGAGTAGTCTGATGCATACCAGCCGGAGCCCTTGAGCTGAAAGCTCGTCCGCGATACGGTCTTTTCAAGCTTGCCTCGGCACTTGGTGCATCGCTTTAGCGGCGGATCGCTTACTTTCTGAATCACCTCAATATGCGCACCGCACTTCTCACAGATATATTCGTATATAGGCATAGACGGAAGCCTCCGATAGGAATGATTAATCATTCGCATACTAGCACGACACAAGAGAGCGCAGCAATGTATCGCTTTCCGTACTTCTTGACTTCGCATCGTTCGCCGACATAGATTTCCAAATAAAGTTTGAATTGCCGGAGTTCCGAGGACACATTGCGCAATCAGGATCTCTTCAATCCGCGTCAGTTGAGGATCGTCAGCAGCGCGAGCGAGCGAGCGGCTGGTTTTGTTTCGGACTACTACCGCGTCGCTCCGAGAGAATGGCTTCAGATGCGTTACGAGGTGAGAACGCTCCGCTCGCTGGACTCATCCGAAGTCACTGATTCGGCTCTTGCCCAAACCGTTTGCTATGCCTTTAAACGCCAGGCGGGCTCGGTAGTGTTGGAGGAAGGCGATCTTTTCCGGATATGCCTTCAAGACCATCGCATACTGGATGCAGCGCGCGATTCGGAACTGGGCTTGGCATCGCTGCTGACCTACGTGCTCACACACGAGTTGGTTCATGTCGTTAGATTCGGCCAGCGGCTGCAAAGGGTCGATCTTCCCCTAGAGCTGAGGTCCGGCGAGGAAGAAAAGGTTGAAAGGACGACGCGCAAGATACTGGTAAACGGCGGCTACCGGGACCTCGATCGCATCTTATCTATAGCAGACAGTGTTTGTTAAGCGATCCAATCGCAAAAAAGACGGTATGTGCTGTTTATCTCTGTCGGCCACTGACTCCAATAAACGGCTTGGACTTTTTGCGTCAAAGATATCTTCGCAGATAGTTGGCTAGCAGGTAGCCTGCATAGTACTTGTACGGCGCACGTCCCAACGTGTAGTGCCCGCAACGAAGTATCGCGCGTTCGAGCTTCAAACCATGCCGGTCACATTCTTCAAACAACAACCGGGAAAGCTCCGGTGTAAATGACAGATCGTACCGAGCCGAGATCAGGAGGCTGCGTCGCTGATCTCCAGCCAATCTCCCGACGTAAGCATTCGGACTAATAGCAAGCCACGCTCTTCTGACGTCATCGCGGGTGAGAGCCGCCTCGAGCCCTCGCCTGACATGAGCAGTGGTGAGTCCATCCCAAACCACATCTCCGAAATAACTCGAAACGTGATAGTAAACGCCGACGCTTATTAGTGGTTCGTGGATGAAAGTCAGGAACGCTATGCAGGAGCCGAGGCTTGTTCCGACGATACCAATCCGATCATAGCCCTGCGCGGTGAGCCAATGGACTGCAGCTCTAGTATCGAGCACCGCCTGTCTATTTGACTGGAGGGTTCGACCGACGTTTGCGCTCACCATGTAGTCGGCCCTTTCAAAGCCGGGCAGCATTCGCCGATCATGATAGGGCAAGCTCAAACGCAGCGCGGCGATCCCGGTGCGGTTAAGCAACCCGCACAATGTCACATGCTCTTGGGCCTTCGCGTTCCAATGGGGTAGAACGACAACCGCACGGCCGCGCGCCCGGGCAATTTCGCTATCGCGCGATCCATTCAACGAGCCTGCTGGTCCGGTTACCGGAAAATAGCGGGCCCATGCGGTATTGTTCTCTTCAAACGGCGTCTTTATCGCGCTCTGGAATGCCAGCCAACCGTCCTCAAACCGGAAGTCAGGGACACCACCCCACGAAAAGAACTGATTGCTGTCGGATATCGCTCGATCGTTGAATCTGAAAACTGCCTCACGCTCGCCGCCCCCGTTGGCCGCAGAGCGTTCGAAAAAGAGCTGCGGATCGAGCGCGTCGATACCCCACTCAAACGGTCTGAACACTCGGTTGTCGTCTCTACGAGAGAGCTTGCGCTCCCAAGTATGAATCACTTGTTTGAGCATCGTAACGCAAATCCTGCGGCCGCAAGCCGGAAAGTCATTCTATAGAAGGCTAAGATGTTGCTCAAGTCTGCGTCCAATCGGAACGGCAGGAGGGTAGGTCTTGCCCGGCCACTGACTGGGGTGGAATACTCATTGAACTAAAAAGCGAATAAGTTGGTCCCCGTTTTCCGTCCTTAGGAGCACAGGGAATATCATGAGCACAAAGAAACAACGAGCGGTTCAAGGATGCGACGGGAGTCCATTGGCAGTGTGTATCAATGATTGTCAGCTCGATTATGGACAGGCGAGGTCCGAGCTGGTCCGCATATGTTTTCAAGTCCGCTGCGCATTCGCTGAGATGCGTTGGGGAAGCTCAGCTGCGGCCGCCTACGAGCCAGTTGTGCCTGATTTTGAACCGGAAAAATCAGCCCCTCCGCAGTAGATCAACGCTTGCCCATCGGTTGACGATCCCAGCGGGCGACGCCGTTCACCGTCTGAGGTCGGGCTGCTCCTCCCGGGATGCGGTGAGGGCGTCCGATCTGGCACAATATCGTTCCAGCCAGGAATCCTGGTTGCAAATGTTTCTCCCCTTTTGGAAATTGATAGGAGGCGGTGTATGAACAGTCCAGATGAGAGAGTACTCGTGGAAAGAGAATCACCGTATCATTACACCCAGAACGGGCTCGAGCTAAAGGAGCTCGCCAATCAGGCACTCATCCCATTGTTTGTTGAGTTCATGGGCCGGGGCTACAGTCCCTATCAGATTTGTGCGGTAATTCACGACGGGATCGCCGAAGTTTCCCGCGACATCGTAAGCACCCACAAAACCGCCGGTAAGGAAGCCGCTGACAGGATGCTTCAAGAGAAGCTGAAGTCCTAACAGGGGCGGCGGGTTATTGGCGTTAAGATTCCAAGTCTTTTAGCATCGACTTCGCCCAGGCATGGGGATCAAGCTGTTCACAACCGCTTCGTCGCATCCCCGTCTCTGCGCTCGACCATATCCGAGTACTCCTGTTCCATCTGCTCCAGCCTCGCCTTTGCGCCATTGATATCTAGGTGACTCACGCGGCGAAACCCAAGCGTCAACAGGATCGTTGCGCTGGTTGCAAGCACGACGGTAATCCAAATAAGAGCTTCGTGGGTTATCCCTAGCCTCAGCCACACGCCACCTTTGCCTACCGCCAGGTCATAAACCGCGCCGACTGCCAATAACAACAGAAAGACTCCGGTCCCCAGCGCGGCTGCGGTCTTTGTCTTGGAGGAGTCAACCTGGTATCCCAGGTCACTGATGTTTGAACGCAAATCCTCGAGTTGAGCGTCGAGGGACTTTACGCTATCGAGATCGGGCATAGACTGAAGTCTATCCTACTTGATGAACTTGCCGGTGCGTGACCAACGCGACCTGGTAAAGAAATCTATAACCGGGTTCGAGCTGCCTTCGCCATTGTTGTTGCGGTCGATTGACCAATACACAAACATGGCTCGGCCGACGATACTGCTTCGCGGGACCGTGCCCCAGAATCGGCTATCGAGGCTGTTATCGCGGTTGTCTCCCATGCAGAAGTACTGGTCGCTGTCGTATCGCCCGTCGTTGTCGGCGTCGTAGATTCGCTGAAGCTGCGGGTCGCCTCTAATTTCATCTGGGACCGGTTCACCCTTTACCGGTACTTTGAAGGGCTGTCTGGTCCCATATTTTGCGCTGTCATCGTTGAAGCTCGAGGCAACGCTTTCGTGATCGTTCTGGTAGTAGTAAACCGTCCACTCCGCTCCTGGCTTGTCGGTGTCAGTCCGAACCGGCTCGAGGGGCGACGCGTCGTCGTTGTTGTACTGAGGCTCGACAAACACCTGGCGTTCGGGCAGTTGCTGGCCGTTGATGTAGACCGTGTTGGTGTGCCCGTCATACTCTACGGTATCGCCGGGAAGCCCAATTACACGCTTTACGAAGTTGGTCTCTGGTGTTCTTGGGAATTTGAATACTACGATATCACCGCGTTTGATCCGTCGCTCCGGGTGTATTGGGATATTCCAGCTTTCGGGCCCAAACACAACGTTGTTGACCGGGAGGTGATCCGGGGCCCAAGTTGTGCTTTTCATTGTACCGGTGCTCACCTTTACCCATTTACC
>CAZOOE010000058.1:0-5014 GCA_964581275.1 uncultured Clostridia bacterium
AAAAAAGAGTAAAAAGGTAAGCGAAGACAGGGTAAAGCGCCGGGGGGCTTCCTTGCGATTCGGATGGGAGTCGAAGAAACCATCCGCGAGGCGTTTGTCAAAGCCAAGGATTACATGCGCGAGTGGCAGGAGTACGACGCAAGGAAGGCTACCGACAAGAACGCGATCCCCCCACGGCGCGATCTGATGCTCGATGCGCTGGTGGAGATTCTCCAGGGCAAGCGGATGGTCCACTCGCACAGCTATCGCGATGACGAGATCCTCATGCTGCTCAATCTCAGCGACGAACTGGGCTTTCATGTGCAGACGCTTCAACACGTGCTCGAGGGGTACAAGGTCGCAAAGGAAATGGCCGCGCACAAGACCGGCGGTTCGACTTTCTCAGATTGGTGGGCATACAAGCTCGAAGCCTATGACGCGATTCCGTACAACGCTGCGCTGATGGCTTCGCAGGGCGTGATCGTCTCGATGAACTCCGACTCCGATGAGTTGGCCCGACGGCTCTATCTGGAGGCGGCAAAGGCCATGAAATACGGCGGCGTTGCCGAAGAAGAAGCTTTGCGGATGGTGACGCTCAATCCGGCCGTTCAACTTGGCATCGACAAACGCGTAGGCTCGATCGATGTCGGCAAAGACGCAGATCTGGTGATCTTCAACCAGCATCCGTTTTCGGTCTACACCATGGCCGAGATGACGATGATTGAAGGCGAGGTCTACTTTGATCGCAATGAGGATCTCAAACAACGCGAGGTGCTCAAACGCGAGAAGGCTGACTTGATCAAGCGTGAGCGAGATCAGCGCGCCGGACCAAAACCGCCACGTGTCGAAAGACCGGACGAACCTCAGCCTCGCCCGAATGAATCGCCGCGCCCGAATGAGCCATAACCGCGACGTTTGCGGACAGACTTACAGGTCCGACAACCTGAAGTTTGTCGTCGGTCCAATCTGGCCTCGATTGCGAGCGACGAACTACAGAACGACAAAGGACGACAAACTGGCGTTTGTCGGACTTCCGGGAGACGAATGATGTGCAGCAAAAGAACAGTTCTGGTATTCACTGCGTTGATTTGCGCCGCGCTCGGATTTGGTTGGAACGTATCGGGCGTTCGCGTTGCCTCAGCTCAGGGTCCGTCAGAGAGCTATGCGATCCGCAACGTTCGGATAGTGACCGTCACCGGTCCGGTGATCGAGAGCGGAACACTGGTCATCGCTAACGGCAAGATCGCCGCAGTCGGCGCGACTGCGTCAGTACCGCCGGGCGCAAAAGTCATCGACGGAAAAGGTTTGTCGGTCTACCCGGGAATGATGGACGCAGACACCGAGATTGGCTTGACTGAGATCGGCTCAGTTGCCGGATCGGTTGACACCAGCGAGATCGGTGATAACAACGCAAATATCCATGTGGACGTGGCTATTCATCCGGACAGTTCGCACATCGCGGTGACTCGCGTGAACGGAGTCACCACTGCGCTCAGCGCGCCGCGCGGTGGGCTGATTGCGGGGCAAAGCGCGATCCTGAACCTCGACGGCTGGACTCCGCGTGAGATGGTGTTGAAATCCCCAGTCGCGATGCATATCAACTGGCCGGGCGGCGGCGGTGGTCGCGGATTCGGAGGGGAGTTCGGAGGACAGCAGCGCTCGGCCACTGAGTTGCGGCGGGAACAGGAGAAGCAGATTGAAAGCCTGAAAAAAATCCTGCGCGATGCAGCGTCGTACGGCGACGCGAAAGACGCGCGAGCAAAGGACCCAGGCCTGCCAAAGCAGAACGTAGACTTGAAGCTCGAGGCGTTGATCCCGGTGGTGCGCGGCCAGATGCCGGTAGTGATAAACGTCAACCTCGAGCGCGACATCAAAAGCGCCATCGGGTTTGTCGGCGAGATGAAGCTAAAAGCAATCATCTCGGGAGGCGCCGAGGCGTATAGAGTGGCCGACCAGCTCAAGGCGAAGAACATTCCGGTAATCGTAGGCCCGGTGCTGAGGGTTCCTGTCAGGGAAGATGATCCGTATGACGCAGCCTTCACCAATGCCGGATTACTGTCAAAAGCTGGAGTGAAGATCGCTTTCCAGACCAACGATTCAGCCTATTCGAGGAACCTTCCTTATCATGCGGGAATGGCAGCCGCATTCGGTTTGCCGAAGGAAGAAGCGCTCAAGGCAGTCACGATTTATCCGGCCGAGATTTTTGGCGTTGCCGATCGGCTTGGTTCGATTGAGGCGGGGAAGATTGCGAATCTGATTGTGACTGACGGCGACCCTCTTGAGATAAGGACTCAGATAAAGCACGTGTTCATCAACGGGCGCGACATACCACTCACCAGCCGGCACACCGAGTTGTACGAGAAGTATAAGGCTCGTCCGTAAACGAAAGACGGAAGGCGGAAAGACGGAAGGCGAAAAGCTTTCCGCCTTCTGCCTTCCGCCTTCTGCCTTCCGCCTTCTGCCTTCTGCCTTCTGCCTTCCGCCTTCCGCCTTCCCGCCTTCCGCCTTCTGCTCTCCGCCTTCCACCTTTGCTGGGAAATTCAGTGACAGAAAGAGACTCTGGGCCCGCGATTCTGTGCCCGGGCGCAACCGCTAGTTTTGGACGATAACGAAGGTTTATCCTCCAATCGCGTTATGTGATAGGCCAGTCCTCGCTCAGGGAACGTATCTTGCTCTAAATGCTCCGACTTCAAGCCGAGAGAGGGTTCTGGCTCGTGCGACCAGGCTGGGCATGGATTTGGTCGAAAATGAGTCGAGCGGGTGGTTGCTGGTCACAGCATTTGCGCTCGTTGAGTTGGCCGCGTTGGTATTAGTGATCTACCTTGGGAGGCTGAGGCGAAGGCGTCGGCTGAGGGGGACAATTGTGGGCCCGGTTAGCGCGGCGTTTCAAGGTGATCCGAAGTGGGTGTCACGCGAGGTCGAACGGCTATGCTCGGGTGACGACCCGAACCCGCGGCTCATCAAGCAAATGTCGGCTGAGGATCGAGCGTTGTTTGAGGTATCCCTTATCGATGCGCTCAACAGTGGCACTCGAGAAGCCCGGCACCGTCTGCGTTCCGCCCTAGTCAAATACGGTTACGATGAACAGTGCTCGCGGAGGGTCATGAGCGACGACTTCTCGGATCGAACCCGCGCTATCGCGCTGCTAAATTTGCTGCGTCCGCAATGGCGAGAAACGATGGACACTGAGCAGCGTGGGGGCGAGGAAGGCAAACTAAAGGCTCGCGCGGTCGGCCGCACAACCGGACCGCTGGATGTGGAGTGAGAAGCTCTCCGCTTGGCTTCAGTCTTCAGCTGGTCTGATTGCACTCGCAGCAATCTTCGCTCTTAGGACTGCAATCGGCTTTGGTGAGAACTAGACAAGCTAAGCAAAGCTAAACCTTGAACCCAGAATGGAGTGAAAACTAGACCAACTAAAGCTTGAACTCAAAAATGGCGCGGCTGTCACTCTGCTTTTGACTTGCCGTTAGAAGAGTTGGCATGAGCCTGCGGTCTATTGACGGGACGCTTGAACATTTCCAAACGGTTGCCGGACTGATTAAAGCGCACTTCATCCATAATATGGTTGATAAGGAGGAGTCCCCGCCCGTTTGGCTCAAGCAGCCTGCACGGCTCCGTAGGATCAGGGACCTTCTCCCTTTCGAAGCCTATGCCCTCATCGGCGATGGTAAATCGCACACCCTCGGCACTGAATTCAGCCACAATATGAACTGCCTTCCGTGGATCGCACTTGTTGCCGTGTTTGATGGCGTTCACAATCGCTTCGTCCAACGCTATTAGCACTTCCGAATCGTCGGCATTAACAATCCCTAGCCGAAGCATTCGTTCGTTCAGATAGTCCAACACGCAGTCGAGGTGCTTGAGTTCGCTGGGCAGCTTGAATGCTATGCGTTCCTCGAGGAACGGGAGAACCGCGTCCAGTTGTATTCGATCGGGCTTTTCGTCGATGTAATCGTCGAAAGTTGCGGGATCGCGGCTGATGCCAATGTTGCCACACCCGCGTTGTGGCGAATCGTCCACACGCGCGGTCAATTGATCGGGGTTGACTTCGCCTTTGCCCATCAAACGAGCAACTCTCTGTCCAATCGAATCAGCATGAATCTACAGGGGCCGCCAAAAGGGGCGCTACCGACGCCCTTTCAGATCAAACTCTCTTATAACATATACTGAAGGAATTATCCACGCCGCGTTTGACTCGAAAACTACGAATTGGTCCTGCAAATGTTCCGTGCACGGCGTGTCACTCAACCCGGCACAAAAGATTAGGGGCTTTCTCGAGCCCAGGAGCAGTGCTAAATGCCAGCCAAAGAGTCCCGATGGGTTACTTCTTGTGCAGCAGGATGCGGCCGGCGTATGCGGTGAGGGTGAGCCGAGAGCCACCCTTGAGGTAGGTGCCCGAGACCCCTTTGGGCCCACGAGATGAGCCTGACAGGCTTGAGAGGAATGAGCCGAGGTTTATGTTCTCGCTTAACGCGCGAGCATTGAGATTGAAGGGGGTTGCGGCCGGCAGCGTAACATCGAGGTCGCCTCTCATCGATTGAAGACTGTAGGCGCCGCCTTCGTGCAGCTCTCCGTCAAACACGATGTCGCCACTGGTCACTATCACGTCGACCGCAGGGCTACTTACTTTCATCAGGTGCACGTCGCTGTCGATTGAATGAACGCTGACGTGTCCGGTTATGCCGCGGACTTCAATCCTGCCCACGATGTTCTTGATCGTCACAGATGTTTCAGGCGGCACCGAAACGTCGAAGTCTGCTCGGCCCAGTCTCAGGTTGCGCTTGGTTGAGATCGTAATATCGTCGCCAGCAACCTGGTCATCGATCCCAACAAACGGGGCGGGAAGCCTTGTGTGCGCGGGCTGCGCATCACGGTGTATGAAGTGTTGGAATACTTAGCTTCAGACATGACAGAGGAAGAAATTTTGGACGACTTTCCTGATCTGACACATGAGGATCTGAAAGCGTGTATCGCTTTTGCGGCAGACCGAGAACGTCGCCTTATGATAGCGCCAGCTACGTGAAGCTACTTTTTG
>CAZOOE010000058.1:5024-19831 GCA_964581275.1 uncultured Clostridia bacterium
GGTGATATGCGGGAACCGGAAGTCTAAAGTCGGTTGTGCCCAGCTTCAGGTGGCGTCTGGTTGTGACCGTAATATCGTCGCCAGCAACCTGGTCATCGTTCCCAACAAACGGGGCGGCGCTGGCCCGGGCCAGGATTGTCCTTTTGTCCCAGGAGGGGACGTGAACGCTGCCGTTCACATTTGAGACTGTCAGGTGAGCAGGGTGTTGGGGGCTGTAAGTGCGCTCGAACCGCGATGGCGAGTCGGCTGAGATCGTGGCAATCGTGAAACAGAAGAAGAGGGAAAGACAGAGCGGTATCGAGTACTTCATCGTTGTGCGTCTTGTGTGGCTGCTCTTCTGGACCATCGTTCGCAACACCAGACCCTCAACGTAGGAGCTTGCCGCGTGGTGTCAAAACTTTTCAAAGCCTTCCAACAGGCGGACTTTTTCTCGATAAGCGTTGAGCATCAGCTCCTGCGACACGTCATCTGCCGGATTGTCATTCAGCTGATGACGGCACTCGACCAGGGACTGGTCAATGTACAGCAGATTTCGCTCAAACGCGTTCCGAAGCTCCGGGTCCCAGGAATCCTTACGTTGCTCGACCGTTTCACTTAGCTGACTAATCTGTTTCTCTAGTTGCTGCAGGTCCGCCTGCGAGAGTGGTCTTGCTTGAGAGGTTGCGAGACCACCGGTGCTGGTGGCCAACTGAATCGGCCCGCTGTCGTGCCGCGACAGCATTACTCCGATCGAGATCACTATTGCAAGAGACGCCGCTCCGGCAATCATCTGGGGGACTGAGAAGTTGAAGTTAAGCGTTCTGAAGTTTGCCCACCACCTCAACGGGCGCGCCCAAAAACTCGGCCGCAGCTCGGCGAGATCTGAGCTAATCCGAGGCCACAGCGCGGTTGACGGCGATTGCACCGGAAGCTGCTGGCTAAAGTGAACTATCTGGAGCAAGTCGTCGCGGACGGCGCGGCATGGATCGCAGTCCCGGAGATGCCGTTCGAGGTTGACCTGCTCCCCAAGCTCGAGGGCTCCGTCAATATATTCAGAGAGTAGTTCTTGACACTGCTTGCAAACCATTTGATCTCACCTAACTGCTTATCCTTTAGTCAGCAACTCGCGCAGCCGCATGCGCGCTTTATGTAGCTGTGATTTCGAAGTTCCAATGGTGACCTCCAGCAGGCTCGAAATCTCTCCGTGCTCGTAACCTTCCACATCGTGGAGAACAAAAACCGTCCTGTAGCCCGGAGGCAATTGGGCAATGGCCTTCTCGAGCGCGAGCTTGTCCACCATCGAGATTCGCCGAGTGCTTTGCAGCGGCGTTTCAACGACATTTGTAAAGTCGCCTTCCTCGCTTGTGTGCTCGAGCTTCACCCCCCGCCTTCGGAAGTGCATCAGAACTTGATTCACAGTCAGCCGGTGCAGCCAGGTGGTGAAGGCTGAATCGCCGCGAAAGCTACCGATCTTCTTGTAGACTTGCAGGAAGACCTCCTGAGTAAGATCTTCCGCGTGCGAACCGTTGCCGAGCATCCTCAGACAAAGCGAATAGACCCGCCGGTGGTGCTGCTCATAGAGTTTTTCAAACGCTGCCGAATCACCAGCGGCCGCCGCCCTGGCCAGTTCCAGGTCGGACGCTGGTTGGATTCGTTCGCCGGTCACGGGCATTGTCAACGTGTTTGTGATGTAGGCCATGACCTCACAGCTTGTGATGCGATGACCTTAAATCCGGTTGCTCCACAATTATAGCACTTAAGCCCCCGGGAATGAATTTGTTAGGGGACGGGGAAGGCGAGCTTAGGACCTGACTGGTCAATAGGAGGGACAAGACCCAGGTTGGCGGCCATCACGGAACACGTGACGGCCGCCAACTCTCCAATGATCACAGTAGTTCGGCAACCGTGACTATGGATTCTGCGTTGCGCGCGCGGACGCTCCGGACGCGCCGGGCCGCGTAGGCGCTCGATCGACAGCCGCGTTGGTCAACAGGTGAATCTCAACACGACGAGGCAGCGTTTGCGCACTGCCAGAAGAAGATGACTCACTTGTGGATGCATTCTGCATAGACGGCCTCGCAGCGCCAAAACCGACCGCAAACATTCGCATCAGTGGAACGTTGTTTTTGTCAGCCAAGTAGCGCTGAACCGCTTCGGCTCTCATCTGCGCGAGGCTCTGATTGTAGTTGGTTGCCTTATCCGAATCGCCGTATCCTACAATCTCGAGTACAAACCCGCGGCGGTCCGTGATCTGCGAGGCAAGGGTATCAAGCTGTGCCATCGCCTCGTTGGTCAGTACCGCGCTCCCGGGCCGGAAGAAGACCATGGACCTGGCCTGCACCGTGTACTTGTCAAGATTCGCGCGCAGATCTTCTACGTTTCGCTCAACACCGGAGACTCGAGTGTTGGCTTGTTCAGCAGACGACGCTGCGCGGTCGGCCGTAGCTTGAGCCTTATCTGTTCGGATTCGGACGTCATCCACGCCCGCTCTCAACTCACCGATCTGTTGAGTGTTCCTGCGCGACGTCTCTTCGAGCTCGCCGGTGCGATTTTCCAGCGGCGTGACTCGCTCCGCGACTCGGTTGCGCACGTACTTTTTGGTGGCGCAACCAGACTCAAGCGCAACCGCAAACGCCATCACTAGAGCGACACAAACCAACTTATACATCGTTCTACCTCCTCAGGGGTCAAGCGCCGATGACATAAGCCAGCTAAAACGAATGGCGCGTCTGGCTTACCGGAATTTCAGAGCGAGCGTCGTGCCACTAAATGGTTGTCGGTACAGATGGTTTACCAATCAAATATCAGGGATTTGGGGGCTGTGCGGTCCGGAATTGCTCAGCTTTGTTGTAGGACTTTCCGCATTCGTATGAAAAAACTACACAGTACCTTGCGGTGGACTCTAACCAGCCGATCCTGTTGAGTCCCGAGGCCACCAGCGAAATATGAAAAGAATTGACACTCCCTTCTTGCAAGGTAGAATTGGATGCAGCCCGTCAGTCCCCATTCGAGTAACCCAAATCCGAGAGACTCCTGATTGATGCACTCGCTCTATTATGTGCTTACTGATCAACACCGGGAGGAGTTTGCCCCGGTGCGCTGCAACCAACAAACGGTCTCGCGCCTCGTTCGCTACTTTGAAGACGTCGTAACCGAGCACAAACTGTCGGCGCTTGTGATCGAGGGGCGCTGTTTGAATAGCGAGCCTGGGCGAGAAAAGAAACGCCTGGCAGCCCTGGCAGCCGCCGCGCGCCGAGTCTATCTCTTCTCTTGCGACTCCGAATGCAGTGGGCGCGCATGGCAACCCGAGCCGGCATTCAAACTCAGCGCCCTGGAGGAACGCGATTATCATGGGATCGAAACTGGACCGTTTATATTAGTGATGGAGCCCCGTTTCTGCGGACTTCTGGCGTCGTGTCTTATTCCTGATGAAAGGAACACCCACTCCTATGACATGGTGTGGACATTTGACCCCAACGTCGTGTTCACCGCTATCGAATACCTAATGGCGCGCGTTGGCATTCAAGTCCCACTCGAGCGCGAGAGGTTCGAAACGTTAGTAAATGCTTGCACACCGCATAGCCCATCACTAAGGCTCGCGCTGACTTTCACCACCAAGGTAACGATGCTTATGCAGCGCCAGAACGAACTCGAAATGGCGACCAATCGCATAAGCTCTGCGATTTCAAGCACGCTCGAAATCGAGCCCATACTTCAAGCGGCAGTGGAAGAGGTCGGACATGCTTTGAGGGCACGCCGTGCCGCTCTTGTGCTATGGCAAGAGGGAACAAACATGCCCGAAGGCATTAGCATCTACGAGCGGCCTGAAGACCTTCATCGCGACGCCAACTTGCCTCTCAAAATGCCGGAGGAAGGCAGCGAGAACCAGGAGAAAGAGGCCACTTCACCGATCCAATCCGTCCAGCGGGCCGCGATCGAATGGTCGCCCGAAAACTTTCGCGCGAATGCACCGAGTCCCGAGGATCACGACGGCCGATTGGCTACTCCGTGTTCATTGGAAGTACCAATCTCATATCGCAACACCGTGATCGGCGGGCTGTTGATCGAAGACGACAACGCCCATCGCAATTGGGAAGACGAAGAAGTGTTGATGGTCAAGACTGTTTCCGATCAGCTTTCGGTCGCGATAAGTCACGCCCGCCTGTTTCGCAAGGTTCAGACGCAAGCGATGACCGACGCTCAGACCGGCCTGTACAACCATGGTTGTTTTCAAGATCGACTGGATCACGAAACCAAACTCGCGGATCGCAACAATGGACAGGTGTCGCTCATTCTGCTCGACCTCGATCACCTCAAACGCATCAACGACACGCACGGCCATCGATCCGGAGACGCGACGCTGTGTCACGTTGCTTCAATAATGAAGGCGACGGTTCGTGAAGTTGATATTTGCGCACGCTACGGAGGTGAGGAATTCGTTGTGATCCTCCCGCAGTGTGATCGCGAGAACGCCCTGAAAGTCGCGGACCGTCTGCGGGAGTCGATAGCATCGGCACCGGTGCCCAAAGTCGGTCAGGTGACCGCGAGCGTTGGAGTCGCGACCTACCCCACCGGCGCGAACAGCAAAGAGGAGTTGATCGAGATGGCAGATCGAGCGATGTACCTGGCAAAAGCCGCAGGACGCAATCGCGTAAGAACGCTTGCCCACCGCAGCTACACCGGCATCGATGCCAAATGGAAATGAAAGTGAGAAATTGAAAATCGAAAATCGAAAATGGAAAATAGACGCCGGCATCGGTGTCATCCCCATTTCTCATTTTACGTTTTGTCGTTCTCTCCTTCGCTCAAACACCTTGATGGTCCCTGCCGAAAGTTGTTGCTCGAATTCTGCTGCCAGATCCCGAGAGAGCAGCGGGTTCTCCTGGATCCGAAGATCAAGCGGATCGCCCTGTTGAAATATGACCGTTGCGACGTCCCTGGGAATCCCCTCGCCGAGTTGATGCCAACGCAATGTGCCTTCGTGAATCGTGTCCGCAAATCGCAACCCTCCCTGCGATACAACCGGCCCAAGCGCGCCGGTGTGCATGAGTATCAGCCTGCCGGGCGGATTCGCCATAAGAAATGAGGCCACCCGAGCGCGTTCGCGCACCGGCCGCGCATTCACCCCGTTGCGATAGCCTTCCTGGTAGATCGCAAGCTGCGCCGGCCCCTCAGAAATCAAATACCAATATTGCCCGGCAAGAACCACACAGACGGTGACGCCCGCCCATCTCCGCGCCGACCCTTTGAATAGCAGATGCGCGGCCGGTGCAAACAGAGCGACACCCAACAGATGGGGCAACCCATATCGAACATTGAGCAGCCCCAGAGCGCTCAATGGGATTATCTGGATTTCTCCACGGTACAGGCTGAAGGCGTGAAAAAAGAAAGGTAGAATCAGCAACACTAACGGGGAGTGTCGCAACCACGACCCGCGTTTCGCTACGAGCGATCTTGTGAACCCGAGCACGCTAAGCAAAACGATAAATGGACCTGCGCATAAGGCGGTTGCGGCCGCGATGGTTAAAAGGTCAAGCCAGGGGTGCCCGACGAACATCGCTGACCAGTCGAAGTTGACTCGATTCTGCAGGGCGATCCCTCGAGCCGAGTTCGGTCCAGATAGGAACTCGAGCGCGTTGCCGTAGATGGCCCAATTATGCCAGAGCCAGTAAACCGGGCCCGCCGCCGCGAGAGCTCCGAAGAGGGCGCTGTTCTTGATCTTTGCCCTCCAGTCGCCTGGTGAGGTCAAGGCGACGATGACAACGGCCAACACCGCGACTGGCCACGCCTCATAGCGCGCAACTGTGGCTACTGTCATTGCACCTGCCGCCACCGCCAGTCGCCTGGCAGTCTGCCCGTTGAGCCATCGCTGCAGCAAATAGACTGCTCCTACGAGCGACGCCATGAAGACCTGTTCACTCATCGGCGTCGTCTGCATGTACAGCGCGCTGGGGTTAAGAACGAAGATCGCAGCAGACAGCGCTGGCAGCGCCTTCGCCCATCCGCCTTGTTCATTTCGATAGAAGCTCCTCGCAAGCAAATAAAGCGAGAGCGCGGCTATGACGAACGCGATCATCGAGACTAAGCTGCCCGCGAACCCGGTTCTCCACATCCAGTCATTGGCGACCAGCGGTAACATCGACACCGTCTGAAGAGGAAGCCAGGGCGACCCAATCTGGATATAACGTCGCCACAGCGAGTCGTCTGGCGAATCGACTACCTTGCGCGCAATGTTGATATGTGCTACTCCATCGCCATAGACGTTGGTCATACCGTGGGCGAAGAAGTAGGCGAACGACGAAATGGAGATGACCGCCGCGATGACCGCTACAGCAGCGGCCGGACTGATCTTGAAAGGAGCTCGCTTCCTAAGCGGACTGCGCTGAGTTTGGAGGTTCGGTTCCAAAGAGGTTGACGGTTCAACCAACTTATTTGTTTCCCATTTTCCATTTTTCATTTTTCATTTGTCATTCATCGGTCGTTGTCAACGGTGTCGCGCTACGATGACAAATGACAAATGAAAAATGGAAAACGAGTCTTGCTTTGTTCATGGGTCACCCACCCTCGGCAAAGCTTCGGCGATCACTTTGTGTATCGCGCGAACCTCTGCGACCAGCTGCCTGAACATCTCCGGCAATAGCGCCTGCGGGCCGTCCGACAGAGCTTGCTCGGGATGATTGTGAACCTCGACCATGATGCCGTCGGCTCCTGCCGCCACCGCTGCTCGAGCTAGAGGAATCACCTTGTGGCGTTTGCCAGTTCCGTGAGAAGGATCGACGATGATCGGAAGATGAGACCGATGCTGGACTGCGGGAACTATCGACAAGTCCAGAGTGTTGCGCGTGTGATCGGCGAAAGTGCGGACGCCCCGCTCGCACAAGATTACATTGTAGTTCCCCTCCGCCATTATGTACTCAGCCGCAAGCAACAACTCGTCCAGGGTTGCCGACATTCCGCGTTTGAGCATCACCGGCTTGCGCGCTCGCCCGACACGGCGCAGCAGGGAGAAGTTCTGCATGTTGCGCGCTCCCACTTGCACGATGTCCGCATAGTCTTCGACGAGGTCAGCCGTTTCAGTGTCCAGTACTTCGGTCACGATGCCGAGTCCGAATCGCTCTCTCGCTTTGGCAAGGATCGTCAAGCCCTCTTCACCCAGCCCCTGAAAGGAATACGGTGACGTGCGCGGCTTGAACGCGCCGCCCCGGAAGAGTTTCACGCCGCAGGACGCGACGATTTCCGCAATCGCCATCGTTTGCTCATAAGACTCAACCGCGCAGGGCCCGGCGATGATCGCCGGTTCGAGCCCCCCGATCTCGACGGCGCCGACGCGCACAACCGTGTCGTCGTGCTTCAAATCACGTCCGACCAGCTTGTAGGGCTTTGAGACCCTGATGGCTTCTGCCACGCCGGGCAGCATCTCGAAGTGCGCAGGATCGATCGCACCTGGATTGCCAGTTATGCCAATTGCAGTGCGAGTCGCTCCGGGCATCGGGTGGGGTCTGAACCCGAGCCCGCGTATTACATTGAGTACTTCTTCCACCTGAGCTTCGGTGGCTTCTGGTTTCATTACGATGAGCATTACGATACCGCCCTGATCACATTCTCTCGGGGGCTTCGATACCCAGTACATCCAACGCGCTGATCAACTGGCGGCGGACGACAGCGGTTATCGCAACCAGCAAAGCTCGGCGCTCGGGGTCTGACTCAGACAAAATGTGATGATTGTGATAAAAAATGTTGAACCGCTGGGCGAGTTGGAACGCCCACTTCGCGATAACCGCGGGCTCGAGCGCCGCGACTGCGCCGCGCACGACATCGGCGAGCCGCTCGGCCAAATAAAGAACCGCCCAGAGATCGTCGCCGTCTTCGCCGTTGAGCAATTCACGCACGCGCTCGATGGGTTGTTCGCGAAGATCTGCGGCGCCTACCTCTATTCCAGCGCCCGCAAGCTTGCGGAAGATCGAGTTCGCTCGCACAACCGAGTACTGAAGGTACGGCCCGGTTTCGCCGTCGAACGCGAGAGCCTCCTTGAAATCGAATGAGATTATCGAATTGCGCGTGAACTTGAGCAGGAAATACCGCAGCGCTCCCACCGCGATTCTGTGAGCGGCCTCGCGTTGGTCCATAGCACTCAACTCAGGATGACGACTCGCGACTTCGGCCAGAGCGTTCGCTTCAAGCTGATCGATGAAGTCATCGGTCTTCACTCCGAGCCCCTTGCGCCCTGACATGCTAACCACACCGCGTATACGATCTTCCTCTGTGACCTGCTGTCCCAGCTGCTCGGCAGTCGCGGTAGTCAATACGACCTTTTCGTAACCGAGATGTGCGCTCCGTTCGACGCGCTCGTCGCGGTCGACCGCCGTCACGCCAAGCTTGACGTAGTGCTGCGGGTAGGACTGGCCGATATCGATCACATTAAAGTATGCAGCGCCATTTCCGAACCTAGGATGAGCCGGATCATTGTCGCTCGGATTAGAACTGGTGATCCACGCGACCTCGTTATCTGGATAGCTGTGAAACTTCTTGTAATAAAAATCCAGATCGAGTTGCCCAAGCTTCCACAAATGAAAGCTTATGTCTTTGCCGGTGTAGGTAACGGTGCCGTTTGATCGAACGATCACTTTGTCGAGTTCGTGCTCGGTCGGTTCTCCCTCGGCTTGATCGTCGGCGGAGCGCATCACCCAGCAGCCCGCGAGCTTACCTTCAGTCGCCAACTCGATCGCGCCGCGTTCCTTTAGTAACTCGAACGTCCTCTTCCACAGATTCATGTGGAGCACATCTGACTCTCGCGGCAGCAGATCGTATTCGATGCCAACCCGGGCCATCGTGTTCAGATGACATTCCAGTATTCGCGTTGAGATGTAATCCGCCGTCTCGTATGTCTCGCCTTCGCCCGACTCGATTGCGTGAAGCGTCTCGGCGCGCAGCGCCAGCCTCCCGGCGTCTTCTTCATAGAATCCCCCGACTCGCGCGTAGAGATCCCAGCAGTAATAGTCGAACTTGTGCCCGATGGCTTTGATCTGATCTAGCGTCTTATTCTCGATGTGCTTGAATCCGACGACCACATCGGCGACTTGGACCCCGGTGTTGTCGATGTAGTTCTGCACCTCGACCGTTTCGCCGGCCGCGCGCAGCATCCGGACCGTGGTATCGCCGAGGACGGCGTTGCGCAGATGACCGATGTGCGCCGCCTTGTTGGGATTGACCGCCGTATGCTCGACTATTAGTTTACCTCCCAACTGAGGGGCGGCGGCCTGGGGTTGATCGAGCGAGCGCAGCACAAAACTGGCGCGATCCAGATAAAGATTCAGATAGCCCGCGCCCGCGACTTCGACGCGCACGACTCCCTCCACACGTCGAATTTCATCGGCGATCCGGTTGGCGATATCTCGCGGGTTTTGCTTCTGGCCGGTCGCCGCCTTCAGTCGCTTTGCAAGCTCGAACGCAATTGGGAAAGCGAGATCCCCAAGCTCGGTGCGCGGCGGCACCTCTACCGAAAATTCGACTAGATCGATGTCGAAAACTCTGTTGATCGCCGAGCGCACCGCCTCGCGCATTGTTTCCTGGATGGTCATAACTCGATCAGCTTCTCCGATCACCCGGCACAGTACCGCTCTCGCTGCTTGTCGGAATCGGAGATATTATCAGCCGCGTCGTGGTTTTTGAAAGGTTGGTGCTGTTGTGATTTTCAGCGATAGCGATCGTCACAATCAACGTTTTCTAGCCGCTCGACCCACTTTTGCCCGACCTTTGCCTTGCTTGACTTCACTCGATCGCGGTCTATAGCATCAGGGCTTTGGTTGGCGTCAAGAGTTGCGATGGTTCTGACAAACGTCACCGATGACCTTTTCCTGATGTTCGACCGGGCCCGAAGCGTCGTAGTCCTAACCGGCGCGGGCGTATCGGCCGAAAGCGGCGTGCCCACCTTCCGCGGCGGAGGCGATAGTGAGATCTGGACCTGGCGCGGCAGACCAGTCACCGAGTTGTCGTCGGCGGAACTCATCGCCACTGACCCTGCGCTTGTTTGGGAGTGGTTCGACTATCGGCGCGGGACGCTCTCGAACATCGAGCCGAATGCCGGTCATCACGCGCTCGCTCAATGGGAACGCAGGTTCGAAGATTTTACGTTGGTGACTCAGAACATCGATGACCTGCATCGCGCCGCGGGCAGTCTAAACGTTCTCGAGTTGCACGGGAACATCTGGAGAGCACGCTGCCTTCGCTGCGCAAGCACCTTCGAAGCCCGTGAGAGCCCTCTCCAAGAGAATCCGCCTCGCTGTCTGGCGTGTGGAGGACCCTCGAGACCCGACGTCGTGCTTTTCGGCGAGATGCTCCAGTGGGCGTCTTCGAGCGCGCGGAAGCCGCCGCCGCACGCGCTGATTTGTTCTTCGTGATTGGCACCTCGGCCGTCGTCTACCCCGCCGCCGGTCTCCCGATCACCGCAAAACGCCGCGGCGCGAAGGTAATCGAGGTTAATCCGGAGATGACCGATATTTCGTTCATCGCCGATGCGACGTTGCTCGGCAAGGCCGGGGAGATATTGCCGCGGTTCTTGAAGCAGCGCGGGTGAAAATGAATTCCTTTGCTCGGCGTTGCCGGATTGAGGACTTCTATCCACGCGTTCGTTTCGCGCAAAGACGCAAAGGTCCACAAAGCCTCAGAACAAAGTAGGAACGAAGGGAAGCCAGCCGAATCTTGAGGAATGTGATGCGAGTCGTTTACTTTAACTGCTTTGCTGGCGTGAGCGGCGACATGATTGTCGGCGCCCTGCTCGATCTGGGTGTCGATCTGGAATTGCTTAGGCAAAAACTGTCACCGCTCGGACTCAATGGTTACGAGATCAACAGCCGGCGTGTCGAGCGAAGCGGAATCGCGGCGACGAAGTTCAACGTCCAGGTCGACGAAGTTGCGCAGCCAGTGCGAACGCTCGCAGACATTCGGTCGTTGATCATCGGTTCGAGACTCTCCAACCAGACAAAGACAAAAGCGATCAAGGTGTTTGAACGCCTTGCCGAAGCTGAAGCCCGGGTCCACCGGACGACTCCGGATGAGGTTCATTTTCACGAGGTCGGCGCGGTCGATTCGATCATCGACATAGTCGGCGCGATTATCGGCTTCGAGGTGCTCGGGCCGGAGCAATTCTTCTGCTCGCCGCTCCGGGTAGGAAGCGGTTCAATACCTACTCAGCACGGACAATTGCCGATCCCCGCGCCGGCTACCGCCGAGCTTCTGCGCGGCGTGGCGGTGTACGCGGGCGAGCTTGAGGGCGAATTCGTAACAACGACCGGGGCGGCGATGGTGTGCACGTTATGTGAAAATTTCGAGCCGCTGCCTCAGCTGACGGTGACTCGGTTGGGCTACGGAGCGGGTTCACGCGATCCAAGCGGATTTCCGAATGTGTTGCGGCTGATTTTCGGTGAGATGGATGAGGCGCACACCGCGTTAAGTCCACGCTCGATAGTTGCCGGGTCGGGTTCTAAGCAAGGGGAGGACATAATAGTAATCGAAACAAACATCGACGATATGAACCCGCAGGTCTACTCGTTCGTTATGGAACGCGCGTTCGGACTCGGCGCGCTTGACGTGTTCATGATTCCGGCTCAGATGAAAAAGGACAGGCCGGGGGTTCTGCTCACGGTTTTGAGCAGGCCGGAAACCGCTGACACTCTTATCGAGATGCTGCTTGTCGAGACGACAACGCTTGGCGTTCGACACTCCGAAGCGCAGCGGCGAGTGTTGGAACGGACGATCGAAACGGTTGAGACTGAGTATGGGCCGGTTCGCATCAAGGTGGCGCGTGATGGCGAACGCACGCTACACTTTCAACCGGAATACGAAGACTGTGTGCGTTTAGCAATCCAGGCGAAGGTGTCCCTACTTGACGTGCAAGGATTGGCCCTCGCGGCTTATCGAACTCGGTTGAAGCCTCAGACCAGCGAATGAATAAGATGGCGAATTCAAAAAAGAACAACGATCGAGGCGAGCCGACGAAACGGAACGGGTTCGATGCGGAAAAGGTCGCGGCGGGCGTGCGGATGATACTTGAAGGTATCGGCGAAGACCCAGACCGTCCAGGCATCGAAGGAACCCCGCGCCGGGTCGCGCTGATGTATGAAGAGATCTGTGCCGGTTTGCATAGCGATCCCCGTCAGTTCCTTCACGTCATACCGGCCGAGACGCATGACGAGATGGTGATCGTCAAAGACATCCCGCTTTACTCGATCTGCGAGCATCATCTGTTGCCGTTCTTTGGAGTGGCGCACATCGCTTATATCCCCAGGGACGGACGGATCGTAGGGTTGTCAAAGCTGGCACGGGTGGCTGACTTGATGGCGCGGAAGCCTCAGATTCAGGAGCGCCTCGCCACGGAGATCGCTGACCTGCTTGATGAGATGTTGCGCCCGACCGGAGTGATGGTCGTCATCGAAGCCGAGCATATGTGCATCGAAATGCGTGGAATCAAGAAGCCTGGTGCGAAAGCGGTCACGAGTGCGCTGCGTGGAGGATTCTTGAAGGACCAACGGACCCGCTCGGAAGCGATGGCGCTTATCCTTGGTCACAAAACATGAGGCTCGAATGACGAATCACAAAAATAATCACAAATGATAAATGGAAAATAGAAAGTGAAAGATAGTGAAATTTTCATCTTTGATTTCCATTTTTCAATTATCATTTTTCCGATTGAATGCGCATGACTAAGCCTCGAATGGGAGAAAAAACCTTCTACGCAACCACCCCGATCTACTACGTCAACGCGAAGCCTCATCTTGGCCACGCCTACACCACGCTTGTTGTCGATACGCTTACAAAGTTCAAGCGGCAGCGCGGCATTGACGCCTTCTTCCTAACCGGGTCCGATGAGCATGGGATCAACATCGAGCGGGCGGCTGAGGCCAAGGGTCTTCCGGTTCGGCGACACGTCGATCAGGTTGTGGATGAATTCAAGACCGCTTTCGCGCGGCTCGGGGTCGAGTATGACCGCTGGATTCGAACGATCGATCCTCATCACGAAGAGAGTGTGCAGAAGCTCTGGCGGATACTCGAGAAGAATGGATACATCTATAAGGGCAACTACCAAGGCTGGTTCTGCGGCTACTGCAACGAGTTCAAGGACGTCGACGGCGACGACGAGCACCCGGGGTGTCCAATTCACCAGCGCCCGCTGGATCGTCTATCGGAGGAGAGCTACTTCTTCAAACTGTCAGAGTTTGGGCGGCCGCTTCTCGAGCTATACGAATCGAACCCGGAGTTCGTGCAGCCCGACGTCCGTCGAAATGAGGTGATCTCGTTCGTATCAGGAGGCCTCAAGGACCTTGCGATGAGCCGGGTCTCCGTGAAGTGGGGCATCCCGGTGCCGGGCGACCCGAGCCACACGATCTATGTTTGGTTTGATGCTCTGATCAATTACATAAGCGCGCTGGGATGGGGCAACGAAAGGTATCAGGATTTCGATCGCTATTGGCCGGCGCTTCATATCGTCGGCAAAGATATTCTCAGGTTCCACACCGTCTACTGGCCCGCCTTTCTGATGGGGGCAGGAATCGAGTTGCCGCGCACGGTCTTTGTTCACGGCATGCTGCTCAGGGGTGGCCAGAAGATGGGCAAGACTCTGGGCAACGCGATTCAGCTCGATGTGTTGCATCGCTATTTCACGAACGATCAGATCAGGTACTACCTGCTGCGCGAAGTTGCTTTCGGTCAGGATGGGGAAGTTACCTATCAAGGTTTGATCGACCGATCAAACTCGGACTTGGCGGATGGACTTGGGAATCTTGCGAGTCGCACGCTGACGATGATCAGGAATTATTCCGGCGGTGTCCCGCACCGCCCAGAGATAGTCCAGACCGGAGATGCGGCGGACGTGCCACGCCAGATAAAAGAATCGAGGAGCAGGTTCGACGCAGAGTTCAATGCGTTGAATTTCTCGCGTGCCCTGGAGGCCGCCTGGGCGGGCATCGCTCGCGTAGACAAGTTTATTACAGATCATCGACCGTGGAAGCTTGCAAAAGATCCAACGGCGCGCCCGGAGCTGGAGAGGATTCTCGCAACCGCCTACGAGGCGCTGCGCCATTTGGTGTTACTAGTCGCTCCGGCACTTCCGGTGACGTCGCGCGAGATTTGGAGTCAAATGGGACTCGACGGAGACCCGCTTCAAATAAACCCGAACGAAACTACCTGGGGCGGAGCCCTCGAAGTGTCAAAGATCGACCGCATCAGCCCGGCGTTTCCAAAACTCGATAAGGAAAAAATAATGGCAGAGATCGAGAGCGACAATGCAAGGCCCGAGATCGCGGAGACCAAGACGCAAGAAAGCACCACTACCCAGCCGGCGACGACGGAGAGCGCTACGCCGCCGGCCGCTCAGCCAATCACGATCGATGACTTCGTTAAGGTCGAGCTCCGCGCGGCGACTGTGCTGGAGGCCGAGCGAGTCCCCAAAGCGGATAAGCTGCTGCGACTGGTTATTGATCTCGGAGAAACTCAGCCGAGACAGATTCTCGCGGGCATCGCACAGCACTATGCGCCTGAGGATGTTGTGGGGAAAAAGATAATAGTCGTGGCGAACCTTGCGCCTCGGAAGCTTCGCGGGCTCGAGTCTAACGGAATGCTGCTGGCGGCTTCTGTTGGGGACGAGGATCGCCCAGTGTTGGCGACTTTTGGGGAAGAAGTCCCAAACGGTGCGCGGTTGAAATGATAGCGGTGGCTCGCGGCGAGTGGCAATTTAGGGGTTCGATCACTTTATGTACGGCGTGACTTTGGGATGCTGATTTCAGATTGTCCACCGTCGCTGGGAGGGGTGCTTGAGAATTTCAGATTTCAGATTT
>CAZOOE010000059.1:0-19438 GCA_964581275.1 uncultured Clostridia bacterium
TAACCCGCCCCCTCTTCCCGACCGCGGTTATCCTGTTTCCGGTTACAACAATCACTGAATTTTCGACCGGTGGCCCCCCCTCGCCATCAATCAGGGTGCCGCCCTCGATGACTATCACCTGTGGACTACTTCCGGAGACCGACGTCTCAACAGAGCTGAGCAGCAGCAAAACAACCAGGAAAAATATTGTCGCCAACCACTTCATCTCTGTCTCCTGATACACCCAAGGTCTCTTGTGCCTAGCTAAGTGAGAGGCTGGTTTATGAGGCACCCGTAAACTTGCGTCGCGATAACACTGAACCGGCCGCGACTGTGAAACGGCCGTGTTTCGTCCAAACCGGCTCACTGCCGGACTCTCAGAACTCCTCGCATCATTCATCGCGAATATCGCTTATCTGGGACTTATCTATGAGGTGAATATAGTCATTGTGAGTTCTACGGTGCTCTTGATCTGTGCGATAAGCCTTTAGAGCGCTCTCGTCGTCAAAATCCATCGAGACGCCAAACTGAAACGGCGCTTTGTCGCTGGTTTGAGCACCAACAAAAAGGTTGTGAACACCCTTGAGCGAGCCGATGGTCGCCTTAATGTCATTTGACATCTTCTGGATATCGGCGGGAGTCGCCTCCGCTTTCAGAGCCAACAAAATAGTGCGTCTTATCTTGCTGCTGCGAGCGGTGGCGCTACTGGTCGAAAACGCCATAGTGATGGACGCTCCGATGATCATTCCGATGATTAGTACTCCCAAAATTGTCGTGCGTTTTTTCATTTTGATCTCCAATCTGCGTTAGCCCACTGTTTTACAAAGCAACGCCTCGATGCCCCGGCGCCGCGTCGTAATGGTCCGACAAGCTGCCAGCTTGTCGGGGATCGGGGCACGGTTATTGCCACGACAAGCTGGCAGCTTGTCGGACCATATCGGACCGGCCACTAGCGAAATAGTTGTTACAAGCAACCGGTAACCGTTTCGCGCGAGTCGTCGTCGCCCGCCTTCAACTAGACGCTCCAGACTATCCTGCTGTCTGGACTTCTTGCTTCTAGTGCGCACGCACCTGCCGCGAACTGTGAAAATGAACCAGGAGCCATTTCCCCTGCTTCTTGACGAACACATCGGTTTGCTTTCCTTCGTATGAATACGCCCTCTGTCCCTCACCTCCTGTCTCCAAGAAGTGATACGTTACTACCGCCGTATCGCCATAGAGCTGAACACGAGGTTGTAGCTTGTACAGCCCGGACGGATCGGTATTCTTATAAAACATGCCCAGCGCCTCCTGTACCACCTGTCTGTCATCTATTCGGTAAGGATTGGAGGCATGGAATGCGCTGACCGCCGGATCAATGTACTGGAGGTAAGCTTCGAGGTTCTTGCTTACGTAAGCCGCCGTCATCTTACCCTCTATGTCAAGAAGTTCCTTTTCGGGACCGTTCTGAGCGGGCGTCATACCCGGCTCAGAATTCGATGGGGTTAAGGCGCTCCCACGCACCGGCGCTGTTGTTTGCCCGGTTGCCAGAGCGGTCAGATGTATCTGGGACGTAACCACAATCACGATCAAAGCCAGCCTCGCGGCGGCCTGCAACGGCTTACGACTATTCATGGTTTTTCTCCTACACTGGGAGCTCCTCACGCGTCAGCAACGCAAGAAGTCTCCATCCTGATCCGGGCGCGAACTGAGTAGATCACTCAGTCGCCTGAAGCGCCGACAGCTGCGTCTTTCTCCGGGCGAACGATGCTGCCAGGGCAGGCACAACCTCGGCGAAGTCCGCTGCTATTCCATAGTCGGCGATCTGAAAAATTTCCGCCTGGGGGTCATTGTTTATCGCCACAATGATTTCGGCCCTTTTAATGCCTATGGTGTGATTGAACGCGCCACGCACTCCGATGGCAAAGTAGAGCTTTGGAGCGACGCACCTGCCAGTCAGGCCAATCTGCTGCTGGCGCGGAATCCACCCCTTGTCTACAACGCGTCTAGTCGCACCAACTGCGGCATCAAGAACATGCGCAAGCGAGTTGATGACGGGCAAATTCTCGGGACTTCCAATGCCCATGCCAACGCACAAGACCACCTCCGCATCGTCGAGTTCAGTCGATGCCGACCCTGCCACAATGGAACTGGCGAGAACACGATAACTACTGTCGCGAATATGCCCAACGTCGATATGTTCGATGGGGCAGGTGCGCGACGGGTTGGGCTGGAGCCTTTCGAGCATCCCCGGCCTGACAGTCGCCATCTGCGGATACGTCTTCGAGAAGATTGGAGCGATAATCTGCCCGCCGAATGCCGGTTTGTATTGAACAAGCTCATACCGCTCATTCAGCTCGAGGTCAACGCAGTCGCCGGTGAGGCCAAGGCCGAGCCGCGCGGCGACACGCGGCGCGTAATCTCTGCCGTTGCCTGTCGATGGAATCAATACGATGTGTGGCTTGAGTTGCTCTATCGCTTCGGTCATAGCGCCTGCGTAGTGAATCGGGTTGTAATCAGCAAAGCGCTCGCCTTCAATCAGGTAGACCCTGTCTGCTCCGTGGGCGGCAAGCTCCGCCGCATGCCGAGAAACATTTTTTCCGATCAAGACCGCGGCGAGCTCTCCTCCAAGTTTCCGGGCCAGATCTTGTCCCTTACCCAGCAGCTCAAAACTCACACCTCTCAACTCACCGTCGGTAACCTCGCCCACTGCCCAGATAGCCCTTGCTGGTACAAACTCAGCTCGCCGATCGATGACCAGATTCATTCCGGCCTTAAGGTCTCCCCATCCGCAGAAAAGTCCACGCTCACACAGACGCTCGGCCAGCGTCTCGGCGATCTGATGGACATCGCCCTCCATAATCACGCCTCGCCTGGGCCGCTCCAATGAAAAGATCTCAGACACCCACGTGGGAGAGCCTGACTGCCCGAACCCAGATGCGTCAGCGGCTAGGTCTGCGGCGGTAACTACTTCCACCGTTCTGTTCCTAACCGCTTCAAGGTCAGACTCGCCTATCTTGACCGGGCGTCCCAGTCTCTCGGCCGCAGTTATTAGGGCGGGAAGCTGGCATTCTATGGTCTCAAACCCCTCGTCGGTCTCGCGCTCGGCGATCAAAAATCCGGGTGCGCAGTCGAAGCTCAAGTTACTCACGCCAGTAACGTGTGGTATCCCAAGAAGCTCAGCAATCTCCGGACCCACTTGTCCGGTTTCTGCATCAACGCTGTGTCTCCCGCATAGGATAAGATCAAACGGCATTCGCTTGATGGCCAGGGCAAGCGTGCGCGCGGTTGCAAGCGTATCCGCTCCCGCAAACGCCCTGTCCTGGAGATGCGCAGCTTTGTCGGCCCCCACCGCAAGACACTCAAACAGCGCTTCGATCGCCTGAGGCGGGCCCATGGTAATCGCGGTCACCTCTCCTCCGCTCTTCGATCTGATTCTGATGGCTTCAGCTATGGCCCTCCGATCGAACGGGTTCAGAACGTTCTTTACGCCCTCGCGGATTAGTACCTTCCGCTGGTTGTCAAACTTCAGGTCGGCGACATCGGGAACTTGCTTTACGCACACAATTACGTTCATCGGTTGTTTATCGGTCGATGGTAGTTTCAACTGGTCGCGCGATATGTGTCATAAGACCTGTAGCGCGCAGCAACGGCGCTCCACGGGCGTCGCATCAGCGTGCAGCCGCTCTGTTCTCACTCGAATCAAAAATATCCTTGGCGATGATGAGCCGCTGTATCTCTGATGTACCTTCATAAATCTGCACGCCCTTGGCGTCGCGCATAAGCTTCTCAACGGGGTAGTCCTTCATGTAGCCGTATGCGCCAAAGACCTGCACCGCCTCGCAAGTGATCTGCATGCAGGCGTCAGCCGCAAACGCCTTGGCATACGACGCTTCCCTGGTATTGCGAAGGCCCTTGTCCGCAAGACACGCGGCCTGCCAGCAAAGCAACCGGGCGGCGGCGATCTGCATTGCCATGTCGGCGATCTTAAAAGCAATCGACTGATGCCTGGCGATCTCCTGTCCAAACGTCTTTCTCTGCTGGGCATACTCCACCGCAAGCTCCATCGCGCGGCGCCCGATGCCAACGGCGGTAGTGGCGACAACAGGCCGTGAGCGATCAAAGACTTTCATCGCAATCTTGAAGGCGCTTCCCTCGCTGCCAAGCAATGCACATTGGGGAACTCTCACATCCTCAAAGATAATCTGCGCGCAATCGGATGCGCGCTGCCCCATTTTATCCTCTTTCCTGCCAACTTTGACGCCCTCGGCTTCCCGCTCGACGATGAAGGCGCTCACACCATCGTGCTTCTTGTCCTTTGCGGTGTAGGCGAAGACCACGTATAGGTGCGCGTAGGAACCGTTGGAAATGAAATTCTTGGTCCCGTTCAACACATAGTCGCCGCCAACTCTCCGCGCGGTTGATTGAATGGCGGCGACATCCGAACCAGCGCCCGGCTCGCTCACCGCATAGGCCGCGATTTGGCGGTCTGCCGTAAGCCGTCGCAAATACTTCTGTTTTTGATCTTCGGTGCCGGCAATAATAATGGGAATGGCGGCGAGTCCGTTCATGCCAAGTACTCCGGATATGCCGGGACACCCCCACGATAGTTCTTCGTTGATTATGCATTCATCAAGCACACTCAGTCCTGGGCCGCCATATTTTTCCGGGACACTGAGATTGACGAGCCCCAAATCAAGAGCTGCATTGAATATGGCCCAAGGAAACTCGGCAGTCTTGTCATGATAGCTCGCGACTGGCGCAACCTCGCGCTCAGCGAACTCGTGAGCCAGCTTCTGAAACGCCAACTGTTCGTTGCTTAGCGAAAAATCAACCATTTCACCCTTTTTGAATCGCTACACTCGCGGCACTATAAACCGATTAACTTTGCAACCCGCTCACGGTGGTAACTCGAATCGCCGAAGGTTACCTCATCGGACTTGGCTCGCTTGAAATAAAGGTGCGCATCGTGCTCCCAGGTGAACCCCATGCCACCATGGATTTGAATACCTTCGCCTGCTACGTTCGTGTATGCATCGCTCGCATATGCCTTGGCTATCGAAGCGAGAAGGCTAACATCAGCCTGCTGCTCGCTGGCAGCGCAAGCGGCGGCGTAGACTGCGGACCTTGCGCTCTCGGTCAGCAGCATCATATCGGCGCACTTGTGTTGGATGGACTGAAAACTGCCAATGGGCCGCCCAAATTGGACGCGCGATTTCGAAAACTCTACGCACATATCGAGCACCTTCTGGCCTCCCCCAACCATCTCGGCGCAAAGCCCGATTGTAGCCTTGTCAATCACGTTCGCTAATATCGGCCAGCCGCGGTCGACACTTCCAACCACCCGGTTGCCGGGGATCTGCACACCCTCAAACGATACTTCGTACAGCCTCCGCGTCTCGTCCATGGTTTGAAGCGGCGTTATGTTTAGTCCCTCAGTATCTCTGTCGACCGCAAAAAGGGTTATCCCGTCTTCCAATCTAGTCGACTTACTTGTGCGTGCCGCGCAGAGGATCAGGTCTGCCGTTCGAGCGTCCGGAACAAACAGCTTCGTTCCGCTAATCCGAAATCCTCGGTCGCCTTGTTCAGCGGTGGTTCTCACACCGGCCGCGACCCATCTGCAGTCAGGTTCGGTCAGCGCAAGGGTTGCCGTGAGTTTCCCCTCCGCAAGCGGCGCCAGCCACTGCTCCTTCTGCTTATCGCTTCCAGCCTCGAGCAAAGCGAGTCCTGCAAGCAGCACCGTAGAAAAGTAGGCCCCGGGCAAAAGTGCGCGGCCCATCTCCTCAAGAACTACAACCAGTTCGACAAATGTTAGACCGCTTCCTCCGTACTCCTCGGGCACGATGAGTCCCATCCAACCCATCGCCGACATTTTGCGCCAAAGCTCCTCGCTATGGCGGTTCTCACTTCTCATCAGTTCGCGCACAAAAGCCATCGGGCATTCGTTCTTGAGGAACTCAGCAGCTTGGCTCCGGATCATTTCTTGTTCTTGACTAAGCCCAAACTCCATCGGCGGCACTCATCCTTTGGGCATTCCGAGCACGCGCTCGGCGATGATGTTGCGCTGAATCTCAGAGCTTCCTGCGTAAATAGTTCCAGCGCGGGACCACAGAAAAGCTCGCTGCCATCGGCCTTGATCGACTGCCCGCTTCGAGCCCTTTACTAACTGCGAGTACATACCCAGCATCTCCACCCGCGTTTCCTTCGTTCGGCGGTCCATCTTGCTCAAAAACAGTTTTTTGCTTGATCTTTCAGGACCCGGTCTTCCTTTCCGCATAATCTGAGTCGCGTTGCGATAGATGTTGTATTTGAGGATCTCAACCTCGATATATGATTGCGCGAGCTTTTGTCTGAGCAGCGGGTCTTCAGATGCGCGATGCTCTTCGATCTCAAGAGTCCTGGCAAGGTGAATCAGCTCGTCAAGCTCACTTCGGAAGCGAATTTGATAACCGATGGCGGAGGTGCCGCGCTCGTGCATCAGGATCGTCATTGCCACCGTCCATCCCTGGTTGATGCCTCCCAGGAGATTTGCTCGCGGCACAATGACGCCATCAAAGAAAACTTCACTGAACTCCGCCTCGCCGGTGATCTGAACCGTCGGTCTGATGGTGATTCCCGGGCTACGCATATTGACCAGGATGCAGCTTATGCCTTTGTGTTTGGGCGCAGTCGGGTCGGTACGTACCAGCAATATGCAGTAATCGGAGTACTCCGCCCAACTGGTCCAGACTTTTTGGCCAGTGATTACGAAGTGGTCGTCTTCTAAAACGGCCCGCGTTTGAAGCGAGGCGAGATCAGACCCCGCCCCTGGCTCCGAGAACCCCTGACACCATATTTCTTCGGCGCCAAGGATCTTCCTAAGATAACGGTGCTTTTGCTCTTCGGTGCCGTGACGGATTATCCCCGGACCAACAAGCTCAACGCCGATATTCACATTCATAGAGTTTGGCGCTTTAGCCCGGGCCATCTCTTCAGTGAAGATAAGCTGCTCGTTTATCGTCGCCCCGCGGCCGCCGTACTCTTTAGGCCATGAGATGCCCGCCCAACCGGCTTCGTAGAGCTTGCGTTGCCAGTCCTGGAGGAAGCTCATCCATCGATCCATGTTCTCCGAGGTGCCGTCCTCTATGCCTTCCGGGTCTGCGGGTAAGTTGGCAGTAAGCCACGCCCTCACTTCATCGCGGAACCGCTCTTCATTCGGTGAATAGCTAAGGTGCATTTGATCTCCGACTCCTCGAACCTGCAATGCGCACTTCCGTTGACCTCGAGTCAGTTGTCGCGGATTAGGGCTACGACCGATCAGTCGGTCACCGAGCGTCAAAAAAAGAGAGAGCTACCGCGCCGTCTGCCCCCCATCAATGGCTACCACGCTGCCGGTCATAAAATCGGAAGCATCCGAAGCAAGATAAACAACCAGTGGGCCAAGTTCTTCCGGCCTGCCAATTCGGCCGAGCGGGACTTGACTCGTGAGCGCAGCGCTCAAATCGGGATTGTCAAATACCCGGCTGGTGCGCTCGGTATAGACGTAACCGGGTGCGAGGGCATTGACGGTGATGTTGTATTCAGCCCATTCAAGCGCAAGAGACCGCGTGAGCTGGATGATCGCTCCCTTGCTCGCGCAATAGGCGGTAACATTTTTCTCACCCACCAATCCATACATCGAAGACATGTTGATGACCTTGCCGCGCCGCCGTTCAATCATGTGGGGCCCCACCGCTTTGCACGTCCGGAACATTGAGTTGACGTTGAGGTCGACGATTCTGAGCCACTCTTCCTCGCTCATCTCGATAATCGGTTTCATATCGCCGCCGCCTGCGTTGTTGACAAGCACATCAATGTGCCCAAACTCGGCAATCGATCGGTCGACCATCGCGGTGACCGACCTGGTATCATGTACATCGCATGGGACGGCAAGCGCGCGCCGTGCGTGGGTTCTTATTTCGGCAGCCGTCTCTTCGATTGCATGTTCGCTCCGCGCTGTCACCACCACGTCGGCGCCAGCCTGCGACAACGCCACAGCCATCGCCCGCCCGAGCCCGCGACTGGCACCGGTAACAATGCAGACCTTGCCATCGAGCTTTAGTTTGTCGAATACTTCGCCGCTCATACCCAATAGTTAGTGGCGACGGTAAAAGGTGACTCAGTTATTTTAGGCTCGATTGTCACCGATCAGTCGTCACTCGCCACCGATTTTCCTAACGGTCAATCTCGCCGCGTTGGTCAACAACGGTCGGCCCGTCTTCCCATTGCTCAGTTATCTTCACCTCGTTGGGTTCGAAAAGCAGCCGAAGACCGAGCTTCTTTCTTATGACATCCGGATCGGCTACTTTTGGATCGCCTTGCACCAGCATTGTGACGTGATCGGTGGTCCCAGAAGGACGCGAGATGAAAACCCGGTACTTCAACGGATGCACGCCCGGGATTCCCGCCAGGCACAGCACGATAACCGATGGATAAAACTTCAAGCCTTTGACGCGATACATCTCACCAGTGCGGCCAAATACGCCTTTTGGCATCGATAGCTCGCGCCCGCATTCACAGGGCACGCGGTCAAGAACCGTCAGGTCCCCCGTCCTGAAGCGCATCAACGGCATCGCCTTGCGATTGACGTGAGTGAGCACGAGTTCCCCACGCTCGCCATAAGGCAGCAGCTCGCCGCTTTCCGGATCAATTACTTCGGCAAAAACCTCATCTTCGAGCAGATGCATGCCGCTCTCGTGGCGGCACTCCATCGAGACCACATTGAAGCCGCTCAATCCATAGAGGTCTACCGCTGTGATGTCGCCTCCGAAGGCGTTCTTGACTTGCTCGCGGCGCCCGTCGATTGAGCTGAACGGCTCACCGCCTGCAATCATCAATCGGATGCGGCCCTTTGCGCCGGCTTCAGCGAGCTTTAGACAATAACTCGGAAAGCCGAATAGTACCGTGGCTCCCAGCCGGTTGATCACCTCTACCTGACGCTCAGTCTCGCCGGGACCGAGCGGCAGAACTTTCGCACCAAGCTCAACAAATGCGGCCTGTCCTGTGTGCCCCGAGATGACCAGGTGATAGCTCGAGTTAATTACTGCGACGTCACCTTTCGAGACTCCCGCCTCGGCCAGGCGCCTCGCCACCGCTACCGCACAGGCCTTAATGTCTTCCTTGGTGTGGTACTCTGGAACAAGACCGATTCCCGGCGCGGGGGTGTGTGTAATCAGCACGGTTTCGGCGTCCCACATGCTGCCGAATGGCGGCGCTTCGTCGAAGCTTGCGACCTGATCTTCGCGCTTCATAAACGGGATGCGACGAAAATCGTCAAAACTGCGAATGTCGTCGGGCCTGATGCCCCACCCGTCCATCCGCGTTCGATAGAAGGGAACGGTGTAGTTATGGGTAATCTGCGCTTTCAGCTTTTCAAGCACTTCAATGCTGTCCTGTTCGACTGCCTTGGCCCCTTCCATTTCCTTTCTCCTTTCTACTCTTTTGCCACATCGATGACGCGCATTGGTTTATAGGTCGCGCGATAGACTGCGGTGTCTACAAGCTCCGCCTCAACCGCTATGCTGAGCCTGGAGCGAAAATGCTCCTTGTTCTTCTCTCGGAACATGCTAAGGTCAGTCACGCGGGTGGGATCGTATTCAAGATTGATCTTTAGCTTGTCCTGAGTCTTACCCCAGCGTTCCATCTGAAACTCAACCGGCCGATCCCCGAGTTCCGCGATCTCGTTTAGCGCAACCATCACGTCAACCGGCAGTATCTCCTTACCATCGACGTTGACAACCTCCTGACGGCGGCCATTCCAAAAGAAGCGGATCCCGGTCTCGCCGCAGGGGCAAGGATCGGGATTAACATGGACGAGGTCTTCAAGATTGTAGCGGATGACAATATTGTCGCGATCAAAGGTGGTCAAAGTCAGATAGCCGCGCTCGCCCGGGGGAGTTGGTTCGTTGGTGTCCGGGTCTATCACCTCCAGGATTACGTAGTCTTCGGGCGCATGCATGCCGTTGTGGACTTTGCAGTCGGTCGCCATAATCACGCCGATTTCAAGCGAGCCATTGAGGTTGTGTATCTCGCAGTCGAAAAACTTCTCGTATTTATTGCGCGTGGATTCATACGCGCAAGCTGCCTCGCCTATCAGCAGTATCTTCATGCCGAAGTCTTTATGCGGATCGTAGCCGAGCTTGAGCGCGGCCTCGTGGTAGCGGAGCATTACCGGGCCAAAGAGCACGTACGACTCCGGTTTTACTTGCTTCCACAACTCAAGATGACCCTTGATTACATCGTCGCTCAGCGGGGGCCCCATCGGCACGTTCATCACACCCGCCGCCTCGACGATCGAGCCCAGTCGATCTGCTCCCGCGTATAGGCCGCCCGGATGGGTATGCGTGAGCTTCATACCGGGCCTTATCCCACAGCGCCACATTGAGCGGGCTGATATCTCAGCGTCCACATCGTAGTCTGTTTTTGTCCACAGCAGCGTCGAAGGTTTGCCGGTTGTGCCAGTGGTGCGGCCCAGCCTTATGCACTCAGTCACCGGCGCGCCCCGATAGTCACCAAAAGGCGCGTGCTCTTCTTCGTTCACTCGCAGCTCATCTTTTATCGTTGGCGGGAAGTTCTTTAGATCGTCGACTGTCTTGATGTGCTCCGGTCGTAGTCCCACCGATTCCATCTTCCGCTTGAAGAACGGTATGGGCTGATTCCAGATTCGGTTGATTTCGCGACGCAGCTTTTCACCTTGAAGCTCGCGAAGTTCGGTGCGCGTCATAGTCTGCGCTTCAGGGCGGAACAAATACTTATCGTATGGTTCAGCAGCAGCCATTATAACCCTCCCCTTGCGAATCTCGGCCTTAGGATTATTCGTCCGACCGGATTCGTTGTTTTGATTCTGAGGTCGTAATTACTGTTCCAAAAAGCGATCCATACCGGTCCAGAAAGATTCGAACACCAGCGCGGAATACTCAAACGCCTTCCCTATGCGTCCCTGCTGCTCTTGTGTGGCCGCAAAAGCATCCATCCGACGGCGCGCATTCTCGCCATGCTGTTCCTCCAGTCCGGCGCCCTCGTCATCCTCTTCCAGGTGAGTAACCCAAAACCTCATAGCCTTCTCATCAAGGTCGTGGTTATTCTTGAATCCGTCGTGGAGCATTCTTCCCCACTCCGCCGCCGGGCTTTCAATAGCGAAGCCGAAACCGGCAATAGCGGCGTCGAACGGGCCACGCAAGAAGTGATCGAGGGTGAACATCGCTCCGAGTGTTGATGGTAGAGGAATGTGCGCATCGAGTTCCTCTTCGGTCACCCCTATGGCAAGCGTGAAGTCCCTGAACAGCACGGGATGAGGCGGAGTGTTGAGCAGACCCGCTTCCCCGGCAAAGTTTTGTAACATCAGCTTGTACGAAATCTCGTCAGGTGAATTCGCAACCAGCGCGGCAAACGGCCTGACTGAAAACGCCGAGTAAGCGTAGAACTCCTTCGCGAAGCTTTGTAACGCTTTCTTGGATGCAGTTCCGTTTACGATAGCTCGAATCATCTTGCTCTTCTTTGGATGGTGCTCGTCTACGAAGGTCTTAAGCTCCGCTAAGAATTGATCAACCGGTTTCGGGCCCGTTGCCACTTGCAGTTTGGTCTCCATATTATTTCCTCCTATTCTAAGGAAGGACGAACGGGTGATGAGGTCTTAACCTCTCATTTATCGTTCGTCGTTGATAAGGTGTTCCTTTACCCGACAATTGAACTCACCTTTGTAGAATGCTTACGGCGCAGTTGCCGTAAGCCCCATAGACGTGAGTTAGTCCGACCCGCGCGTCTTGCACCTGTCTCGGACCGGCTTCACCCCTCAATTGCCATACTATCTCGGCTACCTGTCCAAGCGCGGACGCACCGAGCGGCTCGCCTTTGGAAAGCAGTCCGCCGCTTGTGTTCACCGGTATCCGTCCCCCAATTTCCGTTGCGCCGTCTTCTAAAAGCCGCCCGCCTTCGCCCCTTTCACACAGGCCAATCTCTTCGCAGTAGATTATCTCTGAAGCTGAGTCGGTGTCCTGAAGCTCGACCAGACTCAAATCACCAGGCCCGATGCCGGCGGCATTATAGGCTTCCTTTGAGGCAGTCATCGTTACCGTTGGCGCTTCCACCCGAGCGCTGACAGATATGTGTGGTACTTCCACAGTCCCGTACAGCGGAGAATCGAGAACCACCGCCGCGAGCCTGATCAGCTTTGTCGTGTGCTGGCTCGCGATCTCTTTGGACGAAAGCAAGACCGCGGCTCCGCCCTCATTGGGCGCGCATAACATAAGCAGCCGCAGCGGGTCATTCACCATTTGCGAGTTCGCGATCTCATCAAAGCTCATTTCCTTGCGGTACATGGCGAATGGATTGAGCGCGCCGTTGCGGTGGTTCTTGACCGACACCTTCACCAGCTGATCTTCTGTTGTTCCGAAGTTCGCCATGTGCCAGCGGGCCTTGAGGGCGAAGTATTGGGGGTTAACCGCCAACCCCATCGTGGCAAACCAATCATCGGGGTTTCCGGCAATAAACCCTCGCGGCATCTTTTCCATTCCGAATGCCAGGGCAACATCGCAAAAGCCGCCGGCGATGGCTTGATATGCTGCTCGAAGCGCCGAACCGCCGCTGGCGCACGCGTTCTCCAGATTCACTATCGGAATCCCGATCAACCCCACGCGCGCCAGTACTTTATTGGCAGCCATCGGGCCGGCAAAAACCGTCCCGCAGTATGCGGTCTCAACCTGATTCCATCTAATGCCGGCGTCACCGAGCGCGCTGACTACCGCCTCGCGCCCGATCTCAATGACCTCTTTGTCCCCGAAGCGTCCAAACGCATGTAAGCCGACGCCGATGACGTACACTTCTCTCATTGCCAAATCCGTTCAATCATAAAATCTCTAAGTCGTCCCACCTTCCATCGGCTTGAACTTGTAGCCGAGAACTTCATTTCCGTCTTGATCCTCGAAGAATGTAGTGGTGATGAGTTCCATAGGCATACCGACACGGAGCCTTTCCGGATGGTTTTCTTCAAGCACCGCGGTCAAGCGCAGCCCTTCGGGAAGTTCGATCATTCCAACACCGTAAGGGACGAAGGGGTCCGGGCCCATGTATGGCGGCGGCGGCCTGAATCGCTGAATCGTAAAGCTGTAAAGGACACCACGCTGACTGAGCGGAATGTCTTCGGTCGTCTGCTCGCAGCACCTCGGACAAAATGGGTTTGTTGGGAACGTGACCTCTGCGCATTCGCGACACCGGCTGCCCACAAGGTGCGCTCCGTCCGCCAACATTTCGAACAGCCCCTGCTTGATCGGTATCTTTGCCACTCGAGTCCCTACCTTGTTCAAAGCGTGCCAGTCTCAGCCTAACGCGGATTCTTTGATTATCCCGCTCCGGCGCGCTCACTGCCTCCACCTAGGCTTCCTTTTCTGCGCAAACGCCGCCATTCCTTCAAGCCCTTCTTCGGAGCCCAGAGCTTCAACCACGATGTCCGTATCAAAATCACCGAGGCGCGCATTAATCATGCGTTTAAACGCATGAATTGCGGTCGGACCGCCCGCCAGAATCCGCTCGACCATTTGCTCGGTCGCGCTATCAAGCTCTTCGTGCGGAACAACACGGTTGACTAACCCACCGCGCTCAGCTGCGGCCGCGTCAATTGTTTCGGAGGTTAGGAGCAGATACTTTGTAAGCTTGATGCCCATGTGCGCTGCCAGGAGAGCGGGTGAGTACGGCTCCCACAAACCCACAAGCGCCTCCGGACACTTAAAGGTTGCCCGGTCTGAAGCGATAGCAAGGTCGCTTGCCGCAACGATCAATAAACCTCCGGCTTGAGTGATCCCGTTGACCTTCGCTATGACAACCTTTTCGGCGTCCAGCATTTGTTTGAGCGCAAAATTCGATGCTTGAGCAAACAGCTTCGGAGCTTCGCGATTGACCGTGCTGCCTTGCACAAGGTCGCCGCCAGTTGAAAATGCGCGACCGGCACCGCTGATTACAACAACTCGAACATCGTGATCGCGGTTTGCCTGCGCGACCGCTTCTCCGAGTTCGGTATAAAGCTGTATGCTGAGCGCATTCAGAACCTCTGGACGGTTGAGAACAATCTCGACAACCTTCCCGCGTTTGCTATAAATCAGCTGTTCGTAACCTTCCCCGCTCATATACACCGATTAGTGGTCACGGTGGTCCTCAAACAACTCGCCCAGAGGAATCCCTGCCTTTTTGGCGCCCCTTGCTAATCGATCGCCCTCTTGCCGGGCCTGCTGATCGACCGGTAGCTTCGAAAAGCGCTCTGAGGTACGGCTTGAGTGCTTGCCAAAGTTCACCGCCGTGCGTGATGGGATGCGACTCACCGGACCTCCGCAGTGCAAGCAGCGATCTGGTGCCGGCGCCCCCATCTTTTGTAATATCTCAAACTCATCCGAGCAAGATCCGCACTGGTACACATAGATCGGCATTGCTTCAGCTCCTGGCTATGCCTCTGTCGATAAGATAGCCGTACAATGCGATGACATTATGCCGCCTTCCGCGTGAACAAGCGCGGTGCGGGCATCGCTCACCTGACGATCACCACATTCGCCTCGCAACTGTCGCACAGCCTCAACGGCGAGCAGCAACGCCCCCGGGTTGCCGGGATGAGCGTAGGACAGCAAGCCACCGTTTGTATTGACTGGCAATCGGCCTCCCAGCTCGATCTCTCCTGCTTCCACAAAGCCCCCTCCCTCACCCCGGGCGCAGAAGCCCAGATCCTCGAGAAACATCACCACCGCCGGAGTGAAGGGGTCGTAAAGCATCGCCACATCAATGTCGGCCGGCGATAGTTGCGCCATCTCAAAGGATCGTGCGCCCGATTCGGTTGCCGCGGTCTCTGTGAGTCGGACGGCCTGGCTTACGTGCTCATGCTGATGGGCCTCGCCGATACCCACCAAATAGACTGCGCGAGATTTTAAGTCCGCAGCGCGTTCAGCGGCGGTGACCACTAACGCCGCACCGCCATCCGAAATCAGTGCGCAGTCGAGCAAGTGTAGCGGCTCTGCGACTCTTTTGGACTCGAGGACGTCAGTAACGGTTATCGGCTCGCGCATTTGAGCGCCAGGGTGCAGAGCGGCGTGCTTTCTCGCAGTGACCGCAACGCCGGCATACTGCTCAACGGTAGAGCCATATCGCTGCATGTGCGCGTTCGCAAAGAGCGCGTAAAGAGCCGGCACAAAGCTGCCGTACGGGACTTCAAACTGCGGGTGTCCCGCATTGGCCGCCATTAGCTCAACCATCTTCTCTCGGGAAAAAGCGCTCAGCCAATTGTCCGCCGCCGCAATCAGTACCGTGTGGCAAACGCCAGTTACGATCGCGCTCGCCGCATGGCGCAGGCAGGCTGTGATGGTGCCGCCGCCGGTCCCAACCGTCTGGCAAAAGCGTGGGCTCATGCCCAGATATTCAGCCATCCATTCGGCGTGATAGTAGTGTGGTTCGGACCAGGAGTTCGCGGTTATCACCCCGTCAATATCTTGACGCGTCAAACCCGCATCTTGTACCGCGAGACGACAGGCCTTTGCGTACATCTGAGTGGCGGTCACGCCCGGGACTTTGCCGACCTCCGTCTCACCCACTCCCGCTATTGCCACTCGACCGCTTAGACTTGTCACGCTCCCCCCATCAACATAAACGGCGCCGGAATCAGTGGGCTTGAATCACTAATCGGGATAATGCTCTTCGCGCCGCTGAGGACTCCTTCAAACTCTCGCGCTTCACTCAGTCTGGAACGATGAAAATCCCACGATAAAGTTTTCAAGGAACATGATTTCTAGCGGCTATCGCCTATTGCCCTGTCCTGTACCGCTCTTATCTCGATCCCAGGTGATCGCACTGATACCTTCTTCCCGAAGCTTGTATTTTTCAGTCCTTTGGGAGAAGTTCTTCGGAAGCCCTTCTCGAAACTCCACATATCGCGGAACCATGAAGTATGCCATCCTGCTCTCGCAAAAGCCTATCAGCTCTTCGGGGGACAGTTCCGCGCCGGGCTTCAGTGCAACCACGATCCTCACATCATCCTCACCAAGCTCAGACGGCGCCGCTACCGCAGCCGACTCCAGCACGCTGGGGTGCTGGTTTACAACGATCTCGATCTCGTAGGCCGAGATGTTCTCACCTCTTCGCCGTATCGCATCCTTCTTGCGACCAACATAGTAAAGAAACCCGTCCTCGTCGAGGTACGCGAGGTCTCCGGTGTGAAACCAAAGGTTGCGGAAGGCTTCGAGCGTGGCCTCCGGCATCTTGTAGTATTCCGACATCATCGTATAAGGCCTGCGCGGCCTGAAAACGAGCTCCCCTATCTGGTTTGCGCCGAGGACCTCATCGTCATCATCGACTATTCTTACCTGGTAATCGTCGATCGGCTTGCCACAGCATCCGCGCTTCCTGGGTTCATAAAGCTTTGGCGGAAGAAACAACCCCTCGGTCATACCGAATGTTTCATAGATAACCCGGAACCCGAAGCGATCCTCGAAGCCTTCAAGATCCCCCGGCGGAGGGACAAGAACGGATAGTCGCACGCGATGACTCCTGTCTTCCGGAGTTGGAGAGTTCTTCATTAATATGTTGCCGACCGAACCCATACCGAGAAAGACGGTCGCCCCGGCGGAGCGAATCTCATCCCAGAACGTGCGCGCGCTGAAGCGCTGATAAAGGGCCACCTGCGCGCCGGCGTAGAGAGCCGAGACTATCGAGCCAATCTGCGCATTAATATGAAAGAGCGGCATACACGTGTAGGAAACGTCTTCCTCATTGTAACCGATGCTGCCCGCAACCAGGCAGGTGTAGAAATAATAAGAGTGGTTGCTCATGACGACGCCCTTTGATGGTCCGGTTGTGCCGCCGGTGTACATAATCATCACCGTGTCGCTGTGGCGCACATCAGATTCGGGCTTGTCGCTGTCGGCTTGATGTAGTGATTCGAGTTGCAGTAAGTCGAACCGAGTTAGGTTGTTCACAGGCCCCGGCTGGGCCGATGAAGCGTCTCCTGTTGAATCGATCAATATGGTTCGCAGGCCCTGCAGATCGTCGGCGATCTCGCTCACCGTTGCGAGACACTGCTCATCGACAACCAAAACCTCTGCGTCCGAGTTGTTAATGATGTGGGTGAGTAACCCTCCCTTATAAGCGGTGTTTATGGGGACAGTGACGGCGCCAATTTTTGCCGCCCCAAATAGCAGGTACAGGTAATCGGGGCAGTTCTGCATCAACAGGCCTATCTTTTTGTCCTTGTCCAGACCGAGAGCGCGGAGGCCGTTGGCGAACCGGTTCGCTGTTTCGTCCAATTCTCTGTAGGTGATTCTTCTCTCGCCTTTGAAGTCGAGGAACACTCGCTCGCCGTAGTGCGCCGCGCGGTCTTCCAGCAAACGGCTCAACAGCCTCTCTCCGACTGCGTGTTTCGGCTGGTTTTTAGTTTGCGCGGGCTGCGATGCCATGATCAACTCTACTTTCTCATGACGTAGATACAATTCTCACTGCGCTACAGTCTTTTTCCGCTGACGTACGCTCGGTATAGACCGTCGTGCCAGAGCTGATATGCATCAATGGATTGAGTTGCCGCTAGCCACATTGCTTCCATGTTAGCCGGCTCGCCATACGCTTTCATCAAAATCTCGATGCTGTCGCCGTGCTCAACATCGGCTTCAATGTGCATATCATAGTAGTATGAGTCGCTGAGCCCATAGTGCTCCACCAACCCTCGTCGTATTTCGGTGAAATAGCGTGGGCTTTGCGTCTCTAGACCAAACCCGAGAGCCACCATGCCTTCTACCCATGACCTCTGATGCGCGTAGTATTCTTCAATTCGCATGAAAGCTATGCTCTCAGGGAGTAGCTCTGAGTGATACAGTGCGTGCCGGTCGGCGCCAAACGCCTTTTCGGCCATGTCAAGCAAAAGATCGACATGGTCCGCCGGCTTATGAAACTCACCATAGAGGTTGTCCAGCAAAACGTTCTTTGCTTGCCTAAACTCGAGGGCCACAGGGACATTGCCCAAAAGCCAGGGCAGCCACGCCTTCCCGCCCCTTTCGACATAGACGCAGAACTGGCCCAGATAAGAAACGATTCCTTCGCGGCTGATTTCACCCTTCGCAATTGACTGAGTAAACGGATGGTCCGCCACGTGCCGCTCGTCTCGGTAAGCTCTCAGCTTTATGACTAGCTCGTCTGCATTCTCACATCTCCAGGGTTCGTGTCGGGTGTTGGAGCTGGTTTCCTGCTGCGCGCTGCTATTGCTCATGATTCGTTCCCCTCTCGAGACCCAACAGGTCTCCGATTCGATCAACCATTCGTCTCTCTTGATCGCGAGACGAGATCGGTTGCGAGCTTCTTCATCTTATCCTCAATGTTTATTCCGAACAGGCGCGCTATGTTTTCGCCCAGGATCTTCCGCTTATCCTCATCGGTGATCTGCGGGTAGCCGTACTTCTCGACGAGTTCGTCCGGAATGCGGTAACTGCGGAAGAAGTCAATAAAAGGTTGCGGCGACCCGGTGATCGGTGAATCCGTGCCCCAAATAAAGTGATCGGAGCCCAGATACTTGAGCAGCTTGCCCAGGGTGTGGCCCAGCTCATAGGGCGCCTTCATCAGGATCGCGAACAAACCGCCGAGGTCAACATACAGGTTGCTCTTTCGCCCGGTGAGTCGGAAGGACATCATCGTCAACTCGTCAATGTACGGGTACGCCGAGTGATAGAGAACGAAGTTTATATCCGGAAAATCGTCCAGCGCCTGATCCACGTCTTCAGGGTGGCAATACTTGGCAGTGAAGATCGAAAAAGGCAATCCTTTGTGGATTGCGACATAGCGAACTCCCAGCTTGCGGCACTTTTCCCACAGAGGATAAGCAATCTTCTCATCGTCGGCGTGCCAGCCGTGATGATTGTAGTCGCCCGGGTACAGCTTGATTCCGGTAATCTTGAAGTCCTGGACCTGCCGCTCCAGATCGTCGAGAGCGGCTTTTCCATCCCCGGGGTCCACGCTTCCGAGCATAATCACCCGTTCCGGCATGATAGAACGGACTTCTGCGGCTTCCTCGGGGGTAAGCATATGCTTCCCCCCATAGAATCCTTTCAAGGCCAGACAGTTCAACAAAGCTACGCTGGTCTCGCTCTGGCGCAGCACCAGATCGAGAAAGCGCGCCTTGGTCAGGTCCTTGACGCTGCCGTTAGGTCCGGCAGCACCTTTGTAAAAGGTATCGAGTTGATTGAGGAACCACCAACCCCGCTCGCCCGTGGTAGCGTGGCCTTCGCGCCGCCAGAATATGTGAGTCTGAGAATCCGCAATAAACAGTTTGCCGCGCTGTTGGATTCTCTCGGCTTCGGCGTCAGTTCGAGCCACGTCCTTGTTGTTTGAAATCAAGAAAGTCGCGCCCGCCGCTGCCGTCTTGATGAATTGTCGCCGCGATGGTTCGCCTGTTTTGTTCTCACCCATATCTAGACTCCTTTGAGAAGAAAAGCGGCGACCGGCTTAGTTGCCT
>CAZOOE010000060.1:0-19342 GCA_964581275.1 uncultured Clostridia bacterium
CGGCGACTGGAGTTACTGGGTCGCTCGGGGCTACCGCTTCTAATTCACGCACGTCTGCCGAAAGCTCACCATTTTCAATGAGCCATCCCCCTCCTGTTGACATCCGACCCAAGATGATGTCATGTTTAGGTCGGATGCCTTCCCAAAACAATCCCGACGATCGCCTCGCCCTCTTGCAGGGCACGCTCGACTTGCTCATTCTCAAAACCCTCGTGCTCGGCTCGTGTCATGGGCAAGGCATAGCGCGCTCCATACAACGTCAGTCGGAAGAGGTCTTTTTCGTTGATCATGGTTCGCTCTATCTTGCTCTCCAGCGCCTTGAAGACAAGAAGTGGATCAGCGCCAAGTGGGGCGTTAGCGAGAATAACCGTAAGGCGCGCTTCTATTCGCTGACTGCCAAGGGACGCGCGCAGCTCATGGAAAAGCCCAGCGGATGGCAGCGGTTGAAAAGAGCCATGGGATTGATTCAGGATGGACGGCCGAACAGGGGGGGAGCCTAGGCAATGGTCAGACCGAAACGCAGGCCCGGCGATAATGTACATAAACGGCAGTGGGACTTTTCTGGGGCAGATGGCCACTTGCGGTGCGGATGTGTTGAGCATCGACTGGCGCGTGAGTTTAGAAGATGCGCGGTCGCGCCTCGGTCCGGAGCTGACTCTTCAAGGCAACCTGGATCCGTGCGTCCTCCTTTCGACTCCTGAAATCATCACGGAGAAGGCGCGCGCACTGATTCGGGGCGGCGGCGGTCACCGTCACATCCTGAATCTCGGTCATGGTGTTCTCCCAATGACGCCTGTAGAGAATGCGCGGGCATTTATTGATGCGGCAAAAGGGCCCGAGCGCGTAAGCCGATGACCAGCCCTTCAACAGACCGCCGTATCGGAGTACTGCTATTCAACCTCGGAGGGCCTGAGACGCTCGACGATGTGCGGCCGTTCCTGTTCAACCTTTTCTCGGATCCCGACATCATTCGTCTTCCGTTACGCGCGTTGCAGAAACCTCTCGCCTGGCTGATTTCGTCGCAGCGATACAAGCTATCACGAGGCTACTATGAGCAGATCGGAGGCGGATCGCCGCTTCGCCGTATAACCGACGAGCAAGCTCGCGCCCTTGAACGGACACTTGCCGGTCGTAATATCAGCGCCCGCGCTTATGTGGGAATGCGTTACTGGCATCCCTTCCTCGAAGATGCACTCGAGGAAATCCGCCGGGACGCAGTAACTGATCTGGTCGTCTTACCGCTTTATCCGCAGTACTCGATTTCAACTACGGGCTCGAGTCTCAACAGAATGAATGAGCTTGCGGGCGCCAATGGGGATGCCGCTCCGCGCGTGTCGGTAATTGAGAAGTGGCACGACGATCCCAACTACCTCGCGGCTCTCAGCGACACGATCGGCGACCAGCTGGCTGGTTTTGCCGATCAGGACCCTTCGCGCACTCACATCGTTTTTAGCGCCCACAGCGTTCCGGTGCGCTACATCGACGAAGGCGATCCTTATCTTGATCAGACTCAGCAGACGGTCAACGCAGTGATGGAACGGCTGGGTCGCGACCGGCCTCACTCCCTCTCGTTTCAGAGCAAGGTCGGGCCGGTCAAATGGCTTCGGCCGTCGACCGATGAGATGATTCGCAAGCTCGCGCGTGAAGGCGAGTCCCAGGTCTTGCTCGTTCCAGTAAGCTTCGTTTCGGAGCACATCGAGACGCTATACGAACTGGACATACTCTACAGAAAGGTCGCTGCTGAAGTGGGCATTGCGCATTATCGGCGGGTACCGGCGCTGAACTGCCGACCGGCTTTCATCGACGCGCTCGCAGGCCTTGTGGAGAGAGCTCTAATAGACCGCCGATGAAATGGATGCTTGGCACTGAGCGAGAAGATGCAGGCACGGATGCCTGCGCTCCCAGGTTGCATCCGTTTCATAAGTGGCCCGTCCGGGATTTAAGATGCCACAGCAACACAGAGATGTGGTTGTCATCGGCGCGGGAATATCGGGACTCGTATGCGCTTATCGGCTAAAGCGTCTCGGGGTCGATGTCGCGCTTGTCGAGAAGTCCAATCGCGCCGGTGGCGTGATTCACAGCGAGGATATCGACGGCTTTCTGATCGAGCGCGGACCCAACAGCTCCCAAGGTACCGAAGAGCTGCTCGCCTTGGTGGAAGAACTGGGAATAACAGCCGATTTGGTCGAGGGCGACCCAAAGGCGCCTGCTTATGTTTACTTCAACGGCCGGCTTCATCAGGTCCCATCCGGCGCCGGCGGATTCATTAAGAGCGGTCTGCTAAGCCTCCGCGGCAAGCTCCGAATACTCGGAGAGCCCTTGGTTGCGGCACGTCACTCAGATTCCGAAGAAAGTGTTTCTTCGTTCGCGCGCCGTCGGATCGGTCCCCAAGCCGCAGAGCGCTTGGTCGCTCCGTTCGTCTCAGGCATCTACGCTGGGGACGCCGATCAACTCAGCGTGCAAGCAGCATTCCCGCGCCTTGCGAGCCTTGAAACCGGCTATGGAAGCTTGTTTCGAGGTATGTTCGCTAAAGCTCGTGAGACGCGGCGTGCTAAGAAATCGGCCAGCGCGGTGCTTGACAAAGCGGCGCCCACTCGGCGTCGGCTTTGCTCATTTCAAAGCGGTATGGGTTTCCTGACCAGGACGTTGGCTTCGAAGATCGGCGAGGACTTACTGACCGGCTGCGGAGATCTGCGAATCGACCGGGCTGCCGATTCACGTGGGTTTGAGGTCGTGTTCGAGAGCTCCGATAGTCGCCATCAACTTGTGTGCGACCGGATCATCATCGCGACTCCAGCAAACGCGGCGTCCTCGCTGGTTGCCCCGCTCTCCTCTGAACTCAGCGGCCTTCTCAGTGAAATCGATTACGCTCCGCTTTCAATTGTCAGCCTCGCCTACGATCAGTCGGCGGTTGGCATTCCCTTGGACGGGTTTGGCTTTCTCGTGCCGCCGAGTGAAGGATTGAACATTCTAGGTTGTGTGTGGAACTCCAGCCTGTTCAAAGGCCGCGCGCCGAAGGACAAGGCTCTAGTCACCATATTCATAGGCGGCGCACGCAATCGCGGCGTTGCGAAAGCAGCGGACGCCGAGTTGGTTTCAATGGCGCACGCCGAGGTTCAGAAAGCGCTTGGCGGCTCAAGCGATCCGCAAGTTGTCGCGATCACTCGATACGAACGGTCGATACCGCAATACAACCTCGGGCACGTCGGCAGGGTGCAGCGCATCGAGAGCCTGATCTGCGGACTTACAGGTCTCAGACTCATCGGAAACTACCTGCACGGAGTCTCAACCGGGGATTGCATAAAAGAGGCAGATCATATGGCTGAGGAGATCAAGGACTCTCTGTTGGTTCCGCGGTAAGCAAGCTGCTCAATTTTGCCAGTGTGTTCTCAATAAGAAAGGTGCGCTACTTGGCCAGTAGAACATTTGTCAACAAAGTGATGCGTGACCCCACTTGGATGACGATTGTCTTGTCCGTTCACTCCTGGCGGCATAAGATAGTTGTGGAAGAAGCGTGATTCGAGATTCATTCTCACGGTTTCGTCGGATCGATCATTGGCAGAGTTCAATATCCGGAGCATTTCGGTCAAAGTCCCCAGCGAATGCCACTCTGTCCTTACCTTTTATGTCGCAGCGGCGAGTTGTGTCTAATGCTGAGGTCCTCGGTCAGCTACCGGCGAACTCTCGTCGGCGAGGAGAATGATCGATGTGTAAGAAAAACCTCTTGACCGTCCTGTGGATAGCCGCTTCGCTGGTTGCTTGTTCGAATGCGTTTCAAACCCGCGCAAACTCAAGACAGGATGATCAAATACTGGCGAAAGTAACCTCGCCGACAGCCGTTCAGCTCCAAGCGGTCATAAGCAGCGGTCTGACGTTTCCGGTATACGTTACGCACGCGCACGACGGGACCAACCGGCTGTTCATCATTGAGAAGGCAGGTCGGATCCGCGTGGCGCAGCCGGGCGCGAGCACTCCGACCCTCTTCCTGGACATCAACACCCGGGTGCTTTCAGTCGACAACGAGCGGGGCTTACTCGGGCTGGCCTTTCATCCGCAGTATTCAATCAACGGCCGCTTCTTCGTGTACTACACAAGGCAGCCCGACGGTGGCCTGACCATTTCTGAATATCATGTCACGTCCGATCCAAATGTCGCGGATCCCAACTCTGAGATCCTGATGGGTGGTAACTTTCCCATACCGCATTCGCTAAACAACAACCACAATGGGGGTATGCTCGAGTTCGGTCCAGACGGCTATCTTTACGCCGGACCGGGTGACGGCGGCTCGGCCAATGATCCTCCGGGCAATGGACAAAACATCAACGTGCTGCTCGGGAAAATACTGCGCATCGACATCGATCATCCGAACGGCGGAATTCCCTACTCGTCGCCGCCGACCAACCCGTTCTTTGGCGCCACTCAGGGAGCTGACGAAATATATGCATATGGGATGCGCAACCCCTTCCGATTTTCTTTTGACCGCGGGACCGGACAGCTCTACGTTGGGGACGTCGGCCAAGGCGCCCGTGAAGAAATAGACATTGTCACGTTGGGCGGCAACTACGGCTGGCGGGTGATGGAGGGCATGATTTGCAATCCCAATATCAACCTCGGCGTGTGCACACCGCCGCCGGGCAGCATCTTGCCGATCTTCGACTACACGCACTCAGCGGGGCGCTGCTCGATCACCGGCGGATATGTGTATCGGGGCCCGAGGTCGACGGTGTCCTCTGGAGTCTATATCTACGCCGACTATTGCACCGGCGAGATCTGGCAGTTGCAGAGCGGAACAAGCACGCTGCTGATCGACACGCCGCTCAACATTACTTCATTTGGAGAAGACGAAGCCGGCGAGATTTACGTCGTTGGACAGAGCCCCGGCACGATCAGTCGCTTGACCACATCACCGCCGCCCTCTCCTTGTGTGTACCTGGTTTCGCCAACCAGCAAGCTCTTTCCGGCGGCGGGAACAGAAGGGATGCTTACGTTAGCGACCGCGAGCGACTGCGGTTGGTTGGCGGCCACAAACGTTGACTGGATCAACTTCAGCGCGAACACCGGCGTGGGCACGAACGACATACCGTTCATGGTGCGCGACAACTCGACCGGCAGCCCGCGCATTGGGCTCATTCACGTCGGCGGGCAGACCTTCACTGTCGTCCAAGACAGCTCGGCCGCGCCGGATTGCGTCTACTCGATCACACCCTCGTTTCAGTCGTTCCCGTCCGCAGGCGGATCGGGAACCTTCAACCTTTCCACCGAGGAGCGTTGCGCGTGGGAGACAACCGTGAGCGACCAGTCGTGGATAACGATTACTTCGGCAAGTGCGGGCATCGGCAATACGACGGTGGCGTTCACAGCCAGCGCCAATGCGACCGGCAAGCCACGAAAAGGAACGATAAGCGTGGCCAATCAGGTTTTTACAGTGAAGCAAAAGCGTTGAATCTGTTTTATCGCGCGCGAAGCCTCTCATCTCCGGCGACGAATGTCGCAACAACGTTACCCCGCAGCGTCCATTTCAGGAACGGTGTGTTGCGACTCTTTGATTTGAAGCGTTGAGGATCAACCGTCCATTCGCAATCCGGGTCGAGGAGCGTCACGTCGGCGAGCGCACCTGCAGCAAGAGTTCCACCCGGAAGTGAGAACGCCCTCGCGGGACCGATCGTCAGCATCTCGATGATGCGCGCGATCGGGACCTTTCTCGAATGATGAAGAACCGTGAATGCTATGCCAAACGCGGTCTCGAGCCCAATGACTCCCGAAGGCGCCCGATCGTACTCCAGCATCTTCTCATCCGAATGATGAGGCGCATGATCCGTAGCAATCGCATCAATGGTACCGTCCCGAACCGCTTCGATCAGGGCAGCACGGTCTTCTTCGCTGCGCAGAGGCGGGCTCATCTTTGTGTTCGTGTCGAAGCCCACGACCGCCGCGTCAGTCAATGCAAGGTGATGCGGTGTCACTTCGCAGGTCAGCGCGAGACCCTCTCGTTTGGCGCGCCGCACCATCTCAACCGACGCCGCGGTGGAGATATGAGCAATGTGTATTCGAGCGCCGGTAAGCTCGGCGAGCATTATGTCGCGTGCTACGTGACTGTCTTCGGCTGCGCCGTTCATTCCCTTGAGTCCGAGCAGGGTCGAGTAGCGCCCTTCGTTCATGACGCCGCCTGCGGCGAGATGGAGATCCTGACAGTGATCGACCACCACTAGCCCGTGATCGCGAGCGTACTCCATAGCGTGACGCATCACCTGCGAGTCCATCACCGGACGCCCGTCGTCTGACACTGCGACTGCGCCGGCCTCTTTCATTTCCGCCATCTCGGCAAGCTCCTCGCCTTTTGACTCGCGGGTGATCGCCCCGATCGGGTAGACCTGCGCGAGCCCGGCTTCGCGAGCCTTGCCGATAATGAACCGCGTCACCGAGGCATTGTCATTCACCGGCCTGGTGTTGGGCATCGCACAAATTGATGTGAAGCCGCCAGCAACAGCTGCCGCCGCGCCTGAAGCTATCGTCTCCTTGTACTCCTCACCCGGCTCCCGAAGATGGACGTGCAGATCTATGAATCCCGGCGCGACGATCAATCCGCTCGCGTCGAACACTTCGGATTCGACGTCACGACCGTCGTCGTTCGAGCCCTCGACAATCGTCGCGATGCGGCCATCTTCTATGAACAGATCAGCGATCTTATCGATCTGCTGTGATGGGTCGATAATCCGCCCGTTCTTGATTACCAGCTTCACTGCCCCTCCGCGCCTATCAACAAGAACAAAATCGCCATTCGCACTGCAACGCCGTTGGTCACCTGGTCGAGTATTAACGACCGGGCGCCGTCTACTACTTCGGAGCTAATTTCGATTCCGCGATTGACCGGACCCGGATGCATAACGATGCAATCGCTCGACGCAAGCTCGAGCCGGCGAAGCGTCAAACCGTATTGCACCGAATACTCCTTCAACGAGGGAAAGAACGCATCGGTCATACGTTCGCGCTGAATGCGCAGCATCATCACCACGTCACTTCCGGCGATGGCTTCGTCGATGCGATCGCATACGGTGAGCGAGCCCTCAGAATTCTCGACCAGTTTGTCATAGCCGGCCGGGATAAGCGTACGCGGCCCGCCGATACGCACGTGCGCGCCGAGCTTAGTCAGAAGGTGAGCGTTCGAGCGAGCGACGCGGCTGTGCATGATATCGCCGATGATCGCTACTTGAAGCCCGCCGATGCGACCCTTGTGTTCGCGAATCGTGAATGCATCGAGCAGCGCTTGCGTTGGATGCTCGTGTGCGCCGTCGCCTCCGTTGATTATTGAGGAGCTGACCATTCGGGAAAGCTGCTGAGGCACTCCGGGCGAGGGGTGCCGAATCACGATCGCGTCCGGCGCCATAGCCTGAAGGTTTTGCGCTGTGTCGATCAACGACTCGCCTTTGCTTACCGACGAGATTGAAGGGGAGATGTTGACTGCATCCGCGGATAGCCGCTTTGCGGCAATCTCAAACGAGGTTCGAGTTCGCGTTGAAGCTTCGAAGAAGAGGTTTATGACGGTCTTGCCGCGAAGGGCGGGGACTTTCTTGATCGAGCGCGCGGAGACTTCTTTGAATGACCCAGCCGTGTCGAGGATCGTCGTGATCTCCTCGACTGAAAGTTCTCGTATGCCTAGAAGATCTTTCCTTGTGAACGCCAAGTCAGTGGTCAGTGGTTAGCGGTTGCGGTTCAGAGTTTCGGGTTTGTAGTTCCCGGTCGAACCCGGAACCCTGAACCAAGGACTCTGAACTGCCGTTCATTCATTCTCAACAACAACGACTTGTTCGTCTTCGTCGTAGTCCTTAAGCATCACCTTGACGATTTCGCTGTCGGTGGTTTGGACGTCCCTGCCTACATAGTCAGCCTGTATCGGCAACTCGCGATGACCTCGATCGATTAACACCGCCAGCTCGACTCGGCGCGGGCGGCCGAAATCCACCAGCTCATCCATCGCCGCGCGAACGGTGCGGCCAGTGTACAAAACGTCGTCTACCAAGACTATCGTGCTGTCGGTGACGTCCGCCGGAATCTCCGTCTTGTTGACAACCGGCCGAGGTCCCACCGTCGACAGATCGTCTCGATACAGCGTTATGTCGAGCTGCCCGGTTGGTGGTCGAGTGCCCTCGAGCTGCTCAATCTTGTCCGCAATCCGTTCGGCGAGCGGAACCCCGCGGCGGCGAATGCCCACAAGCAAAAGATCCGACGTGCCGACGTTTCGCTCCACAATTTGCGAAGCCAGCCGCGACAATGCTCGGTTTATTCCAGCGGCATCCATTATGTGCGCCTTCAGCCTCATTCGATCGCCTCTCGGGTTTGAGCCGCGCAGAATATAACACGCGCTCAAATTGCGCTCAAGGTGCCCGACTCCGAAAAACGAGACCGCATTGACACGCTGTTGGAAGCTGTGATGTCATAGCCACACAACAGCCCAATCCGGTTCAGCACAAAAAGCTTTCGTTTTGAACTAGAGGACTTTTGATCGGAGAATGCATCTCTCACTATCGCGTGCTCAGCCGACTTGGAGCTGGCGGGATGGGCGAAGTTTACCTCGCCGAAGACACGACGCTTGGCCGCAAGGTGGCGATCAAGGTCATCGCTCCCGAGTCTGCGGAAAATCCCCACGCTAATAAACGGCTCCTCCGAGAGGCTCAGGCGGCGGCGACACTGGATCACCCGCACATTTGCGCCATTTACGAGGTCGGCCAGGAGGGTTCGGACTGCTTCATCGTGATGCAGTACATCGAGGGCGAAACTCTCGCAGCGAGGATCGACCGAAAGCCGCTTGATCTGCTTGAGTCCGCGCGTTTGGTTGAACAGATTGCCGACGCGCTGAACGAAGCTCATTCGCACGGCATCATCCACCGTGACCTCAAACCAATGAACGTGATGATCACCACGCGGGGGCAAGCGAGGCTGATGGACTTCGGCCTGGCGAAGCTGCTCGAGACGGAGAACCGGTTATTGGACAGTCAGGTCCAGACAAGGGCCCAAATTACCTCACCCGGCTCCGTGGTCGGCACCGTACCATACATGTCGCCCGAGCAGATCAAGTGCGAAGATCTCGACGGTCGCAGCGATCTCTTCAGCCTCGGAACCGTGTTCTACGAGATGATCACCGGGAGCTGCCCCTTCGCAGCCAAGACCGCCGCCGAGACGATCGGGGCCATTTTGTTCACCGAGCCGCCTGCGCTTACAACCCGCGCGCCGGTTGCGGTGGCGCGCATCGTGAACAAGCTGCTCGACAAGGAGAAAACCAGGCGGTATCAAACCGCCGCGGAGGTCCGGGCTGATTTGAAACCCTTGATCGAGGAGCTGGAGCTGAGCGCCAAGCCGGGACGGTCAGGACAAATGACCCCTTCGGCCGGCGTAACTACGGTGGTATTGGACCCTGCGTTACGCGGATCTCAACCTGAGTCCAGGTCAGCGGGCAGCAGAGCGGGTTCCGGCGCGCGCAAGCGGCGTTCTATCAAGACTATCGACTCGCTGGCAGTGATGCCGCTGGTCAATGCCAGCAACGACCGTGAGATGGAGTATCTGAGCGACGGGGTCACCGAAAGCATCATCAACAAGCTCGCGCTCGTGCCCAAGCTTCGAGTCATGGCCCGGGCCAGCGTCTTTCATTACAAAGGCCGCGATCTTAATCCGCAACAGATCGGACGCGAACTAAATGTTCGCGCCGTGTTGACCGGCCGCGTGATACAGCGCGGTGAACGGCTGATCATAAGCGTCGAGCTTTCGGACGCGGAAGACGGCGCACACATCTGGGGCGAGCAGTATAACAGAACCTCTCCCGACATCTTCGAGCTGGAGGATGAGATTTCGCGAGTCATCTCCGAGCACGTGCGATTGAAGCTGACGAGCGGCGAAAAGAAACAAATGACCAGGCGCCACACTGAGAACCCGGAGGTCTACAAGCTCCATCTAAATGGGCGCTACCACTACAACAAGTTGACCGGCGAGGGAATGAAGAAAGCGATCGAGTTCTATCAGCGCTCGATTGCACTGGAGCCGGGTTATGCGCCGGCCTACGCTGGTCTGGCAGACACTTTTGTTACCTTGTGGTGGTACGGGTTTGTGGCACCTGACGATGCGGTACCGCCCGCGCGGGCAGCCACCATGAAAGCGCTTGAGATCGACGAGAGGCTTTCAGAGGCTCATACCGCGCTCGGCAGGATCAAGCAGTGTTACGACTGGAGGTGGACTGAGGCCGAGAAGGAATTCAAACGCGCAATAAAGCTCAATCCGAATTCATCGGATGCTCACCTTGCGTACGCAGCATTTCTGGCTACGATGCAGCGCTTCGATGAAGCACGATCTGAGGGAAAGCGAACACTCGAGCTCGACCCGCTCTCGCTGGTAACCAATCTGACCCTGGGCTGGTCCCTGTACTACTTTACAAGGGAATATGAAAAGGCTATCGAGCACGGACACAAGATGCTGGAGATGGAGCCTAACTTCTACGGGGCGCACTGGCTGATATCGGCCTGTCTCAACCTGCAAGGAAAGTTCGAGGAGTCGCTTGCGGGCCACCAGCAAGCCATCGCGCTCGGCGGCGGTTCGCATGTGCTAGCGGGTCTTGGATCGGTCTATGCGCGATGGGGCAAACGCCAAGAAGCTCTCAACGTCATCGAAAGGCTCAAAGGCTTGATGACCCAGTCATACGTCCCCTCCTACCATATCGCTATGGTGTACGCGTTTCTTGGCGACACGGACGCGGCCTTCGAGTGGCTCGACACAGCCTACCGCGAACGAAACGGAACCCTGGCATTTCTGAAGACTGATGTCGCAATGGACAACCTTAAGGGTGATCCCAGATTTGTCGACTTTATGCGTCGCCTCGGCCTCGATTAGCCTTCCCTTCCTCGAGCGAAGCAAGGGTGAAATCAGGACTCGGTTCGGCTTGCTTTGCCTGGTTTCTCTCGTGCCGAAACCTCGATATAACTTCGTACACCGTCTTTCGGCAGCGATTGATTCCACCCAGCGGACGGTGCTCTGCAAGCGTGCGCCACGGGTTGTACGATAGATTGTCTCCGAATTCCATCTGCGCAGCGGTATCAAAGTCCTGTGGCGGAATCACGATCGTCGCGACCTTGTGAAACGGCGACACCTTCTCATCCCACGGGATGGTTGGATCTTCGATTGGCATTGTGTAGGGGTCAGTCTGAAACTGAATCATGAAATCGAAGTAGGCCGGGTCGTGAGCCAACTGCTTTTTCATATTCTCGCGAAGATAGCACTCGGGATGGTTCTTAGGGATGGTCGCAGGTGGGTGGCGCCACGGCATTGCCGAGTACTTCACCGCTCTTGTGCCGAACAGATAAGGTGTCATGCTCCAGTAGCGGATGTCGAGCGGGCTTGTGTGTCGCTGCGCAGATTCAGCGATACTCAGGAAAGTTCGGATGTGCGAGTTAAACGGATTGAAGAAATACCAAAGCGCACCGAGCGCACCCGAGAAAAAAGCCTTGGTAAAGATGAAAAGATCCTTCGGATTCTTCGAAAAGAAGGCGTCGAAACTGATCGTGATAAAGTCCAGCGTCAACCCGTGTCTATCGTCCTCGAGCAGCTTGTCACCTTCCACTCCAAGCAGCTTGATCGCCATCCCCCGGACATCTTTTGTGTAGTCCGGTTGAACGGTTGGGCTCGCGTTTGAAAAGCGAACCAGAGCAGAGTAACTGTGCGCTTCCTTGAACACTCCAACGCGCCAGTCGGGAGGAAGCTCCGGCTCGACTATGAACTGCGCCATCACACAGCCGTGCTCCTTCGGGTGCGCATCCCTCAGCGTTTTGCCGGGCGGATAACTGTCGGAGACCTTCTGTTTCAGGATCTCGGCGAGTTTTTCGGTGTACTCCTTTTCATCCGGTGAGGGATACTCGGTCGCGAGTTCGAGCTTTTGACTTGGCATCGAGGTCTCCTCGGCGCATTCAGGATTCAACACCTCTGATCAAAACCATCGGTTCCGGGCGCCCGGCTCCGTCATTCCATTGTTGCAGGATTCCCGGCTCGAGCTGCCCAGATTGGCCGCGTCTGATGTGCAGGAACATGAAGGTGTTCTCCGACCTTATGTTCGCTGCCGTCGTTTCGACGATCGGTATCCATGTGCCGGTGTTATAGAACCAACCGTGACTTCCCGCAAACTGATCGGGATTGTGAGTGTGACCAAAAGTGATCAACCGGTAATCTTGGTGCCCGTCAAATTTCTTGCGAGCCACACCCGCAAGCGAATCCGGCTCCTTCAATTGAGCATATGCAAGGAGCTGGATCGTTCCGTAAGTCAACGCGAGCCACAGCGCCCACTGAATTATTCTCAGCACAGTGCCCTCGTGGTGGCCCGTTTGATACCAGACAAGCAGGATTGGGGGCACGACGATCATCGCCAGCATGAGCAACACTCTGAGAATCAGATTGCGACCAAAGATGAAAGAAATATACCCGTGGGGTACGGTCTTGATGATCATGGCCAGATGGCTGAGCAGGAGCTTGAGACCGGTCACAAAGCGGTGCCTGAGCATAAGCGGGACGATGTTTTCAGTGGGCCTGATGTTATCGATGAACGAATATTTCTTCTCGAGGAAGTTCAGAACGTAGCGGTTTACAAACGAGCCAAACGGGAGGTTCAACTGGGCGCCCGGCTTGATTGTGGGTGCGCCGATCACGCGAGTCAGAGGGTCATAACGATGGCCGTGCTCGATGTAAAAGTCGCCATCCACGATCATCGCGTCGTCGATGAACGTCAAATTCGGCAGCACTGTATTCTTGAGAACCTGATCCACCGGCTGGGCGGTCACGCCCGAAAGTCGCATCGCTAAAGCCAATCTCAAGTAGTTTCTGACCGCCCGCCAGTACCACTCAAGATCGTGATTGCCCTTTACCACCACGATTTGGTGGCCTGAGCCTAACCACTCGGAAAGCGCATCAAAGAATACGCCATGACCTTTGACGACGATATCGAGCTTGAGAACCGATTTGTAGTCGTCAGTTTCGAGCCCATAGATCTCCTCTTTGTCCGAAACCGAATTGATCAGGCTGTCAGTGCTGTGATGGATCCCGATCTGTTCCAAGAGGTCTTGCCACTCATCGAAGTCGTTGCGGAATCGCGTCGCGTCATCGCCGTGGAGAGAGCGAATCCTCGTGGCTCTGCGCCGAAGCTTGATTCGCTTGAGAAACTTCTGCCATTTGCCCAAACCGCGCTCACGACCCGGGACATAGGTCACTCGGAGAAAATCAACAAAGTCGCCGTTGATTATCAATATTGCCTTACGGCCCGCAAGCGGATCGTTGGAGCGCTTCAAGAACCGGTGAAACGACGCGTCGAAGAAGAAGTTCTCACAGCCGTCGAAGTTGCCGTCGCGCCCTCGTCCGGATGCAAGGTGTAAATCGCTTACTACGAATATGTCTCTCCCGTCGGAGCTGATCGGAAGTATTACGGATGCTTCATCGGCGTCCGAGCCCGCGGTCTGTTCAGCGGCGATGACATACTGCGGCGCGAGGCCGTTCTCTTCACAGCTCAGAAGCATATCGGCCATGTCGGGAGCCGGGTTTATCATTGGCTTCCGCCGCGACCAAAGAGGTTGCGCCAGATGAGTCTGAGACAATAGATCGGGCTCTGAAGAAGGATGATCAGCAGCAATCCAACCGGCGTCACGGTACGGCGGATCAACCCCATCGATGACAGCACCTCCGTCTTTTCGAAATAGGTGATCTCCTTGGTTATCTGTCCAGCATCATTGAACTCGTACAGTATGTTGCCGTAGTACTCGATCCTTCGGTTCGTCGGCAACAGCCCCTGCAGGTGTCCCCTGTCAAGCCCGGTGATCCTGTATTGACAAACCAGCTGCTTCTTCTGCTCGTCCTTTAGCATGTGTTGGATGTCTATGTGCATGTCCGGCAGGGCCGCAAACGATGATGTGTAATATTGGAGGATCTGGTCCTTGCCTCTGATTTCCTGACCGGTTGGATAAATCAGGTAATAGGCATCATCGGCAATGGTGCTTACGGAAAGCTCGGCTCGCTTTGCCGGGTCGAGGTCGATCCTATTCTCTCCCTCGACGTGAGCCCTTGCTAACTTATACAAGTCGAGGCCAGACGTCTCGGGATAGCTGATCGCCTCGGCGATCCTCCCCGAGCCATCAAACCGGCAAAAGATGCCGAACTGTTGTGAGATGCGATCGTCGCCTGGCTCGAGACATGGCGAGTCCGTGTCGGATCCGGTCAAGCGACCTCGAAAGAACACCTGGGTGGTTCCCTCGTCCTTTGCTACATGATGAAGGTCAAACTCGAGGTCCGGGATTCGCTTGAAGGTCGCGGTCCAATATTCGCGCAGCGCGGGCTGGCCCTCCAGCTCCGCCCCGCCCGGAAAAACGCGATAGCGAACGCCGTCCGCAAGGGTGCTCATCAGCAAGTCAACGTCGTGCTTGTTGACTGCCTCGATGTGAATACGCACACGAGCCCCGAGATCAAGAACCGAACCGCCGCTTGCGCCGTCAGTCATCGATGCCTCACCTTCCCGCGGCCTTTGCCCGCGTCTCGCACAACGAGAGAATCTTGCCGGCGGCCATTGAGCTCAGAGCCATGATGGTCCACTGCGGATTGACGGTTATGCCCGTCGGAAACACCGAGGCGTCCGCCACAAAAACATTCTCGAATCCTTCAACACGAAAATCCGCGTCGACGACTCGCTGGTTTCGGTTCGGCGAGCCGTCGCCCGCCATTCGATTCCCTCCCTGCGGATGGGCGGTCGCCAATCTCAGATCCGACATCTGCAATCGGTATCCATCGAGGTGCTGTTTGAACTGTGATATGTTGGCGGATGTCAGAGGGATTTCGACGCCCGGCTCGGTCGGAAGCACGCAGCGGGTTGCTCCGGCGGCGAATCCCAAATCAAGCAGGGTGCCCAGCGCATACTTGATGTTCGCGCGGTCGCGCTCACCCAGTTCCCAGGTAAACGGGCGTCCAGTGACCGGATCACCCCTCAGCTGAATCACACCGTTTGGTTCCGAGCCCACCAGCGATCCGAAGTTGAGCAGATACCGATAGCGCTTCATCAAACTGTCCAGGCGGTTGAAATAGAACGGCAGCGACAGCGCGAGCGCCCCGGGAGGGTTGAAGTAGGTTTCAAACGCCGCGCGGTTTCTCGAGTCGAAGGCTCCCATCGTTATCTGCACGCCGTCGAACGCATCCAGAATATCCGCAAACTCAAAGGCGGCATCGAACGCAAAGTTGCAGCTCATCCCCTTACCGACATTTGCAGTCACGCCGCTTCGCATCAGGAAATGGCTGCTGGCGATCACTCCTCCGGAAGCAATCACCGCTTTGCGAACCCTCACGCGTTTGGTGTGTCCCTGGCTGGTCCTCAGCAGGACGGCTTCTGCCCGTTTGCCCGAGGAGTCTTTGACGCAACGCAGCGCGGTGGTCTCGCTGACGATTTTCACGCCCCGCGCCTCTGCCCAAGGCAAATATGTCTCGAGCATAGAGCGCTTTCGAAGCCGCTTGTTTCCGAGATTACACAGACCGTCACCGAGCATGTCACGATGGTTGGCGCTCAACACTTCGGGGCCGTTCAACGGCGCGCCCTGCTTGAGCAGCGCGCCAATCCCGGTCTTGAACTTCTCCGCGACGCGCTGGTTGATCGCCACGTCCGCGATCTGGGTAATCTCGATCTCCTGGCCAACTCTAGAGTATTCCCCGACCTTAGTCACCTTGCCCTGACTGTCGACCTGGTCATCGAAACTCGAGAGATCGAGACCGTATTCGTTCGTCCAAACGTCGCGGACCGCCTGGGGCATTTGCAGGCAGACTGCATTGTTTATCACCGTAGTCCCGCCGACCGCCTCGCCTTGCAATACGATTAGGTCGAATCGCTTCGACTGCTGCATTCCGCCTTCTTTGTAGAGCTTGCGGATCATTTCCATTTCATCGTCGTTGAAGTCCTGGAGCGGCGAATAGCGACGTCCTATTTCGACTACGAGGATGCGGCTCGGATCATTGACCTCGCACGCCAGCCGATACGCCATACAAGCCCCGCCCGCGCCGGAACCCACGATCAGGTAATCAACCTCCTCCGGGATCTGAGCCTCGGTAACTGGAGTAGAAACTCTCGGAGCGATCAACGGCTTGGGAGCCGGTAAGTCGGGTTTGTTGTTGGCCGCCTGGCCGGGACCGCTCGGAAGTGCTGCTGCCTGTTTGGCGGGCGCGGCATAGGACGGGTAATCACCCTGCAACCGATCGCGAGCGTACGGCGGAATGTAGCCGACCTGTTCCCATCCCTTGATGGTCGTGAAGTGCGCGAAAGTTATGAATGCGTCAACCGCCATCCCGATCTTGTAGGCGAAGTCCGCAACTGCCGGAACAAACGCCCGAAGTCGTTCTCTCGGCGGGCGAAGCACATATTTCCTGAGAAAGTGGCGGCCTTCGTCACTGCTCATCTTCGAAAACGTCGGATGGAGTCCAAAGATCGGGCTTAACAAATGCTCGACAATCCAAAATGGAAAGTTAAGCAGTCCGCGTTTTGATCCGCTTATACCTGCTACGTGACGATCGATCTTCCCCAGCACCGTCGAGTCCTCGACAACGCCGCCACCGTACAGCGCCTGGTGCAGCGCGATCACGTTCTGAGCGCTTGACGGGTTCAAGGCAGTGATCACGTAGTCCACATTGTAAGACATCTTCCGAAGCCCGATCAGCCCGGCTGCCATCAAAAGATCTGCCGCGATCTGAAAAGAAAAGTACCAATCGACCTGAGTCAAAGCGCCGGATCGAGTCACGATTCGCGTGTGATCGGTTAACGTGCCAAGCAACAGGAATACACTGCTGCCGATCAGCGTGACGGCAAGGCCCGCAATCAGAATGCTTGTCAGATAATCTCTAAGCTTCTCACGTTTTGCGAGCAAGAACGCGAGCACGCTCATAGTGCTGAACCGCGTGATTGTGTTGCAGAGCTGCGGGTCGGGATAGCCGTAAACCGCGCTGAGCCCGCTCGCTCCGCTACCAATGACCCGCAGCAACACCGCTCCGATCAACGACAGTGCCATCGCGGCGCTTAAAGCGTAAAAGAATATCTTCGAAAGCTCTTCCGGAAGCGAGATGAAATCCACATATTCCTTCTCGGGCGCGTACTTGTGAGCGTCGTTCCGATAACGAACCAACAGGTAGGCAAAAATCAAGACCATCACTCCATCAACGATGGCCGACGTCAACAAGAACGAGTGGTAGGCAGTGGTCGGAGCTAGAAAGTAAAAACTCAACGAAGCTATCGTCGAAGCCGAGTGGCCCGTGATCAGGCCAACCACGCAGTGCCATCTCACCTCTTTGTTATAGGCCCCGACGAACGCCAGCAAGACCATCAGGGTGATCTTGCTGAACGTGTTGATCCCGAGCGCCGGATTGGCGTAGGTCATCACGATCAACTGCTGGGCCTGCGGGGGCCACACCGACGCCCCCAACGCACCAATCGCGCAAAACACCAGGTAAAGCAGGTACCCGAACCCGAGAAGACGCAACAGCCAATAGCCGGTGTCTCGCGCCGGCTTGGGAACAATCTCGTTGGTCCATTCTATCGGGAACAACGCCTCTTCCTGTTCGGAGGTTGGGAGAGGCTCTGATTTGCCTGCGGGATAAAGCAGAGCGGCAATCAACCGTACCAGCCACAAGGCAAGCGGTCCTTGAATGATGCCGTCGAACGACCAAGCCACCAGAAACTTTAACGGGATCGGTATCGGGCTCAGGAAACTCCCTGGCTGATATACCCACCACGTATCAGGATAGTGTACCTGACGAAAGATATCAGCGGGCACACAGATGCTGACAATCATCAGGTAGAACAGGAGCGAACTCGACTTGCGCAGAACAACCAGCAGCGGCGCCATGACGAAGGCGTAGATGGCAATGCCGATCCACATGACGCTCTGGTTGGGAAAGGTCGTCACGTGAAGCTGGGCGCTCTGGGTGTACAAAAACGCAAAGGCCAGAACCCCCGAGACCGCGGTCGCGAGAACAAACCTCATTCCTGAGGGCGCTCGGTCAAGCGGGTCTACCGCGGTGTAACCACGCAGATTGAATATGGGCACCATCGCTTCATTACCTCCAATTAGATTGCGCTTAAACCAAGGTGCCGAAAAAGTCCGCAACTACTATGCTTGCTGAGATAAGGCCTTAGTGGATGCGGGCGCGAGTTTAGTACAACTGGTCAAGATGGAGCAAGCGATTTCCGGAGAGGGCGGTGTGTGCAGGTGATGGAGAAATGATCAGCGAGGACCGCACCAGATGCCCGCATTACACAACGGCGGCGTTATCTGCGATAACGAGCCTACCTAAAAGTAGGTCACGCTGATCATCACGGGAACTTCTGTTTTACAGAAAACACGGTGCCGGAGATATTAACCGCACCCTTGCGCGGGGCCCCGCTACTGTTTACGTCAACGATGAACATCAAACTGCCGGCGCCTAGACCGCCGTTATCCGAAGTTATGTGAATCCAGTTGACGTTGCTTGTCGCGGACCAGATGCACTCTTCACCTGTAAGTACGGTTGTGCTTCCAGCGCCGCCGCCGGAAGGAAACGTTTGAAATTTGGGCGTGACACCATAGGTACAGCCGGTCTGGCCGAATCCCTCCTGGCGCACGATGAAGTCCCGATGAGCAACGGTGATCGCTCCTATGCGGACCGCCCCGTTTGGATTGTCACGAACGACGAAGTCCACCGCGCCATTGCCGACCCCGGCGCCATTGTTGATGGTAATCCAGGTATCGTTGGTTGTTGCGACCCAGCTCGCTCCCACGGGAGCGCTGACCTGCAGAGAAGCCTCTAAGCCCGACCCGGAGATGGCGATGCTCTTGGGCGAAAACGTCGTCAGCGCCGTGTCTGCCGCGCCTTTCGCATCCAGACGCCCATAGCCAAAAACGTTGTTGGGCCAGGAGCCGCTGCTGCTGCACAACGCCGAATTGATGTGAACGGCAGAATCCTTCAAGATCCCCTCGATCGTAGAGACTTGTCCGCGCAGCGAAGGTTGAGCCGAAAGCGTCAACGCTACCGCGCCGGCAACGTGCGGAGTGGCCATCGAGGTTCCGCTAAAGCTCGAGGAGTATGCATTGATCGGAATGCTTGATCTTATGCTTGTACCCGGCGCGGTGATGTCCGGTTTCTGTCGATTGCTCCCATCGATAGTCACCGGCCCTCGACTGCTGAAGCCGGCTATGGTGTCGAATCCGGTGTTCAAAGCGCCAACAGTGAGAACTTCGGGGAAAAAAGACGGGGGGTCGATGACCGTAGAACAACTCGAACCGGCATTGCCGGCGGCCACGACGGTGACGAGGCCCGCCGCGCGGTT
>CAZOOE010000061.1:0-6683 GCA_964581275.1 uncultured Clostridia bacterium
AAAACCGTCTCGCGAAAGCTTCCGATCATAATCGAGACCGCCACCATCATTGCAAGCGCAACCGCGAGCGCCGCAACCGAGATCGAGACACGTGGAATCGCCGAGAGAAGGTTGGCGGTCGCCAATTTGGCTTCGATACCGGCGGCTCTCATCACCCGCGCAAACCATCTGCCGAAGGCGCAGGCCAGCCACAAAACATTCGGAATCAGGAACGCACCGCCAAACATCAGCGCCATCGCGGCCGCGTAGCCCAACAACGGCAACCCGTTCACCGGATCAAATCGACTGAGGGCGCCGCCGAGCGTAAACAGCGCTAACGACACAAACAGATGTTCTCGCGGTGGCTTGAATGCTCTGCTCAGCCGCTCTGCTCCGCGCATTGCCTCGATCGGACGCACCCGAGCCGCTTCAAGGGCCGGGAGGGCCGCGGCAACCAGCGCCAGCGGAAGTGCTGCCGCAAAGGCGAGAACGATATCGGCGGCCCCAAGGGCGTGCTGCGCCAATGCCTCGGTTGCCGCCGCCGAGATGTAAAACGTCTCCACCGTCTTGCCCGTTACTCGCACCGCAGCGCTCGCCATCATCCTTCCGAGTCCAAGCCCGACGACGGTGCCGATGATTGTCAGCAGCAGCGCCTCGCCAAGAAAAAGCGCAAGTACCACTAAGCGACTGGCCCCCACCGCACGAAGCGCACCGACTTCTTGGCGACGGGTGATCACAGAAATCGAGACCGTGTTGTAGATCAAGAACAGGCCAACCAGCAGCGCGATCGATCCAAGCGCGGTCAGGTTGAAGTGGAATGCCGCGATCATCTTCTCGACCTGTCCATACTCGGTTTCAGGCCGCAGCACTCTCAGACCCCGTGGAAGCATGCTCTCAATCTCCGCTTCGGCGACACTTATATCCAACCCGCGCTTGAGCTTTACGTCGGCGCGGTCGAGCAACCCGATCCGGTTGAATGCAAGCTGAGCAGCGGCGATGTCCATCAGCGCGAAATTACCCTGGAGAGCGCGCGCCGGGCCTTCATCCAACAGGAGGCCGCGCACCACGAACTCGCGGCGGGCATCTCCAATCAACAGGGCGATTCTGCCTCCGATCGAAATTCGGTGACGGCGCGCGAATTGTTCGGTAAGCACAACCGACTGGGGATCTGCGAGCAGCATCAGCAACTCGCGAGTGGTTGGCTCGGATCCATTCTCGCCCACGCGCAACAGTCTGTATCGCCTGAGGAGGCGATCGCGCAGAACGTCGACACCGAGAACTTGCAAAAACGGGCCCCGCACCGTCGTCGTGGCATGTCCCGAGGACTCGGCTCTATTCCCGAGATCGATCATCGCAAAACCGGTAATGACCGGGCTGACTTGTCCATATCCGCGTAGCCAGTCGAGATCCGCGAGTAACATCTCGTCAAAACGTCCGGCATTGCCCGTGATCTGGATCGATGTCTCACCGGCAATTGAATCGGTCGCCGCGCGGAATGATTCGAGGGCGCTCGCGTTGGCCAGCCTGATCGCTATGGCCACGCCTACTCCAAGGCTTATGCCGAGTGCTGTTATCGCCGAGCGCATCTTTTCGCGAGCCAGCGCCCTAAGAATGAACTGGCTGAAGAGTCTCAGATACGAAATCATGCGAGGCCTTCGATCAAACCGTCTCGCATGCGAAACGTACGTGTCGCATATCGCGCCCCTTCAACCGAGTGAGTGGCAAGAATGATGGTGAGACCCAATTCCCGATTCAGGTCGGCGAGGAGATTCATCACCTGGTTTCCGTTGTCGGTGTCCAGATTACCGGTCGGTTCGTCGGCAAGAATCAGATCAGGCCGACTGATGACAGCGCGGGCTACAGCCGCGCGTTGCATCTCGCCCCCGGAAAGCTCGGCGGGAAAGTGATTGGCCCGGTCGGCAAGTCCGACTCTGCACAATATTTCGCCGATGCACTCGCCCGTTTGTGAATTGAGGGCACGGTCAAGCATCAGCGGAAGTCCGACGTTTTCGGCCACCGTGAGTGTCGGCAAAAGATTAAAGAACTGGAATACAAATCCGATCTTCTTCCTTCGGACCCGCGCAAGGGCTTCTTCGGCAAGCGAATCAAGCGCAATGCCGGCGAGTGAGATGAGGCCGGGGGTGGGTCGATACAGTCCCCCAATGTTATGAAGCAGCGTCGATTTGCCACAGCGCGACGGGCCCATCAGCTCGATGAAGTCACCGGCATCCGCATCGAAGCTGACGCCCCGCAGAGCCGCTACCGCTCGGCCGCCGCCGTCGTAAGTCTTATCGACATTGTTGACAACAAGAATCGGCAAGTGTTTCTCGAAGATCTCTCGACTATCAGAGTATTACTTGGCCACGTCAGGCGAGCAAGTTCGGCGGGCGAATTTGGCAGTGTTGGGTATGAGCCCGCGCGGTTGTTGAAAGTGGATCGGTTAGTTGCTACTCTGAGTTGTTGGAGGCTTTCCGGGTCGGAGGCATCGGGCCCGTAGCGCGACTTGCTGGTTTGGAGATTCTATTGGCTCCAATCTTTGTGATGGCCGAGCCCGCGATTCTTTATCCATCTGCCGGTAACAGTCGCTGAGATATGTCGAGCAAAGCCCGCGTTAAACTCTCTCCCGAGATTGAGCGCTATGGAACTGCAGTTGTCGGCGTGGCGTTGGCGACTATCGTCCGGTTGCTGCTCCAACCCGCGCTGGGCGTGCATCTTCCGTTCACCACCTATTTCATAACGGCATTATGTGTCGCGATCTACTACGGGCTGGGTCCGGCGCTGATGACAGTGGCTCTCGGGGCGGTGCTCGGCACGGTTCTGTTCATCCTCCCGGCGAACGCCCTCTCGATCTCCGAGGCGCCCGGCGTACTCGTTATCCCCTATATCGTGCTCAGCGGAGGCCTTTCAGTTCTTATCAAGGTTATCCAGGATGCTCGGCGTCGTGCGGAGCAAAGCGCGGTGGAACTCGCCGAGAGTCGCGAGCGGCTGGCGACAATTCTCGCGAGCATCGGCGACGCTGTAATCGCGACCGATCTCGCTGGCCGCGTGACCTTCATGAACGGCGTCGCGCAAAGTTTGACAGGATGGAGCCAAGAGAACGTCACCGGCAAACCGATTCAGGAGTTGTTCAGTGTTGTAAATGAGAAATCTCGTGAGCCGGAGTTCCTGGTGGCTCGCGCCTTGCGAGAAGGCGTCAGAACAGTCAGCACCGCACTCCTGATCTCGAGGGACGGCACGGAGATACCCGTCGAAGATCAAAGTACTTCCATCAAAAATGACGCCGGAAAGACTACCGGAGTAGTGCTCGTCTTCCGCGACATCACGCGGCGCAGACAAACAGAGCAAGCGTTGCGCGAGAAGGAGGAACGTTTCCGCACCATGGCCGACACTACGCCGGTGATGTTATGGCTTTCTGGCGCTGACGGTTTGTGCAACTTTTTCAATCAATCGTGGCTCGACTTCACTGGCCGGACGATGGAGCAAGAGACCGGTTACGGCTGGGCTGACAACGTTCACCCCGACGACTTGCACCGTTGCCTGGACACCTACATGTCGGCGCTAGAGGCTCGGAAGGGCTTTACCATCGAGTACCACTTGAGGCGCTTCGATGGAGACTACCGGTGGGTGTTGGACAATGGGGTCCCGCGCTACACGAAAGAAGGTAAGTTTGTCGGATTTGCTGGATCCTGTATTGACATAGCCGATCGCAAGCAGGCAGAGGAGGCGGCGCACTCGCTGGCCTCGATCGTGGAGTCGTCAGAAGACGCGATCATAGGGAAGCGACTTGATGGCACTATCGTCAGCTGGAACGCCTCCGCCGAACGCATATACGGCTACTCGGCCGATGAGGTGGAGGGGAAGCACGTCAGTATTCTCTATCCGGACGATCGCCGTGACGAACTGGTCAATATCTTCGAGACGCTCAAACGTGGCGAGTCGATACCGCACCTCGAGACTGTGCGAAAGATGAAGGCCGGAAGGTTGATCGATGTTGCCTTGACTATCTCTCCAATTCGCGACGAAGCGGGACATATCACAGGAGCGTCGACGATCGCGCGTGATATTACGGACCGCAAGCGGGCGGAGCAGGAGAAAATTGCGCTGGCAGCACAGATCGAAAACGAGCGCCAGCGTCTGAATAACGTGGTGGCAAACGTGCCCGGGGTAGTCTGGGAGTCTTGGGGGGTGCCGGATCAGGCTTCGCAAAGGATCGATTTCGTCAGCGAATACGTTGAGAAGATGCTCGGCTATAGCACGGACGAGTGGCTGTCCACTCCCAACTTTTGGCTATCGATCGCCCACCCCGACGACATCGATCGCGCAGGTCAAGAAGCAGCCGCGATATTTGCTTCGGGTAAGGGAGGCACCAGCCGCTTCAGATGGGTGGCAAAAGATGGCCGCGTGGTCTGGGTCGAGGCGCAGTCAGTAGTGGTGTGCGACGATGCGGAGACTCCGATCGGGATGCGCGGAGTCACGATGGACATAACCGAGCGCAAACGAGCGGAAGACGCTCAGCGCTTTTTGGCGGAAGCGAGCGGCTTGCTCGCCAGCTCGCTTGATTACGAGACGACGCTCGCGAGTGTGGCGAAGCTTGCAGTCCCGAATCTTGCGGACTGGTGCGTCGTTCACATAGTTGCTGACAACGGACGCCTTCGCCAACTCGCGGTTGCTTATACCGACCCTGCTAAAGAAGCGGCAGCCCGCGTGCTGCGAAAGCGCTACCCGGTTGATCCGGACGCGGGCATCGGCGTACCTAACGTCTTGCGAACTGGCCGAGCCGAGTTTTATCCGGTTGTAAGCCAGGAGAGGTTGGCGCTTGTTGCTCGAAATGAAGAGGTGGCCGATGCCCTTCGCCAACTCAACTTGAAGTCTTGCATGATAGTGCCGCTGGTTGCCCGCAATCGCACGCTTGGTACAATAACGCTGGCCACCGCGGAGTCAAATCGTTACTACGATGTTAACGATTTGACGCTCGCGGAAGACCTTGCTCACCGGATTGCGCTGGCGGTCGACAATGCGCGGCTATACGGCGAGGCACAGGATGCGGTAACCGCACGCGAAGAAGCGCTCCGCGTCCGCGATGAGCTCCTCAGACGCGAGCAACTTGCTCGCGAAGAGGCCGAAACGGCAAACCGTGCCAAGGATGAATTCCTCGCGACCGTGTCGCACGAACTCCGAACACCGCTAAACGCAATACTCGGGTGGGCGCACATGCTTCGCGTGAACAGGCTCGATCAAGTAACACAAACTCGCGCCCTGGAGACGATCGAGCGCAACGCGAAGTCACAGGCGCAGTTGATCGAGGACATCTTAGACGTCTCGCGCATCGTCACCGGCAAACTCAGGCTCGACGTACGCCCGGTTGAACCAGCGGCGGTTGTTGATGCCGCGATTGACGCCGTGCGCCCGGCGGCCGACGCCAAAGGGATCAGAATCGAAACCATACTGGACCCGCGCGCAGGTCCGGTCTCCGGCGACCCGAATCGGTTGCAGCAGATCGTATGGAACCTGGCGTCGAACGCCGTCAAGTTCACGGGAAAAGGTGGCCGTGTCCAGGTTGCGCTTCAGCGAGTGAGATCTAATGTTGAGATAGTGGTGAGCGACACCGGACAGGGAATCAGCAACGAGTTCCTGCCCTATGTCTTTGACCGCTTCCGGCAGGCTGATGCAACCAGTACCCGGAGGCACGGAGGATTGGGTCTCGGGTTGGCAATCGTGCGGCGCCTGGTCGAGATGCACGGCGGCACGGTTGCCGCGTCGAGCCCCGGCGAAGGATTGGGCGCGACCTTCACCGTCAAGCTGCCGCTGATTGTGGCGCGCGTCGATCGACGCGACCTCGAGGACACGCACCCGGTCCCTGCCGCTAACATCTCTTTGGGGCCTTCGCCGAAACTCGAGGGGGTGCGCGTGATTGTCGTCGACGACGAACCCGATACTCGCGAGATGTTGCGGATAATGATCGGGCAGCTTGGCGCAGAGGTCAGAGCATGTGCTTCCAGCGAACAAGCAATGAAACTATTGAGCGATTGGAACCCGGACGTAATCGTGAGTGACATAGAAATGCCTGATGAAGACGGCTACGAGTTAATTCGTAAGGTGCGGCGGTCGGAAGCGAATCGCGGCGGCAGAAAAGTGCCCGCGGTCGCGCTAACTGCTTATGGGAGAGTTGAAGACCGGCTGCGTGCGCTGTCCGCCGGGTACCAGATGCACGTCGCAAAGCCAGCCCAACCCGAAGAGCTGGCGACGGTGATTGCAAGCCTTGCCGCGAGGAGCGCCAGGGGACTGGTCGGCTAATCATTCTAATAAGTGGGCGAATCACTCGCGCCGTATGGTGACTCACCGGGGTGTTGGGATCCGCCGGGAGGCGGGCCAGGCGGAGCATAGCCAGGCGGGAATCCGCCGCTCGAGGGCGGCGCTTGAGGTGGATACTGTTGCCCCTTGCGCTTTTCGAACATCGCCACACCGATCAAACCTCCGACTGTCGAGAATCCAGCGGATATTATCGATGTGATGAGCCAGCTTACCAGAGCGGCCACCAACCGCTCCGCCATACCCTGATTCTGTGAGTTCCTGATCGCCTCCTCCATCGCCCGGTTGATCTCGGGGTTATTCATCTGCTCGAAGATGGACCTCACCACGGAAAGGCGTGCCTGGTTGAAAACAAGGCTGATCGTAATTCCGAGCCACGTGTAAACCCCCGCGAC
>CAZOOE010000061.1:6693-19298 GCA_964581275.1 uncultured Clostridia bacterium
TGAGCGGCCCCGCAATCGCACATACTCTGCCCTTCGACGACCCCGGCAAGAAGACCGACGACCGCTCCGTCACCGCTCGAGACCGGGAGCACCGGCGATCGTTTGATCAACAGCCAAGCCGCCAGGGCTCCGCCGACGATTACCCCCAGACAGCAGCAGAAGTTGATCAAATTCAGAAAGGGTATGGACCACATCACGCCTATAACCAGACCCCCAAGAAGCGCCGGCTGGATCTTACCTGGTTTCTCGATCACGACAGTCCTCCTCCGCTTAGGCCACCCACCCCTACAGATAGAACTAGACGAAGTCAAAACCTGACTACGGTATCCGGGCCGCCTTCTATATGTACTGTATCGATAAAGCGAACACGTTTCGTGCGCTCGGTAGCCATGATAATCGACGAGGTGCGAACGCCTGTTCCGAAGAACCGCACTCCGCGAAGTATCGCACCATCCGTCACTCCGGTCGCCGCGAAGATAATCTTCTTTCCCGGCGCGAGGTCGTCGGTGTCATAGATGCGACCCGGGTCGCTGATTCCCATCTCTTTCATTCGCTCGACCGATCCCTCAGCAATCCGGTTGCGGTCCTCGATGTCTTCGAGTTGCTCCTTCAACACGAAGCGCGCGAGTATCTGCCCGTTCAGACATTTCATCGCCGCAGCGGTCAACACTCCTTCCGGCGCGCCGCCTGTACCCATCACCGCGTGAACGCCCGAGCCCGCGACTGCCGCTGAGATGCCCGCCGAAAGATCGCCGTCCGAGATCAACTTGATGCGCGCTCCAGCCTCACGAATCTCCGCGATCAGCTTCTGGTGGCGCGGGCGCTCGAGAACAATGACAACCAGGTCCTCGATGTCGCGGTTTAGGCGACGCGCGATGCTGCGGAGGTTGTCCTTGACGGGCGCGTCAAGATCGACCGCTCCCTTCGACGACGGCCCAACGATCAACTTCTGCATATACAGATCCGGAGCATGCAGCAATCCTCCCTTTTCCGAGCAAGCCATCACGGCGATGGCATTTGGCGAACCGGTAGCGCAGAGGTTGGTGCCTTCTAGAGGATCGACCGCAATGTCGACTTCCGGATAGCGGTCGACGTTTTCGACATCGGCGTGATGGCCGAGCCCCACTTTCTCTCCGATGTACAGCATCGGAGCGTCGTCGCGCTCGCCCTCGCCGATCACGATCTCGCCACGCATCGGAACCGTGTCCATAACCTCGCGCATGGCTTCGACCGCAGCGTGATCTGAGTATTTGCGGTCACCCTGACCCATAGTCTGCGCTGAGGCGATACCCGCTGCTTCGACAACGCGTAAGAAGTCGAGTCCAAGCTCGTGCTCCATCTTTCTTTCTCTCATGCCGAATTCCTCCGCTATATCATTGCAAAATGTGCTTACCGAAAAGCGACGCATCTACTCCGAGGGGATTCGATAATGATTCAACTATACGCTTCCCGTCAATCGCTTGATAAGTGATTCAAAGGAAAGGGATCAGAGCGCGCCTTCCTTTCGCTCAGCCTGTGCTCCTGACATGCTGCTCGAAGCCGTCGTTCGCCGCGGCGGTCGCCGTGTGAATTGTAATCCCAGAAGCCAACGCCGTCACCGATAAGTGGCTTCACTAGCTGCTCGAACTGTCGCCTTGCAATTGAGTCGTGGACAGGTGACTGGTCTCTGGTGTAGGATCCGTGCCACTGGGTTAACCTCCGAGATCCACCCTCGGAGGATCTTCTTCGACCTCAATTCCACGCAGCCGGAAAATCGACCATGTTTAAGAGAAGAGTCATCTCAGCTCTCTGTGTTTTCGTTCTTGGGCCGAGCCTTTTGTTCCCGGTGGTCGGGTCGCGAAAGACTCAAACCCCGTCCAACAATCCACCGCTGATACCGCGGGCCCCAACGGTTATTATCAACGAATACCTCGCCGACCCAGCGCCAGGTGCGCCCGGTGATGCGAACGGCGACGGCACTACAAACGCAACTCAGGACGAGTTCGTGGAGTTTGTGAACACTGGCGCCACGCCGGCAGACATCAGCGGGTTTACAATTAGTGACTCTTTACAGGTGCGATTCACGGTCCCCGCCGGCAAAATCATTCCTCCCGGCGAAGCCGCAGTCGTATTTGGCGGAGGCACACCGACGGGGTCGTTTGGGAATGCCGCAGCTAACGGGCTCGTGTTCGCAGTCGGCGGAGCGGGACTGTCGCTCAACAACGGCGGCGACACTATCACCCTCAAAGATGCCAGTAACGCGGTTGCAGACACGCTCACCTACGGCTCCGCTGAGGGGAATGCGGATCAGTCCATCACGCGCAGCCCGGACATCACCGGGGCGTTCGTCCCTCACTCAACGGCACCCGGCAGCGGCGGACGCCTGTTTTCACCGGGCGCTCGAGTTAACGGGAGTCCCTTCACCACGACCGACCCGGTGATTGCGTCGATCTCGCCCGACGCGGCCGTTGCAGGCAGCGGCGATTTGCCGCTCACGGTCACCGGCATCAACTTTCAAGCAGCCTCGCAAGTTCGAGTGGACGGTTTGCCGGTCGCTACGATGTTTGGAACCCCAATGACCTTGACCGCAACGATCCCAACCTCAGTTACCAATGTGCCGGGCGCACACGCGGTCACAGTCGAAAATCCCGGGCCGGTCGTTTCCAACATCGTATCCTTCACAGTGCTTGGGGCCATCGGAATCAACGAGTACCTCGCCGACCCACCCGACGGACTTGCCGGCGACGCCAATGGTGACGGAACGCGCGATTCCTCGCAAGACGAGTTTGTCGAGGTAATCAATCGCACAAACATGCCCATCAACGTCGGCGGATTCTCGATCAGCGACGCCGACAGCGTGCGCTTCACATTTCCTTCGGGCACGATCATTCCGACGAGCGAAGTCGCAGTTATCTTCGGCGGAGGCACGCCAACCGGCGATTTCGGCAACGCGCACGCAAACGGGTTGGTGTTCACCGCCTCGCTCTCGCTCAACAACGGGGGCGACACGATCGCGCTCAAGGACGCCCTCAACAACCCGATCGAGGCAATTACTTTCGGCTCGATCGAAGGCAACGCCAATCAATCCATCACCCGTAGCCCGGATGTCACCGGGAGCTTTGTCCCACACTCGGCGGCCGCCGGCAGTGGCGGAAGCCTTTTTTCCCCGGGCACGCTGGTGAACGGGAGCCCGTTCACAACCCCCAACCCGGTTATCAACACAATCTCGCCAGAGGGAACGATTGTCGGCAGCGGCGACGTGCCTCTCACAGTTATAGGACTCCATTTCGAGGCGGCGTCGCAGGTTCGACTGGATGGAGCGCCCATCGCCACAGTATTTCAGAGCACGACTGTGCTGCATGCCACGATCCTCGCATCGGTCAGCGATACTCCGGGTACGCACGCCGTCACGGTCGGTACCGGACCGGCAGTCTCGAACGCCGCGACGTTCACGGTGCTTGCGTCGCTGGGGGTCAATGAGTACCTCGCTGACCCGCCTGATGGTCTTGCGGGTGACGCCAACGGCGATGGTGTGCGCGATTCGTCGCAGGATGAATTCGTGGAGATGGTAAACAGAAGAGGCGCCCCGATTGACGTCGGCGGCTTCACTATTAGTGACGCCGATGCCCAGCGCTTCGCGTTTCCTGCCGGAACGATCATTCCCGCCGGCGAGGTGGCGTTGATCTTCGGCGGCGGTTCGCCTGTCGGCAATTTCGGCAACGCGCGGGCGAACGGTCTTGTCTTCACCGCCGCTCTTTCGCTCAACAATGGCGGCGACACGATCACGCTGAAAGACAATCTTGGAGCTCCAATTGAGTCCATCACTTTTGGTCCGGCGGAAGGTGCCGCTAACGAGTCGATCAATCGCAATCCCGATGTATCGGGAGTCCGGTTTGCGTCTCACTCGAGCATCTTGGGAAGTGGTGGACGATTATTCTCACCTGGCACGTTGGTGAATGGCTTGCCGTTCACCATTGGCCCGCGCATCGCGTCTATCGCTCCTGACAACGCGCCAAAGGGCGCGTCTCCGTTTGAGATTGCTGTTCGAGGCAGCGGATTCGACGGCGCATCAAGAGTCTTCATTGATGGCCTGCTTGCATCCACCGGTTTTATCGACCCCGGCCAGCTTATGGCACACGTTCACGCAAGCGTTACCGCAACCAGCGGGCCTCATCCTGTTCAAGTCCGCAACGAAGGCGGCGACCGTTCGAACTCGGTCACGCTGACAATCATTCCGCCACCGCCGACACTGTCGTCGATCACGCCGAGAGTAGTCATCGTTGGCAGTGGGTCGTTCACAATATTTCTGTTGGGCTTGAACTTCGACTCTGGGGCAGCTGTGTTGATCGACGGAACAGCGGTAGCCGCAACTTTCGTCAGTGAAGTGGATCTGAAAGCGGCTGTGCCGGCATCGTTCAGCACAACGCTCGGAACCCACCAGGTCGTGGTGCGCAACTCTGACGGTAACCAATCGAACGCCGCTCAATTGGAAGTGATTCCGCCGTCTACGGTAGTCACCTCGATATCGCCGGCCACAGTCATCGCGGGCGACTCGAGCTTTTCGCTGATGGTCAAGGGCGCTAATTTCAAGACAAGCGCGACGGTTTTCTTTGACCTTACGGATCTGGCGACCACTTTCAAGTCGGCACAGGAGTTGGCCGCACAGGTGCCTGCATCGCTAGTTGCGAAACCCGGCGTTCACGCAGTCTCGGTTCGGAATTCTAACGAGTTTCCATCGAACGAGGCGGTGTTCCAGACACTTCCTGACTCACCGCTTATCGCCTCGGTCGACCCAGCTTCTGTCATAGAGGGTAGCGGAGACGTGACCGTCACAATAACCGGTCGAAAGTTTCAGCCTGGAGCAGTAGTTCGTATCATCGAGCCGACAGTTCTCGGCGTGCCGCTCGATACGACCTTCATAAGCAGCGAGATGCTGCGAGCTGGCGTCCCTGCGGCGAAGACTCGAACCTCAGGCGCCGTGGTGCTTACTGTCGAGAATCCCGACTTTGGATTGTCAAACAGCGTCGCGCTGAAGGTGTTCATAAAAGACCCGCTGGTCATCAACGAGTTTCTCGCGGATCCACCAGCAGGCACTGCAGGAGATGCCAACGGAGACGGCACTCGCAGCTCATCGTCCGATGAGTTTATCGAGCTGCTGAATCGATCGGCAGAACCATTCGACATCTCCGGATACAAGCTGTTCGACGCGGACGCGGTCAGACACGTTTTCGCTGCGGGCACCGTTGTGCCCCCGTTCGAGGCAGTACTCGTCTTTGGCGGTGGGACGCCAACCGGTCCTTTCGGAAATGCGACGGAGAATCACTTGGTATTCAAGGCCTCGACCGGGGGGCTTTCGCTCAACAACGGCGGCGATACGATCACTCTTCAAGATGTTCAGGGACGGGTCGTGCAGCAGATCAAGTTTGGCGCTGCGCAAGGCAGCGCCGGTCAATCCATCAATCGCGATCCTGACGGAGACGGCGGAACGTTTTCGCTACACACCATTGTTGCCGCCGACGGCGGCCGCTTGTTCTCCCCCGGCACGAAGGCGGGCGGTCAGATGTTCACCATCAAGCCTATAGTTCATTCGATCGCTCCGGCAACGATACACGTTGGATCAGTCCAGTTTACGCTGAAGGTTTCGGGGAGCAAGTTCTTGCCAGATGCAGTTATCTTGCTGGACAACACCGCTTTGCCAACCGTATTCCTCTCTGACACGCAGCTCGAGGCCCGGGTTGCCGCCAATCTCGTCAGCCAGGCGGGCGGCGCGGACATAAGAGTTAAGAATCCAAGAGGCGAGCTTTCAGGAGTCACGCGGCTGTTGATCACCGATGACCCGCCCCAGCTCTCGCGAATCGCTCCTCAAACTACCGGTACGGGCGCCGAGAACCTTGAAGTGTCGGTCACCGGTGAACGCTTTCAGCGAGGCGCCAGCGTGACCGTGCAAGGCGCAGCAGTGGAGACAAGATTCGTGTCTTCCAATTCACTGGTCGCAGTAGTGCCGAGCGAGCTTTTCGAGCGCGCAGCGGAACTCCCTCTGTTCGTGCTCAACGCCGATGGCAATTCGTCGAACGCTCTGACGCTGACCGTAGAGAACGGACCGCTCATCACTCGGCTATCGCGCCGCAAGGTAAAGGCGGGGCGCGGATCGCTGGAGCTTGCGGTAGGCGGAGTGGCTTTCAAGGCGGGCGTGATCTTGTTCGCAAATGGCACCGCTCTCAGCACGACCCTTGTTGACGATGCATCGCTTACTGCCCGCATACCCGCCGATATGACGAACCAGCCGGGCGTGCTAATGCTACAGGTGCGTCACCCGGATGGCGGCCGTTCCAACATGGTGAAGTTTAAGGTGGTTCAATGAAACAGGAGTACCTCATTTACTATCGGTGGAGGTCTCCTCCCTTTTCCCGGGATGAAGGGCAATAATAGCGCAGCATCTTCAACGCCTGGGCTAATCCAAAAACTGATCACACCCCTTCGGATGCACTCGGATTCTCTTCATCGTCGCCTCGGCTTATCCATTCAACATCGCGATGATAGAATTCGTAAGGCGGATCGCTCGCGATTCGGCACAGAGTTCAAAAGGAATGCGAATGCACAGAACACGTCTGTTTCCTCTTCTTCTCGCCACTGCCATGCTCTTAAGCGTAAGCTGCTCGCGCCCAAAGGCGCCTGGAGTCTGGGTAACTGTCGACACCGGCACCGGCGATTCGTTTTACACCGTGAATTTCGTTAACCAGAATGTTGGCTGGCTAAACGGACAAGGCGATCGCAGCCCCGAGCCGTCCGACGACAATGAAAACTCCAACAAGAAAACCAAGCCCAAAAAGCCCGGCGAGAAGGTCGAAAACCCACTCAAGGCGAATCAAGGTTTCGAGGTGCTGCAGACCACCGACGGCGGCCAGACCTGGCGTCAGATACCCGATCAGTTCAAGTACAAGATTCGTTCAGTATGGTTCGCGGATCCTCAAAACGGCTGGGCGCTAAGTATAGATCGGGACATCCTGGCCACCACCGATGGCGGTGCGACTTGGGCGATTCAGCGCAACGCGGGCAAGGTCAAGCTAAAGCTTCCAGGTAATCGGCGAGAGCCTGAGCTTGAACAGCCAGAACAGATCGAACAACTACGCTTCATCGATCGGCTGCACGGATGGGCGTGGGGCGGCGGTCGAAAAGACGAATCCGCCGAGCAACCAGGAATCCTGCTCACCACAATTGACGGAGGTCGGAACTGGAACCAGATTTCATATCCCTTCGATCAAAACACCTCCGCGTTGTTCTTCCTGGATGCAGACCACGGCTGGGCCAGCACCATGGGCGCCAGCTTTTACCGGACAACCGACGGCGGACTCAACTGGGTCAAGGGTCAGACGAAGCTGCCGGAAGACGTGTTCAGAGCCGTTTTCTTTACCTCGCCAAATGACGGCTGGATTGTTGGGCGAAGTGGGCGAATAGCGAAGACGACAGACAGCGGGCGCACGTGGAGAAAGATGTACGAGATCAAGGACGAGTTCAAAATGCACGACATCTTCTTCACCGATCGCGATCATGGTTGGGCGGTCGGCGACGCGGGTGCCATCCTCTACACACCCGACGCGGGTGAGAGCTGGGTTGATATTGGAGCGCCGGTGCCCGCCAAATTTATGGATGTGTCCTTCGTGAACGCTCGCACCGGGTGGGCAGTCGGGTTAAGCGGAGCTGTTCTGAAGTTCGAACCAAAGTAGTGGCTACTGCAGCCTCATCGTCGGATCGCCAAACAGTATCCAGGTCCGGCGCACGTCGATGTCGTCGGTGGCGAGCTTTGCCGCCCTCGCTGCGTCGCCAAGCCGGACGTGCGGCGCGCTAAACATTTGCTGATATATCTCTTGATTGAGCAGCCACTGCCCAGCGGGTACCGTTTGCCCGCTTGACGCCCAAACAGCAACTGCGCCGCCGCGCGGGTTCAACAGCAACTTCTCCGCGAGGCAATCAAGGGCCGGGTCGTTGAAGTATCCATTCAAGCAGGTCATCATCAAGAACACCGGCAGATGATCCGCGTTGTTGAGAACGACCGCGTCCTCGTTCGTCAACAAGTTACCGTGCCACTGATTCACATTGCCGTGCCCGGTATAGTTGACGAACCGCTGGCCTCGAGCGATCGCGTCCAGCAGCGCTGCCTTCGCCTCAGCAGCGCCCATCTGCCCGCGATTCAAGTCCACCGCTCGGACGTCGCCCGGCACCAGACTGTGCAGTTCCGCGCTTGCTGCTTCAAAGTCATATTCATCATTAGCGTCAGCCACCAGAAGCATCTCATCGGGCGGGAGCGACTGGTCGTAGTCCAGGATCTTGGCTATCACTCGCTCGGTATCCTCCCCGGTGCGCACGGGCAACCGCCCCAAAGCCAACTCCGGCAGGCCGTCGTCATCGAAGTCAGCGAACCAGTCATCACTGGAGGCTTCCATAAACACGGTATCGATCAACTTGGTCGGCACCAGGTCGAAATCGCCAAAACCCAGATAGTTCTTAGGGTCATAGCAGGCATCCCCGATAAACACCGCATAGTGCACTCCCCTCTTCCAACCGTTGTGCGCGAACGAAAGGAAGTCCTTGATCGCTTGCGGCGTCTTCTGCCCAAAACTGAACTCATCATAAATGTCTTCGATGTCAACAACCGCCACCGACAGACCCTGGCTCATGCGGAATACACGCAACTGCTCGACCGCGCTGAAAAAGTCGCGCGGCGTTATGATCAGCAAGTCGGCGCCGTGGCTACTCTTGCTCCAACTCGACGGCAAATTGGCGGCGACTTGTTTTGCGGGACCGATTTGTCCGCCGGTCAAGGCCAGCAACGTGCGCGTCCCGGCCCCAGGCACCTTCAGGGAGACGCAGTAGGCCGCGCTCTGCTGTTGAATCTGTCCGATCACCTCTTGCACCGCTGCCGGGTTGGTAATATCAAACACCCGAATCGTATCGGCGCTGAATCCCCCGATGGTGAGTTGCTGATTGGCGGAAGCGATCAGCTCCAACCGGTCGTTGTCGGCCGTGTATGTGTGATTGTAGGTAAGTCGCAGATGATCGACCAGGCTTACATCGCCCCCGCCGGCCGCAGCCAGAGTCACCTGATTCGTTCCTTGTTGAAGCATGCCCGGGGGCACCGCGAATGTCGCGACGCCGGCCGATTGGCCCGAGAAGAGCAAGTTGCCAAGCGGCACGCTGTTTATTGTGACACTGACTTGATGGGTAACATAGTTTACGCCTTGCAACGCGACTTCGAGCGATCCTCCGGTCGCAGCAGCATCCATATGGGTGATGGTGAGCGATTGATTTAGCGGCTGATTGGTCAGGACGGCGCCGAAGAAATTCTCGGTTTCGCCGTTCAGCAAACCGGAGAAATAGATCGTGCGATCCCGGCGCTCGACCGCTAACGGAAAGTTTCCGCCAGCGACCGGTGGCGCGGGGCTCGGCACCGGTGTAATGCGCAAGCCCGCCGTTGCGCCGGCAGCCAGCCAGTATACGCGCGTGTCAGTTTGCGGCGAGTCAAGACCGACGCCGTAGAATTCGACGGCATCCGTCTCATCGAGCTTTCCGTCGCTCTCGCCAATTACTGAGATTGCTTGCGGCTGGCCGTCGACGTAGAGCTGCAACTTCCGCGGATCGGTACTTGGATTGAGTCCGATGGCGAGAAGCTCGGCTTGAGTGAGGCGATACCAGGCTTCGTGATTGACGAAAATCTTGACGGCAAACTGCGATGCGAGACTAAAGGACGAGGGTGACTGCCCCGCGGTGATGCTCGCGGGCTTCGCCCATACCTGGACCGAGCTCGAGGGTGCGCCGCTCCGACCGAGACCGGCAAGTTGCGCGGCCTGAGCTTGTTCCGGCGGCGGCCCGCCCGCGAGCTTCGCCGAGACCGGACCGTGCCAGACCCTGTTGCCCTTCAGGTCAAGCTCCTCAAGCCAGTACTGCGCTTTGCTACAATCCGAAATCCGCAATCCGCAATCCGTAATTCCCTTGTCCCACCATACGTATGATTTTCCTGCTGTCAATGGTGTTCCCGGGCCGGTGACCAGGGCCGATCCGGCGAGCACCTGCGGCGTCATCAGGACGCGCTTACCTCCGAGGCTGCGATAGAGCTGAAACCCCAGGTTGTCGATTTCATAGCCGGTGCGCCACTGGATGAAAACGCCGCCATCATAGCGCGTAGCGCTGAATGACTCGAGCGTGGCTGCAGTAGGCGCGGTTGAGTTAGTCTTCCCGGAAAATGGCAGCTTCACGAGGCTCTGCGCCGTCGGTCGACTTATAGCTCTCCCATCTCTCAGTCCGGCCGAGACAGAGGCCCCGCTCATCCCCGACCCCGCCAATAGCCCCAACGAGATAAAGTAGAGAATCAGAAATGTAGAATTACTAAGACTGTAACTTGAAGTGGATGCTTCCATGACTGATCCGGCGTTCCTTCTCGGCGACCTAAATGGCGGGCCCATTGTACTATGTGTCGGCATTGTTGCCTACTCAGGAAACCGAATAGCAGCTAGCCGCTCGGCTCGCGAGGTTGAGGGGTTGATTGATTGATGGCAAGGACTTCTCGTTGTGGAACTCCGATTCTAAAACCCTGACATTGGTGAAAGTTCGGGGCGTCGAACAGTGAACCTCGTCAGGGTCACTTCTTATTGCGCTCCCGGCCTCGCTTGGAGCGCATAAGAAGGAAGCCATTCTAACCAACAAGGACAGAAGCGCCAAGCAGGCCGTCAGTACCGCGCGTTGACGGCCAGCTAGGCGCATTCTTGAATTCTTGTGGGTGTGTTACGATCCCGGCGTGACGACGAAGTCGTCAAAGTAGCTCACGCTGTCGGTCTTGGACCAGACGCCTATCTTGCCTGACACCGGTTCCGGCATTGTATATTCCAGCAACAGCTTGCCGTTCAAATAACCTTGCAACTGCGTGCCGGCGATCACGATCTTCATCGTGTGCCATTGCTTCATTGCCAGCGGCATGTTCTCGGAACCTTTCTTTACGAAGCTCCGCTTACCCTTGTTGAACGTCCACAATACCAGGTTGTCTTCCTTACCGTTGAAACGCACGGTCAGATAGTCGCCGTTTGGCTTCGTGTTAAAGAGAATCCCGGCGCATTGATCGAGCTTGCCCTCTATGAGCTTGAACCTTATCGAGATTTCTCCGTTCTGGAAGTCATCTATGCCCTTGGCGATTGCATACGGAAAGTAAGCGAACGCTTTGACGTTGTCGATGAACTCCTCGTGTCGCGAACCGTAGATGAGCCGCGCCTTGTCGGCGAGGCCGCCCGCAGGCTGCCCGCGCTTCCATTCACGGCCGTCAACCATCAACACCTTCTTGCCTTCATCTTCCACAATCACCCAGTTTCCAACTACCGAGAGAAACTTCTTTGACTCTGCGCCAACCGTCTCGCTCGCAAGATCGACTCGATTGCCTTTTGGTGCTTTCTTTGTCCCCTTGGGAGACTGGGCCAGTACGCAAAGGCCGAGCATCGTGATCACCACAGCGTTTGAGAGAATAGTTCTTCGCATTCTTAGCTCCTTTGTAAAGAGTTCGTAGTTTGGCCTTCAGGAGGAAGTTGGCATGTTAGGGCCCTGCGGCGAGGAGCTGCGAGCTTCCGCCTGTGGGCCGAACTACGACCTGTCACCGTTTGTAATTGGCCCACCAAACCGCACAAATGATCAGCGGCCAAAGCGCGTAGAAGATCAGCGTGGCGTTTCGTGGGCGAGCCGCCAGCGGATAGCCGGGATACCCCGGCTCGTCCGAAGCAGCCGGCGGCTGGATTTCCGCCAGCTGGTACAACGTTTCGAGCACGATCGGTTCAGTAGTCGAGCGACTCATCACTGACCGTCCGCCCAATTCATACCAGACTTCACCATAGTGGTCCTCCTGAGCTTCAAACAAACCCGACACGCTCTGCGCCAGGTATTCCACGTCCACTCGTGGAAGAATCACTCGAAGCTTGCTGATGATGCCGCGTTCAAGGTCCGTCAGTCTCGGATCCTCTGCCGCCAAGTAAACCTTTATTCCAAGGGGCGCCTTGATCTGTCGAAGCGCCGCTTCATCCGCTGACCGAAAAGAATTGCGCTGGTTCTCGCTCAAGTCCCAGGTCGTTCGGACAAGCGAGCCTCCCCAAGCTACTAGAGCTGCGCCAGCGACGACCCCCACCGTTCCCAGGAATCGATAGCGCCAGCCCCGGCCGGTGGGCAACCAGATCGCCGCAAACGCGAACCCGCCCACTCCCGCAGCGAGCAAAACAATCACGGTGTTCAAGCGCAGTTGGCCTTGTTCAAACGCACGCAATGCAGCGGTCGGGGTGTACGCTGCAATCTTCTGAAGGATCCCGCCTCGCCCGGCTGCGATGAACTCGAGAGCCCATGTCCCAACCGTAAAGCCCAGCGTCACAATCGCCGCGGTTGCCGCGCCTGTAGAAATCGCCGCGGCCGCCACCGCGACTCCCGCGCTGAGGATCACTCTCAGAGCATGGCCGGCTAACAGGTTGAGCACTTCAGCCGCATTTAGGTGACCCCCGTAGGACTTCCACAGCGCAAGCCCGAGCAACCCCGGTGTCCAGGCGACCAACCATCCCGCGAGAATCACGATGCCTTTCGCCCCAAGCCCCGAGACGATGCTTGGCGGA
>CAZOOE010000062.1:0-362 GCA_964581275.1 uncultured Clostridia bacterium
GGCGAAGCGGCCCGACAGACGAGATCCTCCATTTGCCGCGCAGAAGTCTGAGATTCGCCTGGCGATGACGCCTTTGTAGAAATAGTCCCGGGCCGCGGTCAGTGCGGCGTGGCGCCCCCGCGAGGCGGCGGCTCGCTCAGCTTTGACTATTTGCCGGAGCGTGCGCGCAAGATCGGGCTGTGAGAACATCTCCCCCGGTTTTGGAACGCGGCCGTCAGGCAGAAACAACCTCGCGCTCGTGGGCCATGGCTCGTATACCTTCCGTGTTCTTTCGATGTAACTCGATCGCAGTTCGTCGATAGGGAATCCGTCGGCAAGCTCTACCGGCACTACGCCATCTTGGGCAAGAAGGACATGCTAAC
>CAZOOE010000062.1:372-19258 GCA_964581275.1 uncultured Clostridia bacterium
CAGGCTGCATGACTTCCGCAAGCGATTTTGTCCCGAAGCGATCGAGAGCGGTGACTACTGCGTCGAGCACTCCTGGAACTGTCGCGGGCAGAATGCCCGACGAAGGAATGAAACTCGGACCCTTTGCGTGCTCGCCTTTCTTCGCTTGATCCAGGAAGAACTGACGAGTGGCGAGTCGAGGCGCAATGCCCTGGCCGTTGATAACGGTCACAGCGCCGTTTGAAGGCCTTATAATAATGGGAACTTCTCCACCAAATGAGAAGTGAGAAAACTCCATAACCGACGCGGCCAATATGGCAGCACAGCCCGCATCAGTCGCGTTGCCGCCTTGGCGCAGCAGCCGTATTCCGGCTTCAGCCGAAAGGGGATGGCCTGCGGCAACCGCTCCTCGCTTGCCACGAACGACCGGTCGGAAGGTGTCGGCAACGGGCCTGGCTACCGATAACGACATGACCCCGACAGCGGCTGCAACGCCAATCAAGCAGCGAATTGATCTCATAGATCCTCCGGAGAAGAGCGGTATGTTACTCCGAAGTTTCCGGCTTTGATTGCGGGTTGTCAACGCTTTGGGGCGTAGGCGCTCTCGGCGTGAGCCACTTTTGGAGTGGAGTGGGTTCAGCCTTCGCGGGACAGCTTGTCGGCCAGAATCATTCTTGCGATTCGTTCTCGATCGTCCTTGCGACGGACCTTTCGCCTTCGGTCGGTTCCTTCGTTGTCGATCCAGGTTACGCCGCCGATTACTATCAGCGTCTCAGCCGTGTAACGTATCGATCGCCTTCGTTCGTTCCTTCGGCGTTCCTTGCTGCCGCGTCTTTCGACGCCTCTACCTGAAGACATCAATCGCCTCATTGCCGGGCTCTGCAATCCCCGGCGTCTGAATAACTGGGGCTCGGAGGTCCGCCCTTTACTACTGAAAGACCTATTAGCATCGTCTTTTCAGCCATCAGTCAAGAATAGTCTGGCGTCGGCCCGCACATCTTATTGCGCGCTCAAACGTTGCGTCACCGCTTCGGCCAGAATCACGCGGCGGAAAAACATCGCGCCGGGCGCCGCATCCGCGTCGGCAACCCCCGGTTGGCCACTACACTCAGGCGAGGTTGACGCACTCGGTGCGGAGCCCTCGATTGCCGCCAGCGCAGCCTCTTCCTCGCCTTCGAAGACTTGCTCCCGCATCGCAGCTGCCTCTAGCGAGATCGATTCGATTTGCTCCATCGCCCGATCGCGCTCCGCCCGCATCGAATCCAGCTTTAGCATAAGTCGATTGATCTCTGTTTGCCGCTCTTCGACTTCGCGGTTGAGAAGGAACTCTTCCTCCTCGAAGGCCGCGGCGCGCCGGTAGAGCGCGGCGACCTGGTCTTCGAGCGCTTCGGCCATCTGCTCGAGCATTCTCATCTTCACGCGCGGCGAGCTGCCGCTCGGGAAGCTTTTTTCAGTAAGTACGTTCATAACTCCTCCGTTTCATCATATCGCCGATCGCGTCGGGAATGCCGCGACTCGCAGCGCGGATGCATTCCGCCGTCGCACGATCTTGTCTTGATACATCCGCTGATCGGCTACCTCCATTAGCTCATCGATGGCAGTGCCGTCCTGTCCGTAGATCGCGTAACCGATCGAAATACCAATTCGTGCCACTCGCCCTGGCCTTACTTCGTACGCGAAGTTGTCAACCGCGGTCTGAAGGCGAGTCTTCATCTCAAGCACCATATCGGGGGTCACTCGATGCAGCACTGCAACAAATTCATCGCCCGCATACCGAATCAATGTGTCTCCTGAGCGCACCTGCCCCCGCGATACCTGCGCAACGCGGCGCAGTATCTCGTCGCCGACGTGGTGGCCGAAGGTGTCGTTGATTCTCTTGAAACCGTCAAGATCCATCATCATCAACACCAGCGCATATCCGTGGCGTTCGGACCTGCTCTTCTCCTGATCGAAAAAGCTGTACATGTACCGCGAGTTTGGCAGACCGGTAAGATTGTCCGTGAGCGCTGACTCCTGGGTCCGCTCGAACGCCAGCGCGTTGTGCACTGCCGTGGCCGTGTGATGTGAGATGGTCTCGAGCAGCCTGACTTCATCCGGCGAATATCCGCGATCTTCTTCACAGTAGAGGGCTAGCGTCCCGACCAGAGTATTGTCGTGCTCAAGCGGAAATATCGCAGTCGAACGATATGCTGCGGCGGCGGGCCCGAGCGGCCGCTGAAGGTCAGCCAGAGGGCTCCCTCCAATCAGCACTTGACGATGCTCGGCCACCCATCCGGCTCCGCCCTCAGCTACGGACATCTCAAAGCCCTTTAGGCCCTCGGCATTCTTGCCTATCACATAAGCTGCACGTAACCGATTTCCCTCAGCGAGGTAGATGACCAGAGTCGTGAAGTTGGCGACGTTCTCGAGTTTCGCCGCGACGATCGGCAGCACCTCGGAAAGCTTCAAAGTCGAGCCAAGCGTCTGCGAGATTTCATACAACGAGAGCACCTCGCGCTGGGCGGCGGCTATGTCGCGCAGCGCCTTCTCGGTCGGCGTCCTCGGCGCGGGTCCAAAACCAGGCTCAAAGAGGCGATCTGTTGTGATGGTCTCGACCCCTAACAACGAGACGGGCGGCACGCTGGGAGCGGGCATTGCGTCTTCGAGTGAGTCGATGTTTTCAAAGAAGAGTTCCAACAGGACGGGGTCGAATGTGCGCCCCTGCTCGCCGCGCATCAGATCGAGTGCTTCAGTGCCGGTGTAGCGTGAGCGATGAGGACGGTTGGTCGTCAGCGCTTCGTAGCAATCCACAATGGTCAATATCCGCGCGCCGAACGGGATCTCCTCACCCTTCAACCCACTCGGGTATCCTGTGCCGTCATACTTTTCGTGATGGTGTTTTACTATCGGAACGACTTCGTAGGGGAACTCCACGTTGCTGAGAATGTCGGCGCCGATTACCGGATGGATCATGACTTTCGAGTATTCGGCGGCGGTCAGCTTGCCGGGCTTGCTCAGTATGTACTCAGGAACGGCGAGCTTGCCTATGTCATGAAGTAACGCGGCGGCCTTCAAACCCTCCATTTGGTCTTCGGGGTACCCCGCCGCGCGAGCTAGCCCCTCAGCGAGAGTCCGCACGCGCTGTATATGGCCCCGGGACAGTCCATCCTTCGCGTCTATGGCCATCGTAAGCGACTCAACGGTGGCCAAGTGCAGCCTGGTAAGCCCTTCGATGTGCTTGTTTGATGTTTCTACTCGCCCCAGGTAACTCCTGTACGCGACGTAGGTCAATAGCAGAATTGGCAGCGAGATAACGAATGAATAGAATCCAAAGATGGTTATGGCCTTGCATATTGCGCCGGCCGCGACCGCACCGATGAAGAACGCTGGCGAAGTCCACAGATAGTTTTCAGTCCAGGTCTTGACCACACTACGGCCGCGGAACAGGGCAACTACCGTCGCAGCAATGCTGCTATTGATCAGATAGTTCGTCAGGGTAATGACTCCTATCGCGAGCCCGAGTTGGGGAAGTCGATCACGACCATATAACAAGCCATCGAGAGGTCCGAAGAGTCTGACGGAAAGTAGCGAAGCGCTGAGCACCGCGATATTCATCGCGCCCATGTTGAACAGCGCGGTAGCTCCGAGGGTCTTCTTGTTTCCGCGCGCCGACCTCGCCAGTCCGTCAATCGACGCCAGCGCCGCTGCTGCCCACGGACCAAGCATCAATATGCCGATGCAAACGAAGGTGTCTGTCAGAGTTATCTTGCTGCGCACGCCGGGAATCCATACCTCCGCGCGCCAACACAACAACATTGTGAAAGTGAGGACCAGCATCCAGTCGAGCCGGACGGGCTCGAGGCGCAGGCGGTAGATTGAATAGGCGAGCAGCAGGCTTCCGGTCACGGAGACAATCGCCGTGAACAACTTTGCCATCAATTTGGCTTCTAGCCTCACGTTCACCTCAACCACCAAACCAGCGTTAATCGCCGCACAGTTTGCATCAGGATTTGGGCGCCTTGACTTCTAAAGAACTGGCGTTGGGTGCAGCCTCATGAAACATCCCGCCTGGTCCTCCTGAACACTAAGAGCTCATTCAATGCTTGTGCCGCGTACGGCGTTTCGAGGAACGCTTTTCGAAGGGACTTTATCTGTTGGAGTTAGGACCCTAAAGTGTTTAAGGACTGGTTCTAGCTGGCAAGAAGCCACAGTCAAACTGGTGATCAAATCCAACGCGGTTCATTCACAATGACCGGGCGGATGGGGCGGTTCGCAAAGAAAGAATCCCCGCACGGGGAGGGGGCGAGGGGGAGACGGGGCGAAGGGGAGAGGGGGCGAAGGGGAGAGGAGGGGAGGAGGGGAGGAGGGGAGGAGGGGAGCGGGGGCACTGGAGAAACTATACGAAACTGGCTTCGCGCGCTCCGGTCGATCCGTTGTTAGCGTGCGTCCGTTGCACAGTTCCGCCGCTACACCCTTATCTATCGAGCGGCTCGACCTGAGCAGTTAGCGATATCCGGCTTTCCCCGTTGATAAAAACCGCCGTGCAGTGGCGATTTCTGGACGATCCCTATCAGCATCTTTCCACAATCCCAAGAATTCAGTGTAACGCTTTATTGCTGTTTGCCTGTCACCAATAGCCTCAGCGGCACGCCCAATACCATAAACGGCTTTGGCCCGTCCGGGTGTTCGTCTCAAAGTCTCCGTGAATTGCTTCATCGCATCCGCAGGCCGCTTCATCTCCATCAACATGGTCCCAAAGAGTTCGTGAGCAGGGATTATCGGATACGGTGGTTGCGAGAGCGCAAAAATTGAGTCTTCGATGGCGATGGCCTCGTTCATCTTTTGAATCGTGCCTTCTCGATCTCCCACTACCTGCGCTGCAAAGGCCTCGGCTTCCTTTGCTTGCAATGTGATGATCTGCTTGGCAAATGGGTGCTGGTCGCGTTCATTCGACAGCGCTACAATCCGGTTGGCTGCGGCCTTAGCTCCGGCGGCATCTCCGCGCTTGGCAGCGGCCATTGCTTCAAGCTGTAAATTCATTGCCACAAAATCACGCGAAGGAGCGACCAGCGGAACGTTCGGCAGAGCTTCCCAGTCTCCTGTTTCAACCAAGTATCGAGTCAGCATATCGAAGTAACCATACGCAACGCGATCAGGCAATGCGTAAATCGTCCGTCCGCGGACATGCCTTGATTGTAACTCTGGCGTGTCCGGCGCGGTTGTCTTGTTCGGCAACCCGTCATATTGCGCCTTGATCAAGTCGGTCACACGCTTGGCATCACGGTAGCGACCTAACTGGAGATATGCATACTGTAGATAGTTCAGTGCATGGAAATCTCGGTTCTCGCCGGATTCTCCGGCGCGCTTCACATCCTCTTCGGAGGTGCGCCAGGCGTTCTCGTTCGTCGCAGCCGACTCTTCCCAGTACCCCAGCCGCGTGAAGATGTGCGAAGGCATATGTTGCGCGTGTGGAACGGCAGCAGCCGCTTTGGCGTAAGCTCGCGCTGCCTTGAGACCATCTACAGCATGTTCTGGATCGTCGTATAGGTGAATCAGGTAGTGCAAGACACCTGGATGCTGCGGATTCTTCGCATATACTCCTTCGAAGAGCTTGGCTGCTACCGCTTGTTTCTCAAAGCCCTTAGTGCCTTCTTTGATTGTACCCAGAATCGAAAGCCCATAGAAAAGCTTAGTTTCGTCGTCTGAATACTTTTCGTAGACTGATTTCATCGCATCTTTGTATGCCTCATCGCGCTCTGATTTCGCCCCGGCACCTGCGTTCTTGTACAGCGCAGCAGCGGCATCGAGGTACATCTTCTCGCGAAGAGTTTTTTTGGATGCTTGCATTCCGTTATGCACCAGAGCCCAAGCAGCAGATTCGTCCTCTTGTGTCGGCGCATCCCAGAACGGGTGGTTGTAGGTCATTGCGGCACCCCAATACGCCATTGAGCATTGCGGGTCACCTTGGATGACTTTATTAAAGGCTTCCAGCGCGCGTGCGTACCAGAAATTGTGTAGCAACGCAAGTGCAAAGTCGAAGTCGGCGGACAGGGATGGAGAACACGATACATCCATATGAACATGACCAACTCCGTGGATATGTTCCATCGGACTTTGCTTTTGCTGGGCAAGCAAAGGCGTCAGCAACAAGAGAAGGAATGACAATGGTAGTATCCATTTCATTGTAACCCCCACAAGATGACCACTAACGCCAGCTGCAAGGCATTGTTGTTAGGCTCTTTTGCCTCTGTACAACCGCACGATAGGAAAGGATTACCATCGGTTCGTTCGTTATTCTCAATTTCCCATCGAGGTACAGCCCCGCTCCAATCGGCTCCTCCACTCCTCCACTCCTCCACTCCTCTACTCCTCTACTCCTCCACCCCTCTACTCCTCCACTCCTCCCCCCTCGCCCCTTCTCCCCTCCGCCCACTGCCTCTCAGTTCCCTCGGCGCAGACCCGACCAGAAATCGGCCTGCTCATACTCTCGATCAACGCCTTCGTAGCGAGCGGATATGTCGCTCTCTTCGAGCACGTGTCCCTGGAGCCATATGTTCGCGGTAATCTCAGCGCCTATGTTGAGTTCCCCTCGCAACGCTCGCCGGTTAGCAAGGACCTCAATGCGAATAGCCGCCGCATCAACGTATATCCAAACCAGATCAGCTGCGGTAACCGGGTTTTTGACGTCGCGCCACGACAACACTCGACCGCTTATGACATAATCGTTTTCACAAGCCTTGTCGGCGAATCCCTCCAGCCGCTCAGCCAGCTCAAATCGATAGGCAGGCGGATCGGTGTGGCGTTTTGATTCGGGACTCGGTTGCACGCGGGCGGCATACGCGATCCCGGCCAGTCCAACGTGTAAATGCGATTCGCGAAACACCGCGTCATCGAGTTCGGTCAGGTTTTGCAACTCGAAGACGACCTCAGGCGCTCCCGGCACCCCTCCGCGCACGATCGCCTCACCGTCTTCGTCGTACTCGACAAGCTCCCAGGGGAGAACGGTTCGAACATACCGGCTCCGAAAGGCTGGACGGCAATCGGCATAGTAGAGATCGGGTCCGCGTTCGTAGAGTATCGACCAGACTTCGGGCCCTTCGCCAACCTTCCACAACTTCCCGTGCAGGGCCGCCTCTCCGCGCTGTGTACTGGTCCGCTGGCCATTGGTCTCGACGTATTCAACCAGCAAGTTGTAAGAATGCTCATCGGCGACTTCAAACCCAATGGCCTCAAACAATTCGGCCATCACGGCGCCGTCCGCTGGTTCTTGTTCGAGAGGTTCTTCCACGATTGGCTTGCTCATGGTAGGACGGGATCGGTGATATCTGAGCGGATTGAATCACACATCATGGATTCATTTCTTTGTCTCTTCTGCTATCTCAGCATTCAAAGTGTACTCGCGTCCATCGCGAACAATGCGGATGGCGACCTTTGTGCCCGGAAGCTTGCTGGCGATGATTCGATTGAACTGGACGGCTGACGTGATCGATTGGCCGTCGATGCTTGTTATCAGATCGTCCTTGCGCAAGCCGGCGCGCGCAGCGGGCGTTGCTCGTTCGGCGCGGACTACGCGCACGCCTCGCGAGTCTGCAGCGAGCCTTAACAGCCCTCGGATATCGGCATCTATGTCTTGAGTTTCTACGCCGAGGAATCCGCGTGTCACTCGCCCACGGTCGATCAGTTGGGACAGAATCGATTTCAACGTGTTGATCGGTATCGCGAAGCTCAAGCCCTGCGTGCGCTCCAGAACCAGCGTGTTGATGGCCACGACTTTTCCGTGGGCATTCCGGAGCGGACCGCCGGAGTTCCCGGGATTGATCGCCGCGTCTGTTTGCAAGATGTCGTCGAACTGTCCCCCAAATCCCGTTCGTCCCTTTGCGCTTACTATTCCGAGCGTCACGGTGTGGTCGAGTCCGAGTGGATTTCCAATCGCTATGACCCATTCACCTACACGCAGCGAATCACTGTCGCCGAGATCAGCTACCGGTAGCTGGGCTCCGTTTGGCACAATTTCGAGCAATGCGATGTCGGTGGCCTCGTCGTAGCCTTTTATCGAGGCTGGGAACTGCCGGCCATCGTGTAGCGTCACCGTGACGCTATTGACGAGCTTCGGAGCGCCTTTTGGCTCAGGTCCCCTTTGGCCCGAACCGCGGCGTGGTTCGGCGTTCGATATGAGGTGAAAGTTGGTGGCAATCAAGCCTCGCTGATCGATGATAAAGCCGCTGCCGAGGTTCTCGCCACCCTCGGAGCTCGATCGCACGTTGACCACCACTTCGTTGACCCGCTCGGCTATGGCAGGAACGTCCAGCACCACCGTCTTGGTCTGAGGCGCCAGCGTTGTGCTCAATCCTAGGTCGCCGGCGCGGGACACCTGACCCCTGTCTGAATAAGCGCGCGCGGTTAGTGAAGAGCCCGCGCCCACAAGCACCAGCAGCGCAAGCGAAGTTGCTTTCGTTGTCTTAATCATTGCCTTGACCTGAGCGAGTTGGTTCGTCGCGTTCATCAGCAGCGGGGGCACGGGAACGCATTCCTCGAACATTGCGGGAGGGTCCGTATCGCGGCCGTTGGCCTGAGCGCACCATTTCCGCGAACAAGTCGACGTCGTAGTCGCTCTCGCGCGACATCTCTTCGCGAATGGCATGAAGCTCTTCCAGAAACCTTGGCTTTCGGTACATTAGAATGATGCGTGCGTGATGCGTGGTGCGCGATGGATTCGTTCCAGACGCGTCACGCATTACGCATCACTTCTCAGAATTCAGCGTTTATCAAAAACTCCGGGGTAACGATCATCGGCACAAAGAACCCGGCAATCGTATTGAACAATTGCACCCGCGATTGCCGGTGCACGTTTGCAATATAGCCGAAGTCCCAGGTCACCAACAGGTCAGCCTTGTTCACAGAGGCAATCGCCACGTGCAGTGCATCCGCCATGTACTTGCGATGAAATATGCCGCGCGATACGTATCCCTCTGCCAGGATGGCCGCTTCTTCACCAATCTCGAACATCGGCACATCCCGTATCAAATTCAGATACGCCGACCGCCGCGGCTCTTCGGTCCGCTCCAGCTCGCGCACAACCAGCGCCGATATGTAAGGCGCGTAATCGGCAAGCTCGTGCTCCCACCAGCGGATCGTCAAGTCGCGACGGAACGGTTCGCCGTTGTCGAGATAGGCACCGACCACAGATGTCTCAAGATATAGACTCTTCTTCATAACGACCGCACGATAATTCTACCATAGGTGGCGCAGGATGGACTTTAGTAGAGCCTGGTCTGTATTAGGGGTTGATGACCGCGTGGCCCGGACCGGGGCCGTCGACGCCACATGCTTACTGTTTCGTCGCCGGTGGTGTGTGTGGTTGTAGCGCAAGCAGCGCTCGATTGAAATCGATGGTAAGTCTAAAATGACGCAGGAAGTCGCCGCCAAGTATGCCGCTCTGCTCGAAGCCTGATGTCTCGTTGATCGCGCCGAAATCTAGAACCAGCGCGCGAAGGTTGCTCTGCAGTTGATCGGCGACGCGGCAGTTGCGAATAAAGAGCATCCGGACATTCTCGGTAATGCCCGCAGCCCCTATGACACTGGCGGTCTGCCCCTTAATTATCTGATCACCCAGGTTTAGCCGCGATACCGCGGCTTCAGAGATAACCGTGGAACTGGCGCCGGAATCAAGTATGGCATTGACGAACGGATTGCCGTCAAATTCGGTTTCGACGCTGATCAGCCCGTTTTGTGTCGTACGAAACGGGACCAGCGTCATGCCTGGCGTGACTACCATTGACGACGAGCCGGAATCTCGTCGGTCCAGGCGCATGCGTGAACTCTTATAGTCCAGCTCGGTTAGAAAGTGTGACAGCACCGACAAACCGATGAATCCGTCGGCTTTCTCCTCGACCGGCCGATCCCTGTCGCCGTGAAAAGGGCGGACGAAGCACGGAATCATTCTCACCTTTGCTTCACCTATTTGAAGAGATTTGATGAGGCCGTACACAATCTGAAACTTGCCGGTGCCGCCAACACCTTGAGACCTACCGCCGCGCGCGATCTCAGAAACCCCAAAACGTTTCGCCGCATCCTTCGAGATCACCGTGAACCCGGACCCGGTGTCGATCACGAAGGTCGAGTCGCGGCCGTTGAGCTTCACTCGGACGTAGGGCCGGCGATCGCTGCCTAGTTGAAATGAAACGTCTGTGACGGCGGGGCCGCCTACCTGATGGACCCGCAGTCCGGCGAGTTGCCGGTAGAATTGAATCAGCCCGCGGATTCGATCGCGACGCTCGCTGTCGCTTGGAGGTGAAATCTCGAGAAAAAGCTCATAGGCATCGGCCGCTTCTTTGAAATCCTCGACCCTCGATGAGGATCGGGCATACGTGACCAGGTAATCAGGCTCGTCTGGATCGAGGTTGTGGGCGTAGTACGCCTTCGACCGGGAGTCTTTTGGCCGGCCTTCGTAATAATCTATTTCTGCGGCGCCGCCGTACGCGAGCGCCTCTTTTGGATCGAGGTCCAGCGCCTGCTGCAACTCGCCGACGGCCGCTCTAATAAAGCCGGATCGCAGCAGCGAGACCCCAGCGAGTGCGTGGGCATGCGCGTTATTTGGATCGAGGCTGAGAACCTCCTTTGCTTGCTGGAAAGATGGGGTGTAGTTCTGCAACTTCAGATAAGCAAAGCTCGCTCCGAGTCGTGCTCGACCGTCGCGCGCATCGGCTTCAATCATCCCGAGATAGATCTTTAAAGCGTCCTCGTACTTCCCCGCGCGCATGATCTTTTTTGCGTCACGATCGAGTCTGTCATTGGCTTCTTTCGCTTCTTTCGCTTCTTTTTGCGGAGGCGTCGCACGCGCAGCCGGCACACGCGCGTCAAACAAGGCGACGGTGACAATAAGCAGGAGACAACCGAAAGGCCATATCGTTCGGTCTTGCAAAGGAGCGCTCTTTCCACTGTAGACCTTCATTTGAGAATTTCTCCGGTCTTCGTGTACCACAAGAGCAAGTCTAGTTCGTCGAAGTCTATCCCTATCGAGTCCGCGAACAGCCTCAACTTTTCTTCTATTGCGAGGTAGCCCTTCTTTGTCGAGGGCGGCTTTGGACTCTCGATAACCTCGAACTGAGCAAGCCGCGACAGCAGATGTTTGTCCAATATCGCATATCCGCGATAGCCGATGTTCCGCAAGAAATGACTCGCCTCTTTATAACCGATTCCACGGACGTTCCGATTTGCGGCGAGAAAGTCACGGCGTTCGTCGGCGATCTTAAAACTGCGCAGCGTCCCATGAAGCTGAAGACCGCAATGCTCACGCAGATACTCGCGCGTCTGGTAGACATATGCTCCACGATTGTTCGGAAACCGGTGCCGGCCTATTAGCGCTCGCTGCATGTCCTGAATCGAGCCGCCCATCAAAACCGGTCGGACGCCGTCGACCGAGCGCAGTCCCATCCGGGCGCTGGCGCCGGCGGTGAAGATGCAAAAAGTCAGTTCTTCAAAGAGCCTTTCCTGGGAACCTGTCCGCCCTACTCGCGCAAACTCTCTCAATCTGTCTCTGATTTCTCGGCGCTTATCGATATAGATTCGCTTGAGCTCTTCCAGGTCAAGCGGGTCACGGCCTCGGCGCGGGGCACACGAGGAAATTGTAGGGCTGGCCATACTGAAAGTCAACGACCGCTGCTCCAACAAACTCTGCCTAAGTGACCAAATGTGGGGCTCGAAGCTGGACGAAGATTGCCCATCTGATTAACACCTCAATTCATTGAGGTGTTAGTGTGCGTCGCCGAGATAATACTATTCTTATCGGAAGGTGTTCAACGGCATGCCGCTCTACGAAAAGGGACCGATACGCGTATCACACGTGCTAAGATTCGTACAGGGATGCGATCAACCGCTATGAGTCAACTCTCGAAAGTGCCCGCGGCAGTCTGCGCTCTGCTCATCTGTGCGATGATCGGTTCGGCCGCGGTTTTCGCGCCACACTCACAATCGACTGTTTCACAAACTCATCCGTCATCGCGTCGTCCGGTTTCCAAGAGGAAAGCTGGGAGCCCCGCCAATAGGACCGATCAACGAGATCCAAACTCGCTCGAGCGAATCAACTCGAGAGCCGACTTCGACTTACTCGCGCGAGTTTATTATCGAAGCCGCTTTCACGGGCTGCCGCACCTGATGTTCGTAATCGATCGCCGTTCGCGCAACCGCGTCTACTATGTCAACTCTCGTGCGTATCAGTTCCATAAGGACTTCGTAAACGCAACCTATTTGTCATTAGAACGCGGCCGCGCATTCTACGATAATAACCTGTTGAAGGCTGACCGCCGGTTTATTCTCGGCACGATCGCGTATCAAACAACTTCCGACAAGTTTACCTTTGAGTATTGGGAGGGCGATCAGATTACCGCCGGCCTGTTGATTGAGACAATAGCTGCGCTCCAATCCAGCTTCTTCACGCCGCTCTGGTTCAAGCCGAACTCCCTGGCTCAGGAGGAGATTGGCAGCGAACTGAACAAGAATGAGGTGACGGTGCCTGTGCTTAGCGAAAGCGAACTCTCGGCTAGTCAACTGTATCAGCCGCTAAACCTCGCCGCGGGCATCGGACAACTTCGAATAATCGATCGTATTACCCCAGACACGGTTATAGATCGCAATCAGATCGTCATCTTCAAAGAGGTTCCCATCCATCTGACGCCGCTGTCGGGGATCGTCACAACGGAGCGGGCGTCTCCCCTCTCGCACGTGAACATGCTCGCCCGGGCGTGGGCCATTCCGAATGCAACCATCAGGAACGCCGACAAGCTTTTTAAAGACTTGGAGGGTAAGTACGTTCGGTTGGAAGTGCGCGAGAATGACTACTCGCTCGCGCCCGCTGACCCGCGTGAGGTGGATGAACGCAATCGCCAATGGGTAAAACGCAGCGATCTGGTCACGCCGCGCGCCGATCTCGACTACCGCTTGCTCACGGATCTCAAGCACCAACGAGCCCGCGATGCCGTACGGTTTGGCGCCAAGTCCGCGAATCTGGGCGAGATCATTCACGCGAAGTTGCCGAGCTTTGCAGTTCCTGGCGGCTTCACCATTCCGTTTCGTTACTACCAAGACTTCATTCGGCGCAATCATCTTGAAGAGCGCATCGCTGCGGCAGTCGAGGAGGATCGCTTCGTACACGATCCGCGTTACCGTAAGGTTCGGCTCGCAGAAATTCGTCAGTGGATCGGCGAAGGCTCTCACAATGAGAGTTTCCGCCGAGCCGTGCTCGAGAAAGTTCATCGTGCGTACGCTGGCTTTGGGCTGTTCGTGCGGAGCTCGACCAACGCCGAAGACCTGCCCAACTTCAGCGGCGCTGGACTCTACACCACGGTGCCTAACGTTCGCAGCGACGAGCAGTTGATGGAAGCGATCAAGACCGTTTGGGGGTCCGTCTGGAACTACGAAGCCTATGAAGCCCGCGAGAGCTTCGGCATGAATCATTTCGGGGTCTACCCGGCCGTGCTTATCCAGGAAGGTATCGATGCCGACAGCGCAGGCGTTGCGATCACCACTGATCCGTTCGACCCGGCGGATCACAAAGGCGTTTTTGTGAACGCAAAACGCGGGCTCGGGATCAAGGTGGTAGAAGGGCGACGGGTCGCCGAGCAACTCATCTATCACCCAGGCTCTGGATCTATTCGTGCGCTCACGCACTCAGACGAAGACACGATGCTGGTGTTTGATGAAAAGGGCGGAGTGAAGGAGGTAACTATCGACCAACAGCGTCGTGTGCTGACTGATGCGCGGGTAAAAGAATTGGCTCGTGCGGCGCTTCAGATCAAGCAGATTTTCGGCGGCCGCGATCAAGACATCGAGTGGGTCTACCGTCGTGGCCGGCTCTATATTGTTCAGTCACGACCTTACATCCAGGCAGGCTGAGAGAGCGATCTTGCAGTCGCCGACGATCGTTTGAGCGAATCAACAACCTCCGCAGGATGGGTGCGGTTGGGAAGGGGTAAGGGGTTCGGACCGGTGCGTCACGAAATAGACAGGAGAAAATCGACAAGGTCCTTTTCTTCGAGACTCGGACGGTTGTTCGTGCCCTGCGGGCCGTTATCTTTGTCCTGCTCCCTTTGTTGTTGTTCTCTCATGTCCCGGCGCATTTCACGTTGGAGTTGGTGAAAGCGCTGAACCTGATCAGCCGTCAGAACGCCGCGGACCTGGGAACGAACATTAGCGTCCAGCCTGATCTTATCCGCCTGTGCGGCAGCTAGCGCTTCAGTGGCCCTCCGAACTTCACCTTCGTTATACGTCTCATTCATGATGGCGCGATCGAGCGTTTGCCTTGCCTGTCTTATCCGGCGTCCCGCAGATATGACATCATCGTCGTGGCTGCGTCGAATCTCCTGGATTCGCGTTCGCTGTCCCGGGGTCAGCCCAATCGCCTCCATCACCCGCCGTTGCAATTGCTGCTTTCTTATCAGATTGGGATTATTTCGCCCCGGCTGACCAACACCAAGCGGCGGTCTGTTAATACCGCGCTGACCCGGGGGCACTCGGTTGATGCGTCGAACCTGACCCTGAGTTGAACCGCCAAAGGATGTAATTCCCAGGACAATCGCAACCGAGAAGGAGAGTATAAGAGGCTTCCTCATATTTGCACCACTTACACGGGCACTCTTCACCGAATGTTAGACCAGCCGAAGGGCGCCAAAGTCTGGATTATTCTAGCATGAGTTTCTTTGATTCCTTACGAATAAGATGGCCGTTGTGCTCGGTTCTTCGAATCACGCGTCCGGATCTTGTGGTGGGCGGATCACGCTAATTTACTGGTGGAATTTACTCGTCGATTGACCGGGCTGGATGCGAGGGGCTAGAATGCGCCGTCGGTTGGATGAGCCGATCGGTTGTGGGCCATGCCGATCAGGGAAGGATCAAGAAAAGGGAGAATCACTGATAATCATGAGAGAACGCGACCGCGAGATAAAGCGAAGGCGCCAGCGCTATCAAAAGCGTAAAAAGCTTCGTCAAAAGCTGAGAGGAGCTAGCGGGGAGGCTGAGCAGCAGAAAATCGAAGCGAAGATTCGAAAAACATATCCTTCACACACGCCGGCGGTCTGACGTTTCAGAGCGCCTGGGGTGCCAGCACAAAAAAATCAGGCGAGCAGCAGGACAAACTTGGGGGTGCGTCTTGCCGCTCGCCCTTTTTAGTCTGAGAGTAGCGCCCAGAAAGAAAATCAACACTCCGAGTAGCCACAAGCATAGCAAGTCTGGCAACCTTCGACCCGAACGAATGCCGAGTCACCGCAACTCGGGCAAAGGTCCACCGAGCCCTGCGCCACGGCTGCTGGCTTATGACTTGACGCGGCGGCCGCCGCAGGACCATCGACTCCCATTTCCGCCCCCTGCCCGTCATCCTCGTTTCCCTGGCTTATGTTCAGGTAGTTCTCGGCGAGAGCCTGGCCTACTGCGTCCGGCAAGGAGAGCACTCGACGTTTGCCAAAACCATAAGAGCGCGCCCCGCCGATGCCGGAGATCTGCTTTACGATCTCACGAACTCGCTCGAGCGGGGAGACAGGAGACGCCATGCGGAGGATCAGCGACATCAATCTACCCATCGCTTCAGCCATGGCCTTGATATCGGACCCCGCCTTACCAATCTCAAGAAAGACCTCGAACGGATGACCGTCCTCATCCTCGTTCATCGTGATATGCGCGGTGCCGGAGGGCGTCGCCTTGCTCACGGTGTAGCCACGCCGCTTGTACGGGCGCGGGCGCACCTTGGGCTGCCATCCTCCGTCGCTTTGAACAAGCTCGCTCGAAGAAGTTCCGGACTCGCTTTCAACGGCACTGTCGGCCGAGACCTCTTGAGCCTGCTCGCTCGCCGCCAGGGAAATCGCGGCCTTTGCCGCGATTTCGACCGCCGAGTCGCTCACCTTCTGGTCTTCTTCCTTCAGGTTGAGTACCTGCACATCGCGCGAACCATCGCGATAAATCGTCCCACCCTTGCAGCCTGATCGGTAGAGCAGCTCGTATATCTCGCGGGTCTGCTCGGGTGTATACGAGGCTGGCAGGTTGCAGGTCTTTGATATCGACGAGTCGACCCAGGCCTGTATGACCGCTTGAACCTTGACGTGCTCCTCAGGCGCAAGGTCCATTGCAGTCACAAAGTACGCCGGCTGCGGCTCACCCGGATGGGCTTGCTGCCACTCTTCTAGCACCTTTACTCGCTCCTCGTGTTTGCCCAACCGAGACTTGCGGAAGTAATTCCAGAAGTAAAACGGCTCAATGCCGGTTGAAGTGCCTACCATCGTACCAATGGTGCCGTTAGGCGCTTGTGTCAGCAACGTGACATTACGAACACCCTTTTCACGGACTTCCTCTCGAACGTCTTCGGGCATCTTCTGCATATAGCCCGATTGAAGGAATTTGTCCGCCTCGAACATCGGGAAGGGCCCCTTCTCTGAGGCAATGTCCGATGAAGCGCGATAAGCCTCTCCGGCGATGAAACGATACAGTCGGTCAATGAACTGGACGGATTCTTCCGACCCATAACGAATTCCAAGGCGGATAAGCATCTCAGCCAGCCCCATTGTGTTCAGACCAACCCGGCGCTCAGCCTTTTGTTGTGCGTAGTTCTCGTCGAAGAAGTACGGAGTTGCATCTATCACGTTATCCAGGAAGCGAACCGAGTAGCGCACCGCCTTGCCGAGGTCATCCCACGCAACATCGCCTTCGCTGACGAACTTCGAGAGATTGATTGCGCCCAGGTTGCAAACGCCAAAGCCGGGCAGCGGCTGCTCGCCGCAAGGGTTGGTGCATCCGAGATAACCCGCATCGTAGTACCACGAGTTCGACAGCTTGTTTGCGCGTTCGATAAAGAACACGCCCGGCTCAGCAGAAGCCCATGCGGACTCGATGATCGAATCCCATATCGCTCTCGCCTTTACCGTTTTGTGCACGATGACCCGCTTGCCTCCTGCCAGCCACTTATCCAGGTTGCCGTCCCAACTCTGCGCATAGTCGGGATCGGAGTTATCAGGAAAAACGAGGTCCCAGTCCGCGTTTGCGTGGACTGCATCCATGAACTTATCGCTTATGCCGACGGAAATGTTCGCGTTTGTGATCTTTCCCATCTCGCGCTTTGAGGTGATGAACTCGATCACGTCGGGATGCCAGCAGTTCAGGATCAGCATCAAAGCGCCCCGCCTCGATCCGCCTTGTTCTATCAGCCCGGTCACAAACGAATACAGAGCCCCCCAGGAGACCGATCCCGACGAGCGTCCATTGACCCCTTTCACGTAAGAATGGCGAGGCCGCAAGCTGCTGACGTTGATCCCAACGCCGCCGCCGCGAGACATGATCTCCATCATTTGCGATAGCGTATCGACGATGCCCCGACGAGAGTCCTTTGGAGAGGGCACGACATAACAATTGTAAAAGGTAAGCTGTTGATCAGTGCCCGCAGCCGTTAGGATTCTGCCGGCCGGCACAAACTTCCAGCCATTCAGGAGCCAGCGGAAGTTATGATACCACTCGTCGGCGCGCTCTCCTTCGACCGCGGCGATCCCGCGCGCTACTCGCTCCATCATCTGTTCGGGGTCGGTCTCGATCGGTTTGGATACGTGCTCGGACAAGCAGTCGATCCGCGTGCCATCTCGTAGCTCAACAGTGACACGGTCCGCGCCAGCGACTGCTGTTTCATCCATCGCGGTCACCACGCCAATCTCGCGCTGGCCGGATTTTGCGTCGGTGCACACGATCACCATATCGCCGGTCGCCAGGGTCCGCTTGGTCATGTCCTTCAGCGCATAGCGGTCCAGGAAGATCTTTTGGCCGAGTTCGGTGAGCTGGTTGTTTTCCGCGACCGACCCGGATTTGCGCACGTCCGCGTGAGGAACTAAAGGCGAGATCGAATCGTCAACTTGGGTTTGGCCGTTCGACTTCTGTGTGTCGCCAGATCGGGTGGACATTCTAATGTCTCCTTAGCCTACCATACGGGGTTTTCAAAGTGCGGTGGTCCTGCTCTATTGAGAGAGATCAATCCAAGACCCAGCGGATTGCGCCGGGCTAAAGTCGGGGCATATCGAGTGCCTGCTTACTTGGTTTATCTTTTGCAGCTCAGCCTGCCGACTTCCTGCCGGGCCGGGCCGCGCCGAGGCGAGAGTTGCTAAAAACGTCCGCTTGATGATCGCTGCCTTGCACGAATTCCGGCGTCTGCTGGTAGCCTTATGATAGCGCCGGGACCGGCTAACTACAACGCAATATCTAAAATCCTCTGATCTATTTCTCCCTCGTAGCGGTTTCGGAGTGTACTCTATAGATAGGCACGTGTCAATCGAAAAGTACAATATATTGTGGTTCAAAGGGATAGCGGGATGCGGGCTTTGCCCAAAAAGTACTGAGAATTGTTGCCTTCGGAAACACCGTTTCAGACTTTTTGGGCAAACGGGGTTTTTGGGCAGGTTTGCCCAAGAAGGCCTGAAACTCATAACGAGAATTGAACGATCTCGCGCGCGCCATTGAGACCTGACAAGGCCGGGTCATTCGCCTTTTCTAGCAATTCAGGGAAGCGCCTACGATCGACCTGGCACAAATGTCAACAAACTCAGGCGTGACCCCTCTGCGCGCTAGCTCACTACACCAGCAAATCCGTTATATGAAATCAGGTAAGTCAGCGGTTGTTGTTCTTAAGATTTACCATCACAAGCTCTTCTTTGTTGGGATCGGGGCTGAAGCTAAAGGACTCTTGCTTTGAACTACGCCAGTAATAAGCGCGGAAATAACCGCTATTCAAAGGGTAATGCTCCTCGTAGAACCGCCTCTCCTCTTCCTTTCCAGCAGGAGTCTTCCGAAAGTAGATTGAAAACTGCCATTCAGAGGTCTCGATTGCTCTTCGAAGCATTTCCTTATCACTAAACACAGTTGGACTAAACCGCTACGCGGTAGTCCGCGAGGCTTCTTCCTTCCTTGTTTA
>CAZOOE010000063.1:0-390 GCA_964581275.1 uncultured Clostridia bacterium
AAGAGCCTGGTAGGCGCCGAGCAGCAACTGCTGACCCGTCTGCCCGCGCGCATAAAAAGTTCGCGAGACTTGGGCGCCACCGAACGAGCGGTTGGCGAGATAGCCCGAGTACTCGCGCGCGAACGGAACGCCCTGGGCAACACACTGATCGATAATGTTGACGCTGACTTCGGCAAGCCGGTAGACGTTCGCTTCGCGAGCTCGGAAGTCGCCGCCCTTGATAGTGTCATAGAACAAGCGGTAGATGCTGTCGCCGTCATTCTGATAATTTTTTGCGGCGTTGATTCCGCCCTGCGCGGCGATCGAGTGGGCGCGGCGGGGGCTGTCCTGAAAGCAAAAGCACTTGACCTTGTAGCCCAGTTCCGACAACGTGGCCGCCGCCGAGCCGCC
>CAZOOE010000063.1:400-19010 GCA_964581275.1 uncultured Clostridia bacterium
CCCACTTCGGCAAACGTGGCGCCCCCGAGGCGGCCGGCCGGGCCTGACCGGACCACGTTAACTTCAAATTTTCGTGTGTTGGCCGGGTTGTTCAGCTTGATGTGGTTGCGGTGCCTGCTCCAGTTCTCGGCGAGCGGTCCCGACGGTATTCGCGCATCAAGTTTCATAGAGATTCTCTTCTCCGCGCCGGCCAGCGTCCTTATGGGTTAGCGCAACATGGGTTAACGCACTGCTCACTTCACTATCCCCGCAAGTATCGAGATAGGAATCGAACAATTGCCAAGGAAAATCACGATTGCCGAAACCTGGGCGAACCGATGAAACGCGGCCACCGCCGCCTTGCGTCTGATACCAAGCGATTGGAACAGGCTCGACACACCGTGACTGAGGTGCAGACTGAGCAACCCCATCGAAATGATATAGAACACCGAGACGTACGGATTGCGAAAACCCTCTACCACCATCTGAAAAACATCGTGACGGCCGGAGCCGTCGCGCAAATCCACAAAGTCGGGGTTCGTCACTCCAAGCGTGAAGTGCATCAGGTGATAGACGATAAAAGCGAAGACGATCAGTCCGCTAGCCAGTATCGTGCGCGACGCAAGACTTGCGATGGGCTTGCCCTCCGCGTAGGGCTGCGGACGCGCGGCTCGATTCTCGGCGGCGAGTTGCAGCGCCGATGTGATGTGAAGCGCTGCGATGACGAAGAGTCCAACACGCACCGTCCACAATAGGGCGGGCTTGGACTTGAGCAGCTCGGCGTATGCATTCATCGGATCGCGTCCGAGATAGATCTGCAGATTACCAGCCATATGAACGATCACGAATAGGAACAGGAGAAGCCCGGTGATCGCCATCACGTACTTCTTTCCGAGAGATGAATGGTAAGCGCGCGCGAACAGGTTCATCGAAGGATCCTTAGCAGTAGCATGCCAGCGTGTTGGTCATCGACCGGAACCGCGTCGATGAGACTTCTTAGAACGAAACAATAACAAGGGGCGGTCTGGTTGTAAAATTCAAAAGATTCATGATCTTTATAAGGCGATCTTCATGCGGTCTCTGAAACTTCCTGAGCGCATTGGGCTTACTTGAATTCGTCTCATCGTCAGTTAATCTGTCCTGAGCTCTCGGCCACTGTCAGGCCAAAACTTGGGCGTTTGAAGTCGCTGAGTGTCGACGTCATTAACTTGAATCTTTGAAGAACAATTCAAGCTGCGACGGAGAATTCGTCTATCTGTTACCGCTCTAATCCTTGACAGCTTGAGCGGACAACTTCATGCTGCTTCGGTGTTGAACGAAATCGACTGATCGTAGGACTGTGGAGGTGTTTCGTGCGAAAACTATCATTGCTCAGCTTTTCGGTTGCAGTTCTCATCTTTGGATTCCAGCAACAATCGCAGACTCAGACGGCAGCTCAGACGAATATCAAAGCGAGCAGTTTTGACGGTAACCGGGCGCTCGCTCCTGAATCAGATCGAGCGGCCAGAGCGACGACCATCAGTGAGACTGATCTCCGATCGGCTTCAGCGAGGGCTATCAAGCTCATTCAGGAATCGCAGGTCACATGGTCCAAGAAAGAGAGCTGCAACTCCTGCCATCATCAACTGCTTCCGGAAATTCCGATTAAACTTGCCCACGAGCGAGGAGTTCCAGTCGATGAGAAAATCGCGCGGGACACAACAGCCAACACATTCGCTTATCTGAAGGACCTGGATGCGACGGTTCAGGGTTACGATTACATCGACGTGACGTTCGACGGCTGGGAGTTAGTTGCCGGAAAGGCAGCCGGAGTGAGTCCAAGCTTGTCCACGTCCGCTGCCGCTCAATTCATCGCTTCTCGGCAGCTCCCCGATGGAAGCTGGCCGACGATCGACGCCCGCCCACCTCAGGCCTCCAGCCTCTTTGCAACAACCGCGGTCTGCGCCCAGGCTTTACGGAATTACATGCCCGACCAGTTCAAGGACGAGAAAGACAGCAGGCTTCGGAGGGCTCGCGAGTGGCTTCTCAAGTCGCGGCCCCGAACGACTGAGGATCGGACTTTTCAACTGTTCGGGCTGCGCTGGCTTGCCGCGGATGAGAAGGCTGTGAAAACCGCAGCGCGCGCGCTGCTCTCACAGCAGCGCGAGGACGGCGGGTGGGCCCAGCTACCGTCGAGGGGCAGCGACGCCTACTCGACCGGTGAGGTGTTGTCCGCGCTTCACGACGCTGCCGGTCTTCCTACAGGCGATCCCGCTTATCAGCGCGGCATGCTATTCCTTCTCAAGAATCAAGAGGCGGATGGCTCGTGGCATGTCAGTTCGCGTCTGCATCCGCCCGCCCCGGTGAGTCCCCCTTACTTCGAAACTGGTTTCCCGTACAAGCACGATCAGTTTATCTCAGCAATGGCGACGAGTTGGGCCGCTGCTGCATTGCTGCACGCGCTTCCGCCTAAGGGTGCGGAAGGAACAGGACGACGTGCGGCTCTGGAGATCGCGCCGGCTGGTCAGCCCGAGTGGGTCCAGGTTGCGCTGAATGGAAGCGCCGCCGATTTGAAACGACTCCTCGACGCCGGAATGAAGGCGGATGCCAAAACGACTGAGGGGACTACGGCACTGATGTTCGCTGCGCGGGACCCTGAGAAGGTGAAGCTTCTTTTGGAGCGGGGCGCCGATGTGAATGCGCGAGCAGCGACCGGCGTAAATGCGCTGATGGTCGCCGCTCGACACAGAGGCAATGTGGAAGTCGTCCGCCTGCTCCTCAAGAAAGGCGCAAAGCCTAACGCAGAGAAAGGAGTCGAGGTTCGCAACGACGCATCTGCGCTGTTCTTTGCAGTGATGGCTGGTGACCTGCAAACAGCCGGAGTTCTGCTCGACGCGGGTGCAAAACTCGATCGAATGAAAGTTTTTGGAAGGTTTTCGCAAAGCCCGATGCTCTACTCTACGTCCCTGGACCCGGCGATGGTGGAGTTTTTGATCGGCAAGGGCGCAAACTCTGACGAAGCCGATGACGACAAGATCTCGTTACTGGGCTGGGCGACGATCGCCAACAACGCAGGCATGGTTGAGGCGCTTCTTGGGAAGGGCGCGAAGGTGAATCACCTGGACAACCACGGCATGACGCCTTTGCTTTATGCTGCATCGGTCGACTTCGGTGACACGGTGGTGCTGGAAAAGCTGATTGCCGCGGGTGCCGATGTTAGTGCGAAGAACAAACAGGGTCTGTCGGCCTTGGATCTGGCGAAGAGCTATCGGCATCAGTCAATGGTAAATCTGTTGGCGGCGAAGATGGCGGCGCATTAAAATAGCCCGGTGCCTGAACTGCCCGACATACTCGCGTACATCGAAGCGCTCGAACCCCGAATCATCAATAAGCCGATCCAGGACATCCGTCTTGTAAGTCCCTTCCTGCTCCGTTCAATTGATCCGCCGTTGCACGAAGCGTCAGGGAAGACCGTCATCAATCTTCGCCGGCTTGGAAAGCGTATCGTGCTCGGTCTCGAAGAAGAACTTTTCCTGATCATCCATTTGATGATTGCCGGTCGCTTCCACTGGAAGGAGGCCCGAGCCAAACCCAATCGGCAGACGCTGGCTAGTTTCGTCTTTCCATCCGGAACCTTAATGCTGACCGAAGCCGGTTCGAAGAAGCGCGCCTCAATGCACTTTGTCCGAGGTGAATCGGCCTTGGCAGCCCACGACCCAGGAGGTCTCGAAGTCCTCGAAGCAGGCCTCAGTGATTTTGCAACTCGATTGACCGGGGAGAACCACACTTTGAAGCGCGCTCTAACTGATCCGCATTTTTTCAGCGGCATTGGCAATGCTTACTCAGATGAGATCCTGCACGCCGCCGGATTGTCGCCGCTAAAATTGACCAGTAGTCTTGATGATTCAGAAGTTCGCCGACTCTTTGAAGCAACCCAACTAACGCTGCGGTTTTGGTCCGAGAAACTGTGTCGTGAGGCGAGCGAAAGTTTTCCGGAGAAGGTCACCGCATTCAGGGAGGAGATGTCGGTGCACGGCCGCTACGGCAAACCCTGCCCGCGATGTGGTGCCCCGGTTCAGCGAATTGTTTACGCCGCTAACGAGGCGAACTATTGTCCCGCGTGTCAGACTGGCGGGCGACTCCTCGCTGACCGCGCGCTTTCACGGCTGCTGAAGGAAGACTGGCCGCGCACGCTCGAGGAGCTGGAACAGAGGCGTTCAGACAGACGGACGCAGGGGCCCCAACCCTAACGCTGGACCAAAAACTCTACCGACCTGCGAAATTGATGATTCGATTTGTCCTTGATCTGGACGCGCAGCGAATAAAAGCCCGGTTCAAGGTCCAGGTTTAGTTGACCGCCGATTTCGATCCCCTTGTTGTCCTTTCCCATCATTCGTGAGGCGACAGGCTGTGGTTCGCTTTCATAAATCACTTTGTCATTCAGGGTTATCTCAGATCGAATCGTCAGGTCAGACGCGATGCTCGAAGCAGCGTTGTAGACCATAAGGTAGTAAACAAGCGTGCTGCCGGTCTTGAATGACTTGATCGCGTCCAGCTGCTGGGGTCCACTCACCGGCTGTTGAGCCTCGCCTGCAGTAGCAAGCAGGACACTGCTCAGCTCGAGTCTTCCGTTTGCGAGGTCGGGGATTTCAACCCACGCGTTTGCGGTTCCGATATTCTCGGTTTCAGGTTCAAGCGCGCCAATGCGAACCTGATAGGCCCCGGGCTTCAGGGCCAATCTCTTGGTGTAGCTGAATCCCGAGCTCCTCACGTCGTTCAGTTGATCGTGCGCCACTCCTCCTTTGATCTTCTCGACAAAACTAGTTACTAGTTTTCCGGCGCGATCATAAATGGCGCCCCCAATTTCGAGCGCGAGCGTGGCGCGGCCGCCGATCTCGTGGTATGTCAGATGGCTTCCGTCGATTAGCAGCTTGATGGAGGCTTGCGCCTGGTCGCTTTCGACCTCCAGGTAATGGGCTGAGGCGCTCACACTGATTGCAGTCTCAGGCAGGGGACGAGCTATTGCGTCGAACAATCGCTGCTGAGGAGATCTTGCCGCGGTCTTTGCGCTTTTCACCAGATCGGACGCAAGATAGCCCTTTTGAGTCCGCACGCTGTATTCGGGATGTCCTTTGACCTTCAGCTCTATATCTCGGAAGCCCTGGCCTTCAGTGGAAGGATAGTACGCGAGGGCATAGTAGACGTTGTTGCCTTCGAAACTCTTCCTGAGGGCCCAGTTCACGTCGTTGGTTCTGAAGAACGTATCGCCGCCGGTGTCCTTGGCAATTGCGTTCATCCCATCCTGTGATTCCTTTTCGGAAGCGTTTGCATAACTCATGAGCCGGCCGTTGAGACTAGGGTCGAATGCTCTGAATGAGGGTCCATGTCGCGAGGCGTCGATTTCAAGCGGCGGTGTGAGGCCTTTCGAGTCTATTGAATAGACTACTACCCCGGAGCGAACCGCTCTACTGATGGCTTGTCGCAGATCGAGACTTTCGACATTCCCGCGAGTGTCGCGCAGCGAGAATCCGTCCGACAAGAAGAACATCACGCGCTGCCCGGGTGCTTTATTCATCAATTCGGCAGCCGCTCTGAAAGTTCCGAGGAGACTATTTCGTCGAAATGTAGCTTGAGCCAGAACCTCCCCAGCCTTCCCCAGCGACATCTGCTTGAGCATTGCCGGAGAAAGGAGATCCGAATTGAGCCCCTCCTCGGTCTCGAGGACCTTGATGGCGAGGCCGATCGCGTCGGGGGTCTCGCGCAATACGTCCGCAGCCAGAGCTGGCGTGAAGTAGGTGGTGCTGTTGGAACCCCAAACGGCGATTCTGTCGACATAATGACGGAGCAGGTTACGCTCCCGCGTAAAGCGGGCTGGGATACCCTCCAATCCTCCGCTTGTCACAACCATCGCCGTGTCCTGGTCGGTCATCTGCTCATCTATGAACTTCCTCAGGCCCTGCTTTACGCGAAGCAGGTTGTGCCCGGCCATATTAATCGTATCCACGAATAGCAGCAGGGAGCGGGCGGGCTCAGCCGCCGGCGCGGGTGGTTCGTCGGGCGTTACATTGGCAATCTTCACGCGCTGAGAAATCGCTCGCGGCCCAACGTGCTCCTCGGCAAACGAGCTGATGTTCTGCACTCGGCTCTTTTCGCGAAGTTCGAAGTCTTCCTTCTTCAATCCCTGGACGATGTGTCCCTCGCGGTCCACGATTACTGCCCTCACCTCGACCAAGACCGTCTTGAGCTCGACCACCCAATCCTGCTCCGCCTTCTTCTTCTGGTCCTGTGCGTCGGCGTCAAAGGTCGTCGAGAAGACGAGCAAGCCAGCCAGGAAAACACAAGCCACATCTTTCATCTTTACTTCTCCGACAATCCAGAAACGGAGACGATTCACAACACCAAAGAGAGTCCACCTCCTGATGGCCACAATCCTTCGACTAAACGCGGTGTGCTAGTGTAACTGACGCCTCGCTCTAATCACACCACGAAGCAATGACGACGATCCTGGCATTTCCGGTCTCGGACCGAGCATCGGCCCAATGATCACAGGCTGAAATCTATGGTGCCACCCGAGAGTTTTCGCACCAGCGCAACTCCCACACCGATGATCCGCTCAGAGGCTTCAATCGGGCGACTGCCGCTTCTTGTTTCAAGGAACCCAGGTTCCGCAAGAATACCAAGTCTCACTCGCCCTTCCTCTTCAATAAGGACAATATCGCCCGCAAGTGGCACGCGGCCATCGGCGCAAAGAACGATGTCACCTTCAAGCAAACTCTTTTCCGCCCACGAGCCGTTGACCATCACGCATTCGTAGTCTGCTTCCGGAATCCCCAGCACCTTTACAACGACGTCTTCGTCGTCGGCATAGACCTGCAGCCGACGCCTCGAGTGCGCAGGTATGTTCTCATTCTTTTCCACGCAGGTTCCTCAATCTGAATCATAGTCTTTACATCGGCCGAAGCCTAAGCCGGATTCTCGCAAGATGGCGTATCCGGCGGGAGAAGGACAATTGAATCCGCCAGGGGCGTTGATGTCAAACTCACGACGAAGCCCACAGGTTTGCGCTGTTGAGTTGCCGGGGTTAACCTCATTGGCTGTTGAATACTTGAACGTTAGACGACGGGATCCGGTCGATCGATGCGCCAGGGTTTGACATTCAAGGAACTTGCGGTGTGGACGTGGCGGGCGTCCCACAAGAATGATGTGTTTGGCAGCGCGGCCAAGCTCGCGTATTACTTTCTGCTTGCGCTTTTCCCGTTGCTGATCTTTCTGAGCAGCATGATCGGATTTCTGCCGGGCGTACAGGACAGCCTCCTGAATGGACTTGCCGGTGTAGCACCTCCAGACGCGATGAAGCTGGTGCGCGAAACCTTGTCGGATGTTGTCACTCATCGGAGCGGCGGCTTGCTGTCACTCGGGTTGATCGCGACGTTATGGTCGGCGTCAAGCGGCGTCGCCTCGCTTATGTATGCTCTCAACAAGGCCTGCGGCGCCGAGGAGAGCCGCCCGTTCTGGAGGAGGCGGTTGAAAGCGATTGGATTGACCCTCGCAATGACGCTGCTGGTCGCGGGCGGATCACTCCTGATAATGATTGGCCATCATTTAGGCGGATGGCTCGAGGCTTCTTTTGAAATCAGCGCCGGACTCGCCCGCATCTCGACAATCTTGTGGTATCTGACAGGGGTTGGATTGTTGCTCGCGGGGATCGATGCGCTGTACTACTTTGGTCCTGACGTCAAAAGAGAACGCAGACGAGTCAACCCCGGGGCCGCGCTCGCGGCTGTAGGAATCGTGATCGGCTCGCTCCTCTTTTCTTTTTATGTTCGGGTTGGGCCAAGCGCGAGCGCCACCTACGGAAGCCTGGGCGCGGTAGTCACACTTATGCTGTGGCTGTATTTGGTGGGACTCATGCTGCTGATCGGAGGCGAGATCAACTCAGTAGTGGCCGAAAGGCGTGATGTTGACGGGTGATGCCGATTCACCGCTGATGATGCGTCACACCAGGCTTACTTCGCAGCGGCCTTGGTGAGCGGGCGTGCGAGCAGCTTTGCATTTTCCTGATACAAAGCGAGGTCGGGTTTCAGCTTATCGCTAGTTGCAAACAACCAGAGCGGATATAAATCAAGAAAGACTTCTTGTGCCACATCCAGGAAAGCGCGGCGGGAAACAATCCTGTCCGCCGGCCTGAAGTGCTGGCCGACGGTAAAGTCATCGAGGTTCATCCACCGGCGCGCGGTCTTGGGAAGGGGCCATTTCGTCAACTTGCCGTCTTCACTTCCCGCCAGCTCCCAATACGATTCAGCGATGCCACGATCGTCCAGATATCGCTGAAACGTCCGCAGATTCTTCTTTATAGCTTCCTTCATAGGTCCGGTGCGCAGTTCACCATGACCACCCGGATAAAACCCGATCGAGACGCCGTTTGGATAGATCCCAGCGTAGAGCAGCGCTGAGTTTGACCACTTGCAGCCTCGACGCGGAAAGCTGACATAAATAAAAGGGCGATAGGGTGGTCGATTCTTGTGAAAGCGCATGTCATTGCTGATCCGACTCACGGTGCGCCCAACACGCGGCTCGGTCTCGATATCCTCATTGAGCATGTGCATGATCGGACCCAGTTCAGCGACAAAGGCCTTGATCGGCCCGAGGACCTCCCCCTCGTATTCGAGACGGTGCTCATCGAACCAGGGTTTGTTGTTGTTTTCGGCAAGCCCCGACAGAAACCGGAACAGCCCCGCCGAGAAGCCTTCAAAACGGCCTCGATTCATACCGCGCCTCTTTGGTTACAACTACTACACCAGTGGAGATTGGGTTCGTTCCGGGCTGAGCTTAAGGGCTCGATATGGCTGCTGTCAACACCGCCCCGAGGCGCGGTTTTGGCGCTTCCGAGATGCCCATCGGGCGCGTGTCCTTGCCCGCCGGGACGCCGCGAACTTTGGTTACCACCGCCTCTAGCTTTCTTTTTGAGGCCACGCAAGATAACTTCCCCCTTGCCCATAAGCGCAGGCATTGCTTAGACTGGCCCAGGAATGTCCGAGCCGTCCTACATTGAGCTGCTACGCACAGGAGAACTCGAATCGCGCGTCGAGCAATTGATGGACATGCTCCGTGTGTGCCGGATATGCCCGCGCGACTGCGACGTGAATCGGCTGAACAACGAAGTTGCGGCTTGTTACTCAGGGCTGCATCCAATCGTTTCCGCTTACACGCCTCATTTCGGCGAAGAACCTGCGCTGGTTGGCACTCGCGGAGCCGGCAACGTTTTTCTTGGGTTGTGCAATCTGCGCTGCGTTTACTGTCAGAACTATCAGATCAGCCAAACGTTCAAGGAGCAACGTCAGAATGAAGTTTCATTCGAGCGGCTTGCGGAGATTTTCCTCGAGCTTCAAGAGCGGGGCTGTCACAACATCAATTGGGTCTCTCCGACTCACTTTGCGCCACAGCTTGCGAAGTCACTGCTGATTGCCGCGCGCCGCGGACTTCGGTTGCCGGTTGTCTACAACACCAACGCTTACGACTCTGTTGAAGTGTTGAAATTACTCGACGGGATCGTCGGAGTCTATTTGCCCGACCTCAAGTATAGCGATGACGAAACCGGCCGCGAATACTCCAAGGTAACGGAGTACGTGGGGCACTCCCGCTCGGCAATCAAGGAAATGCATCGTCAGATGGGTGACTCGCTTGAGTACGACGAGACAGGGGTGCTGCGGCGTGGCTTGATCATTCGGCTGCTGGTGCTGCCGAATGACATCGCCGGCATTTCCGAATCGCTTCGGTGGATAAGGTCGGAGTTATCGCCGAGGGTGTCGGTGAGCTTGATGGCGCAGTACTTTCCGACGAACAAAGTCGCGCTGGAGCGATATCCGCTGATATCACGAAAGATCCGTTGGAGCGAATGGCTGACGGCCATCGAACAGATGGAGTCGCTGGAGATGGATGAAGGCTGGCAGCAGGATTTCGACTCGGCATCGGAATACTATCGGCCAGACTTCGGCGACACGAGCATTCCATTCAAAGACATCCGCGATTTTCAGGAGCCGTAGCGGAAAGTCGAGCTGAGCACCTGTTGCGAAACGAGCTCCTCTGAATTCCGATGCCCGTACGATTTTGGGCCACACGAATCAAGCTATCGCGAAGCGACTGATTTTCCCATCCCGCTCTTCCGATACCAGACGTACTTTGCGCCGCTGTAATAGAGGAATCCCGACTCAGATCCGATTGTCTCATTAATAACATCTCCACGCGGTTTGGGTAGGGTCGAGGTACGCCCATTTGTTTTTCTAAAATCTCCTAAAGCCTGCGACATTAAGTTGTCGCCTGCCGCGTCTTTCAGCAGATAGGTCTGCCTCGAGTTTGGATCGCGCCACCCCGACGGGCCGTATCCATGAAGCACAGCGAGGAGTGTATCGGATTGCTCAGCGCGGGTCGGTTTCGGCAATCGGGCAAGAGGCTGAGTCGCCTTGGTTGCCTCTGGGAGCACTATTTTGTGGGGATCTTCCAATATCCAGTTAGCGACCTCGCTGTTGATCTCCGCAACCTTGCCAGGGGCCACTTTCACCGCTACCGCGACGTCCTGGGAGCCGTCACCGTTGAAGTCGCCAACCACGAACCGACTGGCGTCGACGATCACGGCGTCTTTGTATATGCGCGCTATCGCGCTTCTAACCTCAGCCTGGCTTGGGAGCGGAAGCTTGAGTGTTTGCTGCGGCTTTGCCTGTTCGGTCGCTGGCGCCGGCGGTTGCACCGACTCCGTCGGCGGTTGCTCCACCCTTGGTTGCTCGGGCGGCGTCGCACATGCTGTCATAACGGCGAGTGCGGCAGTGCCGGCAAAGTCGAGCAATACTTTCGTTCGTTGGTCAAACATCTTGCCCTCTGATCTGGTTCTAGAAGGAGGCTCATCAGGCGATTGCCCGATGAGCCTCTGTCATTGCCTCAACAGCCTCCACCGTAGATCGTGAGATTTACAGTGAATTGAGGAATGCAATTAGTTGGTTCTTCTGAGTGTTGCTCAGATTATTGTAATTGAAGATAACCCCGTTTGCCTCACCGTCATGACGCAGGATGGACTCGTTGCGATTCAGCCCTTCGCCGTCGTGCATTATGCGGTCACGAGTGCGTACTCCCCAGAGTGGGGGGGTGCGCAGCTTGTTTCTGGTTGACTGGCCGCCGTTCTGAACAATTCCATCACCTGTTCCGATATTGTGGAGCAAGAAGTCGCTGAACGGGTGAATGATCTTGTTGCCCAGAGCCGCCGGCACTGTGAAAGCTCCCCCGTTTATGATGGTACCGGCCGGAGCTGTGGTGATCGATCGCACATGGCAGATATTGCAGCCTATCTGGTTGAACAGGTTCGACCCGGCGACAATATCAGGGTTAGGCGCACCGTTTGAGCCATCCTCTGCGCCTGGCCCGCGCGGCGGAGCCTTTGTTGCCCTCATGAATCGTGCGAACGCGTTGATGTCTTCGTCGGGGTCCTCGCCACAGTTTACGCTGGGGTTGCTTGTGCAGGGCTGGTTGTCAGACACCGTGTCGAAGGCGGCCACCGAATTCCCGTTCGATGTATTCTCAACCAGGTTGAACCGATTGGTTATGCCCATCTCGTTGAGATATGCATCGCTCGAGAACGAGAGCAGGCTCGCTTGTTGATTCTTCCAGCCAAAGCGACCGCCACGCGCCGCGCCGCCGGCCTCGGCGACCGGCACCTGAATGAACTGGCCCCGCATATTCGATGGCTGACCCTGCGAGATAGCGAAGAGCGTGTTACTATCAATACACTCGACAAACCCGTCACCAAGTGTATTCAGGGACGTGCGAAAGGTCCTGACCTCGTTGCCGCCCAGCACGCGCTCCTGAATTTCGGCATTGATTGCTCGGTCATTGATGAGCGAGCCTCCCGGATGGTCAATGAAGATTGAGCCATTGAAGTGACCCGCTCTGAGTTCAGTGATCTGGCTTATCGCGCCTGTGACTGGATTCTGATGGCACTCCGCGCACGATTGTGTGTTGTAGACGGGGCCCAGGCCTTTAGCTATGTCATCGCGTTCCTCGAAAACGCCCTTGTCCGCGTCGAACTGAGCCTGGCTGCCGAAGCCGTTGAACACATTGTCGAAGCCCCGTGGAGCTTCGGTTGCACCTTGACCTTCGACGGTCCTCGTAAAAGCAAAGGGCAAAACGAGAGCCGCCGCAAACAACACCAGAACAGAAATCTTGAGCATTCTCATCTCTTAGTTCTCCTTTTCCGCTTGGAGCAAGACGCTCCAAGACATTCCTTTGTTCCCCACACGTCAGTCGACACTAATTCTCCTGGAAGCCCTGATGCCCGATGGCTCGATCTCTCCGGCCTGCGGATGGGCCAAAGCTACCGCCGTGAGGTTTGCGAATGTTGGAACTTCGAACTGAAGAAAAGGCGCTTCAAAAGTCAGTAACGACCATCCCACAGTGGTGAGGTCTTTGAAGCACCGCGAATGTATGACGGATCGCAATCAATGTCAATAAAAAAAGCGCGCTTTGCACAAAACACACAAACCAATTGCCGGCGTAGCCTGATTATGTCATCGAAAACCTAACACTTCGCTCGAATCGCGCCTTGCAACTCCCATAGTCACAGTGCCGCGATGCGGTGACCCTTCAACGAAGGGCACCACATTCTGGTCATGAGAGGGCACCGCCTGCGGAGCGGCTTACACTGTAGGGAGACCCCTCGAAGTCAAGTTAACTTACCGAGCCTCCGATTTAGTAAGATCCTCCTAACGATTTTAGGGAGTGGTTTGAGTGTTTCTCTGCTGGTCTTGGAAGCGGTCATTTGCCAATGGGACGCTGCCAAAAAAACCGTCACAAAAGAGAAAACTCGTGCTAGAATAACTGGTATGAAATGCCCAAAGTGCTTTAACCCCCTACGACGGGTAGCCTCCACTGAAGATTCGGTGTGGTTCACTTGCCCGTTGGGTCATAGGTTCCATTCAGAGACAGGCAGCGGCATAAGTGATTCGGAAGGCCACCGCTACGCTGTCTCGGAGTGAATAGGCCGAGTACCCCCGGAGAAAGGACAACCGGGGGCGCTGTCGAGAGGTTCATTCGCTCCTCGGCGAGCAGTGATTCGTCTCTGACAAACCGGCCAGGACTGCCCTCGAAGGTCGCGTTTATCCTAGAACGTTCGGGCGATCGTCTCTCAATTGTCTGGTTTACGTTACGAACGGTAGCGAACGTTTCGTTGTCAAGATCACAGTCAAGAACAATGAACCCGAATGGCGACGTATCGAGAATGACACATCCGCATCCTGCGGCGGTTCGACCGAGACGCGGGCCAGGCGCCCCTCTGGATCAGCCGGTCGATGCTGAAACCTTCGTCATTGTAGCGGACAACAGGACGGCTTCGAGGTCAGCGGCTAGCGATCAGACGCAGCCTTTCCTGGAAGATGAGCGGGCGCTCAAGGTTTCTTCTCGGAGGCTTTCCGCTCCGCGAAATAGCTGGTAAAATCCGGTTAACCTGGCGAGGGGATTCTGGAGGGCTCGTCGGGCTACGGAACAAGGAGAGAATAAGAAGAAGGTCCCTGCGCTGAGTGCACAGGTTAGGTGTCCCCTGCGCTGCCGCGTTATTTGGCGGTATCGGATCGAGTGAGAGGGTGAGAGAATGGAAAGGCGAGCATCGCAAGAGAGTTTGGTGGAGTTGATCGACGGCGGTCAGTTCCTGGCGGCCGAGGAAATATTCTCGGAACGTAGAACCAATGAGCCAATGGAGATGGTCATTCGCTCGGAGGTTGCTATGTATTTCGACCGGCTGGCGGACGCAGCAGCGCTGCTGGAGGAAGTGGCGCCGCGGATCAGCGATATTGGTGTCGCTGCGCGGTTCTCGCTGACAAGAGGTCGTCTGGCCCTATGGCGTGGAGACGACCAACAAGCGGGAACTCAACTTCAGTCGGCATATCACTTCTATTTGTTTCTGAACGACTCATTCGGAATCAGCCGAGCCTTGCTCAACCTGGCCCGGTTCGCACGACATCGTGGTGAAATCGATGAGGCGGCGACAAAACTTGAGGCAGCCCAGAACGGAATCATAGGGCGCACGAGCAAACGGACGGAGTATTTGCGAGGAGTAATCTCTGCCGAGCAGGCAGCGGCAGCGGTCGATCGTGGCGATGTCGAAAAAGCAACCGAGACTTACTCAGAGGCAATGCGATTGCTCAAGAATCAAGAGCGCGGGCGCTACTACGCGCAGGCGTTGTTGGGAATGGCGGATCTAAAATGCGCGCTTGGAGAATTTCAGGACTCGCTTGAAATCTTCAAAGAAGCAGTCACTGTTCTCGAGCGCTATGACCTCCGAAAGGACCTTGCCGAAAGCAAACTGAAGCTTGCCCGCGCGCTAATCAGGCTGCAGCGGCTCGAGCGCGCGGAGAAGCTCGCCGACGAGAGTCGCGAGTTGCGACGAGGGGATCCGGCTGGTGAGAGCGATGCAATCGCGGTGGGCGTGCTGGTCGCGCTCCATCGAAACGAGCTCGATGGCGCAATTGAGCGTGCACGTACCGCTGTCGAGTTGAGTGATCAAGGTTTCTCTAGCGAGACTCGCGTCCGCACACGCATCGCACTCGGCCTGGTGAAGCTGACGGACCGCGAGTTTAAGGAGGCGACGGAAGCGCTTAACGAAGCAGCCGACCTGGCTCGGGGCTCTCTCGGATCTTCCGCGCGCCGGCTGGAGCTCGAGGCTACGGTCTACCTGGCCGAAGCATTTCACAACGTAGATACACGCTCTGGACGGACCGAGCTTGTGCGAGCAAGCGAGTTGCTCAACCAGGTCGAGGATGCCTTCCTTGGCGATGAGTTTAACCGGGTCTCTTCGAAATACGAGGAGCAGATCGTGTTCACCGATGACAATCGTCTTGTGTTTGACGGCAATCAGCTGCCCAGGTGGCAGGAAGCGAAACGCACGCTCGAAGGGTTCTTGTTGCGCAATGCGCTGCGCCAGACTAACAACAGCCTCACTCGCGCGGCGCGCAAACTGGGCGTGTCAAAAGTCCACGTGCATAACTTAAAAAAGAAGCATGGACTTTAATGCGTCGACGAGGAGTTCTCGCCCAACTTGATAATCGCGGCTCGAAGCTTCGCATGGCCCTGAAGCAGCCGCGCATAACGAGCTTCATCGGGGCCTGTCTTCGCCCGAATGATCTGTACCAGCCTCTTCCGTTCGGGCTCTGACCAATGTGAGAGATCGGGGATCAATGCCAACACCAATGCAAGGTCCTCGAAAGCGGGGCCGACTCTTGCCGCCTTTGCTCCGATAACTCGCACGATTTCCTGGACAGAGGCTGTTCGAATCTCTCGGGCGTCGCCATCGTACTCTTTAGCCATGCGCCGCTGGACCGCTAGCCCGAGGTTGCGAATGGCGAACCGGTCCCAATCGCCGCGCCGCATGCCAGGCGCCTCGTAAACCATGCTTCCCTCTGAAAGACGACGAAGCACCCGCGGCGGTGTTCGGTAAGTCGGGTCTGCCGCGATCTTCCGCTCTTCCGCGACCATCAGCCTGGCAAGCTCCGGCCGCGTGGGCCTGAAGCCCATCTTGCGATAAAACCAGAACGCGCCCGACTCAATCGCCTCCTCGTTGTTGAATCCTAATTGATACCGATCAATCGAAATACAAGTCACTCCTACGATCTGATGCAGCAGTCGAAGTACCATCGCATAAACCCAGGCCGACTCTCCGTCGCGGAAGGTGTAGAACGTGTTGAATCCTATTTCCATCCGCTCGCAAATCGTGATGCCTTCGATGTAGTTTATCGGAACCCCATTCTTCAAAGTGAATCCGGCGTGATAAGCTCGCAAAGGCAAGCGTCGCTCGGGAGGCAAACCCCAGAGAAAGATTTCAACTCCTCGCCCGACGGCTGCTCGCACGACGCTTGCTGGGTCGCCATGGGTGATGCCGTACAACTCACGATAACGGACCGTCGTTGTGTCGCGAAGCAGGTCCTGCACAGCTTTGCCCTGGGCTCGGGAAAGCTTGTTCAATTGGAACGGCGTCGACTGAAACTCGATATCGAGAGAAACCTCATTCCGTCGAATGAGTGGACCGGTGTGATAAAAGACCTTTCCGACCCTCCGTTTGTTCCGGGTCCGTGAAGCTTTCGAATCACCGAGGTCCCACCGAATGCGGAGCCCAAGCGAGTCGTATAGCTCCGCCTTTTCCCTGGCGGTCAGGTTCAGTCGCTCGAAGTGCCTTATAAGCCAGCCGAGGCGTTGGCGTTTGCGTGTCGCCTCGTCAATCCAAGCGATATACGGGATATTGGCTTCGACCAGCGAGTCTTCGTACAGCAGCGGTAGAAATCTCGGCAACGTTGCGCCGAGTCGCTCCGTCTTGTCGGGGTTGTTCCAGTCCGCATCGACTCGAGACGGATATCGATCTACCAGAAACCGGACTATGTCGTAGCTGAATGTACCCGATATCACCGTTCCGGCTATTCCCGAGTACTCAATGTAGTCGAGGGGCGTGAGGTCGGCTCCGCTCGCTCGAAGGTAATCGACTCTTTGCGAGAAGGTCAAAAGAAGGTCTTCGGCCGCCTGAAATGCCGGGGGGCTCTGAGGGTGTGAGCGAATGAACAAAAGCGCCTCGTGGAAGCGGGCCAGCCAATCCGCATCCGGAAACTGGCGCGGACCGAGCAGCATCAAGAGCCTTACGGTGCGCGCCCCGCTATCGGCACCGAAATGACGCTTGGCCTCTTCGAGTTGAGCGAGAAGGTGGTCGAGTGGAGGCATGGTTTCCAGTTGGTGGGTTCTGTTTGTAGCTTGTGGCTCGAGAATCATCAATGAGGGCACGACAACCAGAAACCGGAGACCCGAAACCAGAGACTCACTAAAGCAGATATCGTCGTCGGACCATTTCGAGCGCTGCCGTTGAAGCTCTCCAGCGGACGAGATGGCGATCTCCTGACAGCACCAGCCGTCTGTTGGAAGTTACGACATCGTCGGCCAAACCAACGTATACGGTTCCCAATGGCACCGCGTCTGTACCACCGCCTGGTCCTGCGGTGCCGGTGACGCTTACCCCTATGGTTGCGCCGATTTTCTCCTTAACCCCGCGGGCCATCGCTTCGGCAACTTCGCCGCTCACCGCCCCCTGGCGCTGGATCATCGCTTCTGACACGCCTAGAAGCCGAACCTTTGCTTCGTTGTTGTAGCTGACGACGCTTCCAGCAAAGTAATCGCTCGAGCCGGGGACTCGCGTTATTCGTTCGGCGACCAACCCTCCAGTGCAGCTTTCCGCAGTAGCGATCGTGAACTGCTTCAGCCGAAGCCGGTGGCCAACCACCTCTTCAAGCGACTCGTCTGTGGTCGAGTACACGTAGTATCCAAGTTTCTCTTCCAGCTTGCCGGTCAATTCTTCAGCGATCTCTTCAGCGCGGGCGGCGGTTTCGGCTGTTGCGGTGAGGTGTATTTCGATCTCGGAATCGGTAAACAGAATTGTCGTCGAGGGGTTGGTGTACTCCTTGTAGATGGGCGCGATCATATCGTCAAGAGCTGACTCTCCGAGCCCGGTAACTTTCAGCACTCGCTTTGTAATTCGCGATCCACGCGACATGCGCTCCAGATCCGCCATCACGTGGTCAACAAACATGGGCTGGTTCTCACGAGGAGGTCCGGGCAGCAAAACTATCAGCTTGCCCTCCTGTTCGATCTTCATTCCGGGCGCGGTGCCGTTTGGATTCGGCAGGACTTTGGCGCCTTGCGGGATGAGCGCCTGCCGTTCGTTGTTCGGCGTCATCTGATAGCCGCGGCTGGCGAACCGCTCTCGTATCCCGGCAAGCACTTGGTAATCGAGCATCAGCTGACGGCCCGTGACTCGCGCGAAGACCTTCCGAGTGATGTCGTCTTCGGTCGGTCCAAGCCCGCCAGTCGAGATGATGACTTCCGAACGCTTTAACGCATCGCGAACACTCTCTTCGAGAATTGCCTCATCATCTCCGACGACGGTCTTGAGCTGAACCTCTATTCCTACGGAGTTCAACCGCTCCGTAAGCCACAGCGAGTTAGTGTCGGTTCGATGAGGCGTCAACAATTCGGATCCGATGGCTATGATTTCAGCTCTCAACATTGGTTCCTTGCTTGAGGCCGGCTAAGCGATGTCGAACAGACTGGGTCTATGCTATTTCGCGTAGAGACCGTGCTCCTGTATGTACTTCTCGATCGTTACCGGCACCAGACCGGCGATCGGTCGGTTGGCGCTTCGCAGTTTCCGCACGTCGGTCGCCGACAGCTCACCGAGATCAGGGGGAAAATCCAGATACAAGACGCGGTCGGGTGGCACGGCCGGTTCATCGTTGACCAGCTCGCTGACGCTATGCGCACTCTCGCCCGCGCGACTTGCTACGATGAAAGTGCTCCGGGCAAAAAGATACTCGATCGCCTCGGATCGGGTTCCAAATTCTCGGTAGTATCTCTTCGTATATTGATCTTCTACGTCGAGCACGCGCTCGAATGTATCGAAGCCGACGATGAAGTGCAAATAGGTTTCTGGCTGGTATGCGCGTTCGAGCGCGTCTACCATGTCCACATAAAAGGCGTGCGACGACAAGCCGATCGATACGTTTGGCCTATCGGTAAATGCAAGTGTCAGCATCGCAAGCCGATCTTCGAGCGAACATTCGTAATCAAGTTTGTCAGCGTTGGT
>CAZOOE010000064.1:0-18964 GCA_964581275.1 uncultured Clostridia bacterium
CGAATCCAAACTGGCCGATCGCGTACTCGCGCTTGAGTCCGAGATTCTGACCGGGCGACCGCCGGTTAAAACTGGCTGCCCAAAGCGCCGCGTGTGGCGTCGAACCCTCACCCGACGTCGCCGGCGATTCGAGGACGTACCGGAACCAGAAACCACGTTGCGATGCACGATGGTTCAGCGTGAGAAACCATACCTCGTAGTGAGGCGCGCTGCTGCCATCCCAGCGGCACTTGTTGTCCGACCAGTTTGCGGCGATAACCGAGGTAGGCGTATAGCTGACTGCCATAGCCGGCGCTCTTCCAGTTTCGAGTTGCAGATTTCGATAAAGGATTGAGGACCGAGGCCCTGCTGGGAGCAATCGCAATCCGCCGACGCGGGAAACTTACCTCATTTTGAAAGGTGGGGCAACACCGCTGCGCTCCCGGGCTGACCGATTGACGGTTAACTAGCCGGTATGAATAATACGACATCAAATGAGCCAAGCCCCCGTGACCAAAGAACTGAACCTCGAAATCGAAGTAAAGCTCCGGTGCGACGATCTTGATCGGCTTCGGAACGCTGGCCTTCGTTTGACCCTTGAGACGCCGCGGCATTTCGAGGACAACTGGTTGCTCGATCTGCCTGACCACACGCTGTTTAACCAAGGCGCCGCCCTGCGCGTTCGATCAGTTAACGGCAGAGGAACGCTTACTTTTAAGGGCGTCGTAAAGGAGACTCGCGAATCCCGGCTAAAGGTGAGAGAGGAAATTGAGACTCCGGTGGATGAGCCCGAGCGGTTGATTGAGCTATTCGAGCGGCTGGGTTATCACCGGTCGTTCAGGTACCAGAAGTACCGCACCGTTTACTGTGTCGATCTCGACGGCCAAGAGTTGAAGGTGGTGCTCGATGAAACACCGATGGGAGCCTTCATCGAGATCGAGGGTGATGAGAGCGGCGTGCTGAAGGCGCTCGACGCCGCTGGGTTTTCCGCCTGCGACATTATTCGCGAGAGCTATCCGGAGCTTCAGGCATCGCGCTGTAGAGCGCGAGACGTCCCACTTGAGGATTTGGTCTTTAGACAGGAGTGAGAACCGAATTCGTATAGAGATGTAAGATCACAGATCGGGACGGGATGGCTGGCCCTCGCCCGGCATCGGCCATACTATCCGTTTTCTTGTCATCCATCCTTGAGAGCGGGGGCAAGCCACCCTTCCCGACCTGTGATTCTGCACCTACGCCCGGTACTGACTCTTTGGTTCTGATCACGGCTCATGACCTCTGATTATGAAAGGATTTATCCTAGCGGCAGGTTTCGGCACTCGGCTGTGGCCGCTCACCGAAGATCGGACTAAGGCTGCCATACCTTTTCTCTGCCGACCCTTGATCCAATATTCGGTCGAATACCTGGCCTCAAACGGAATCAAAGACCTCATCGTCAACTTGCATCATCAACCCGAGTCGATCACCCGCGCCCTTGGCGATGGCTCAGAACTCGGTGTCAAGATCCAGTATTCTCTCGAAGCCGAAATCCTCGGAACATCAGGCGCTCTGGATCGGATGCGCGAGTCGCTCCTTGACGACGATTTCGTTGTTATCAACGGCAAGATCGTTACCAACATCGACCTCCGCCAGGTAATAGCCGAGCATCGCAAGCAAAACGCGATCGCTACGTTGGTCCTAAAAGCGAACTCAGCGCTAGCGCACTTCAGCATCGTCGAGATTGATGACCGCGGTTGGATCACTCGATTCGCCGGGTTCCCTGCCGTCGCCGCGACGCAATCCGCAGTTGCCGAAGCCGGCGGCGCTCCCGACAACGTGGTTGCAAGACCCGAGTCTGCCCCCCTGATGTTCACGGGTATTCAGGTGCTGTCGCCGAAAATCTTCAATTATGTTCCGCGTGGCTGCTTCTCTCACTCGACGATTCACGTCTACCCTCGAGCCATTGCCGCCGGCGAGGCGGTGATGGCGCATGTGTCAACCGCGGACTGGTACGAGATGAGCACCTTGAGCCGGTATCTCGAAGCCCACCTCCGATTGATCCGAGACCAGTCGGTGATCATGGGAGAAGGCTGTATGATTGAGCAGGGCGCCAGCGTAGAGCAGACGGTCCTGTGGGATCGCGTTACGGTTGAGCGCGGCGCACGGGTTCTACAATCCGTATTGGCTGAGGGCGTACGCATTCCAGCTAATGCAATAATTGATCGTGCGGTGGTCGTACGCCGTGATATTGTGCGTCAGATCGAGCGCGGCGAAGTAGCGGGCGAGAACGTGATTGTTCCCATCTGACTAGCGCGCCGCTTAGCTTATGGTTTCAACAGTCGAGACAGATCCATCACCGTTAGTCGCCCGCCTGACGGCGCGTCATCTCAACGTTTCGGTCGACGAGCTGACCGTAGCCAGGCTGACCGGCGACGCGTCCACCCGCTCGTATTTCCGGGCCGAGACCCCAGACGCGAGCGTCGTGATCGCATTGTATGGAGCGCCCTTCGACGAAACCGAACGCGCTGTCGACAGGTTGGCCAGGGCTGAAGCTTCAAATCCATCCGCGCGTCTCACGTTTGCCAACGATCCGTTCGCTCATATCGAGGTTACTGCCCTGCTCCTCGAGGCGGGGCTTCCGGTGCCCCCGGGGGTTGGGGTTTAGGGGGCGGGGGAAGGAGTGCTGATCGAGGAGTTTGGGGACATCCGGTTCCAAGACTGGTTGAACGATCGCTCGGACGCCGAAGTAATCCAAGCTTACCGGCAGGCGCTGGAGCTTGTCGTCCGCATCCAAGACGCCACAGAACAGGCTCTGGCAGCCGCTTCCATCTGTTCGCATCTGGCGTTCGATGAGTCGAAGCTCCGCTGGGAGCTGGGATTCTTCTTTGCGAATTACTTCAACAAGTATCTAGGAATGAAACTGGACGCGGCGACATCCAGCGCCGTACAGCAGGACTTCAAGGCGCTGTGCTCGGCACTCGCGGCCCGTCCTCGGGTTCTGACTCACCGCGATTACCACGCCCGCAATCTGATGATGCGTGATGTGAGGATGTTCATCATCGATTATCAGGACGCGCGAATGGGACCTGCAAGCTACGATGTGGCTTCGCTTTTGAGCGATCCGTACACCACTCTTCCGGTCGAGGGAGTAGCAGAGTTGATCGAGCAATTCATCAATATGAAAGCGGCGGCGAGGCTACCCCTCGAGGACGTTGATGAGTTTCGAACCGAGCTCGAACTGATGACGGTGCAACGAATGCTAAAGGCGATCGGGACCTATTCATCGCAGGCTGCGGCGGGCAATTCGGTGTACATACCGTACATCCCGCCAGCTCTTGAACGAGCTCTTGCGGCCATGAGAAGGCTGAATCGTTACGACGCGACGCGCGCGCTGCTGGAAAGAACTCGCGGTTGAGCATAGCAAGAAGCGCCCGAATTCCCAATGAGCTTGGACCTGGCGAGGTGATCGCAAGCAACCATTTTGCTATTGGGTGAGACGCGAGGAAAGCATCCGCGTCTTTCCGTTAGTCTGTGGGCTTCTCCGCCGTCGACCGACACTCGATAAAGCTCGCCAAAATCATCGCTGGATCCTTAGACAATCCACTTCCATCACCACCCACTCTGACAACGATGACACCTCCAGCGACATCGCGGTGTTCACTTGGTTAACTGGGGCGGAAGCTTGACCACAAACGGCGGCCGCTCTATTCCTTTCACGCACGAATCGTCGAGTCCTTTGGCGGATCCTTTCGACATGAACTCGACGAATATGTTGTCAGTACACTCGAATCGAAAATAGTGTCCGGTGTTGGGAATCGTTATGTGCCGACCGTTTGGCAAGAAGCGCAAGGCTCCCGCCGCGAGCCAGGGCGGCGCGACCGGATCGAGATCGCCGGTGATCATCAGGATGGGCACGTCAGACCTCACCGGCTCGGTAGAGGATGCTGGTACCTTGCCCCTCGGCCAATTCTCGCAGGCCTTGATGCTCGTCCGCAGTCTGTAGTCACCATAGAATGTTCCGGACGTGCTGCTCTTGATCTCGTCCTCGGTGATAAAAGGAACGTCCTCCGCGCACACCACCGAAAGAGACATCCCGCGCGCAAGTTGATCGGTCAAGCTGCGAAGATTGGCATATGCAATCGAAGCAAACGGGCCGAAGTTATCCTTGTTGGCCTCGTGAACCAGGAGCGGGAGCCATCGCCAGTAGATCGGTACGTACAGCAGCGAACGAATATGCTCCCTGAACATATTGCTTGAAAGGGTGACTGGCTCGCGTTTGCCGCTTAACAAATTGGTAGACTCGAACTCCGGTGGCCGCTTCTCGATCTTCGCGGTCAATTCACTGAACTCGGCGCGCAGTTTCGGAAACACGGCGGCGCAATCCGCGTCAGCCGCACAATCAGTGAACATCCGTTCGAGCGAGTGTTCCACTCCTTTTGCGAACGGAAGGTAGATCTTGGCGTCTAGCGGTGTGACTCCTTCCAGTATCGCCGCGCGGACCCGGTCCGGGTGCTGCCGTATGTAGACGAATCCCGCGTACGTTCCGTAAGAGCCGCCGAACAGGTTGATCTTGTCGTAGCCGAGCGCTGCTCGGACTTCGTCCAGATCGTCCATCGCAATCGTCGTCGTATACAGCGAAAGGTTGGCCTTCTTTTCGAGCTGAGATTGGCATTCACGGATGCCGTCGACGTTATTGCTCTCCATGAAGTACCCGCGCATCTCGTCTTTATTGCCAACCGCGTTGCATTGCAACAAGTTGGATTCGCCGGTTCCTCGCTGGTCCACAAACACGAGCTCCCGCTCGCGCCGGAGTCTGACTAGATAGTCACCCGCGGTCTTCGGCAGGCTTGCGGCGGCCTGTCCGGGTCCGCCCGCAAGGACGAATATCGGATCAGCAGCGGCCCTGGCAGACATCGCGGGCAATATGAGAATGTTCAGCGCGATTTTGCGGCCGGTTTTTCCTGTGCGGTCTTCGAAGACTTCGTACTTGCCACAGACTGCATCCTTAGTAACAGTCGGAATGTTGCACGGTTCGAGCTTGACTCGTCCGCGTATAAGACCGGCCGGTTGATTTGAACCGGCAACGGCGCCTTCGCGATTCAACACAAGGGGAGAGGGCAAGCCCTGTCTGAACTGGCCAGCGATTTCGGAACCGTCGCGGCTGAGGCCTCCGTCAAAACTCGCCTGGATCATTTGCATCTCAAACCGCACGTAAGAGTCTTTGAACGTGATGCTATCAACTTGCAGGTCCACCGCCCCTTGATCGGGGCTGTCAAGCGTCGCTTTTAGTTTTCCATCGGCGCCCCTTGAGATTTTCAAGATCAGACGCAGTTTTCCAGCGGGGGAGCTGAGCGTACCTCGCCAATTGCCTTGAATGCTCGGCGGACTGACAACGGCACCGGGGGTCTGTGCAGCAGCTTTCTGAGATTGTGGAAACGCGACGGCGGTCCCCGCGAAAGAACAAATCCCAAAGAGCGTTGAACAAAAAAGGAGATCGCACAATCGCATAGGAATACTGCCTCCCAAGGGTTAGGTCAGTCGTCGAAAAACAGGATGCTACCTGCATCATGCGGGAGAATTGAAATGTGGTCGCGCCACATCACCGCGTGATCTTCTTCAACTCTTCCAGCAGTACGTCGTTGAGCGGTCTGATCTTGTAATCCTCTTCGAAAAACGACCACCGCACGATTCCTTTTGTATCGAGCACATAGGTCGCTGGCTTTGATATCTTTCCATCCGCGTTATACAGGCCATATGCGTCAATGACCTTATGATCCGCGTCGGACAAAAGCGGAAAAGGTAACTTTAGTTTGTCCGACATCTCTCGGCTTTTTTCTGGTTTGTCCACGCTGATCGCAACGACGTCTCCGCCGCCAGCTTTGATCTTGCCGTAGTCAGCAGCCAAACTGGCCAGCTGTTTTCTACAATAAGGTCACCAGTAGCCGCGATAGAAGACCAGCACCACTTTCTTCCCAGCAAAGTCCTTTAGTTCGACTGTCCGTCCATCCGATGCCTGAAGGCTGAACTGAGGCGCGCGATCGCCCACCTTCGGTGTCGAGCCAAGAGCGATCGGCGCAATTAGCGATATCAATAGCAACGTCTTCAATAGCTGCAACATAGTCACCATCCTTGTCTATTCGATTTCCAGCACACCGCACCGTCAGTATAAGAATCCCTTCAAGCGTCAGGATTATTCCCAAGCAAGGAGCAAGCGAGAGGGCTGGATTGACGCCGAAGAACCCAGCTCGAACAAGCGGTGATAGGGCGATAGGTAGTAAGCCGCGTCTAACCTCGTTCTTCGATCGGAATGTATTTCAACCCGCGTGGGCCGGTGTATTCCGCTCGAGGCCGGATCAGCCGGTTATTCCTGAACTGCTCGAGCACGTGAGCGGTCCAGCCCGATATTCGGCTGCAGGCGAAGATAGGTGTGAACAGATCGGGTGGGATCCCAAGCGCGTAATACGTCGAAGCCGAATAGAAGTCGACGTTCGCGTTCAGATGCTTCTCGCGGGTAACGACCTCGTCCATCTTCCTGGACATCTCGTACCACTTCGTTTCTCCCGTGCGCTCACCGAGCCGGCGTGACATCTCGACGAGGTGGGTTGCTCGCGGGTCGACGGTCCGATAAACGCGATGACCGAATCCCATAATCTTCTTCTTTTTGGCCAACGCATCCTTGACCCATGCCTCGACCCTTTCAACGCTTCCGATCTCGAGCAGGTTCTTGATCACGCCCTCGTTCGCGCCGCCGTGAAGCGGACCCTTCAGGGTGCCGATTGCGGACACGATCGCCGAATACATGTCCGACAGCGTCGCGGCCGTCACTCGTGCCGCAAAGGTTGAAGCATTCAACTCGTGGTCGGCATGAAGGACAAAAGCCACATCCATCGTTCGGGTCGCAACCTCGTCGGGCTCTTTCCCGTTGAGCGTGTACAGGAAGTTGCCGGCAAGCGAGAGCCCTTCGCGCGGATGTACCGGCTCCTGTCCATTCCGCACCCGCTGGAACGTCGTGACGATTATCGGAAATTTTGCGGTAAGCCTTATGGCTTTGCGTGAGTTCGCCTCGAGCGAGTTGTCCGCCCCGTCCGGATCATAATGCCCGAGAGCAGACACAACCGTTCTCAGCATATCCATCGGGTTAGTGGTCTTGGGAATCAAACGGATAAACTCAATGACTGCGGCGGGTAATCCGGCTTCCGCGTTGAGCTGAGACTTCAGCGCGCCCAGTTCGACCGCGGTCGGGAGTTTGCCGTTCCACAAGAGATATGTGACTTCTTCGAAAGTCGCGTGCTGGGCCAGGTCGTGAATATCGTAGCCGACGTAGATGAGTTTACCTTCTTCGCCGTTTACATCGCTGATCGAAGACTGGGCGGCAACGATTCCTTCAAGCCCGGCCTTGGCAACATTTGCTTCGCTCGACATGTTCGTACTTCGTTCCTTTCGGTCGCGGTTGATGCCAGGGCACTATCAAGAACTTCCGCGGGTGATGTCCAACATCGAAGGATAAGATACGCGCGCAACCGTGTCAACGAGCGAGCTTTGATGCGTCTTTGCGAATCTTGGCGTCTCAGCGCGACGACTCCAATTGGAAGTCCGGTTTCGCGCGAAGACGCAAAGGCTGCAAACACGCTGTCAAAGTAAACTGCGCGTCGCGGGTAATTGAGTTCCCGACTCAGTGACACGCTCAAGGGACATCAACCTCCACCTCGATTCCTCGGCGGGCTTCGATGACTCGCGCCGCGGACTGGCGCGGAATCGCAACCTCCAGGAATCCAGTGCTGCCAAAGTAAGCGAACAGCTCGTTCGGATTGGCTTCAGCAAAATGAGTAAGCAGCCGGGTGGCTTCGTGGGTTCCGATTCGCACCCGCGCTCCGGCACCAATAAGCTCCTCCTTTAGCTCCGCCGGCGTGATGTTGGTGATCAGGTTCCCAAATCGGTCGACGTGAATCACCGTCCCTCGAATCTGTTTCTCAGACACAACGACCGGAGTGGGAGTGTTAAACCGCACTGGATCGCCGACCTCTTCGCCCATCATCCGCCAGTCGACCAGCCTGGACACATAGGCTGCACACGGGGCAAACACATCGCGTCCATGAAACGTAGTCGAAACCGGTTGCCGGAAATAATGCTCTGTTGTGAAGTGCACAACTCGATTGACATTCGTGCGCTGGTAGATGTAACTGAACACGCCATTGTCAGGACCGACGAAGTTATAGTCATCGGTCATTACCAGTATCGGCCGCCGAGCGGATCCCACCCCGGGGTCCACGACTACAAGATGAATCGTGTTCTTTGGAAAGTCTTTGTAACAGCACATCAGCGTGAAGGCGGCGGCGTAGATATCATGCGCCGGGATCTGATGTGTCAGGTCAACGATTTCCACCGCTGGGTTGACCGAGTAAATCGCGCCTTTCATCGCGGGAACGAAGTAGTCGGATTCGCCGAAGTCGGTTGTGAGAGTTATGATCGGTCTTTTTTCAGGCATCGAGTGCTCCGCGCTGCGGGATATTGGAGGCACCGCTATTCTATAACAACAATCAACACTTCTCGCTGACTAAAGTTCGGCGAGGAGATTCCTGTCCTGTTCGTAGCTCAGGTTGCCAGCCGCCTCGCTAAAGGCGAACCACTCGGCGCGGTCGACCTCTTCACCCGGAACGTGAATATCGCCACTCACCCGCTGCATCAAGAAGTAGTGCACAGCCTTTGGCCGGAACCGTCCCTTGTTGCGCGTTCGATAGCGGTACCGCAAGGTCGCCAACTCGCGGATGATGCGGCACTCGAGCCCGGTTTCTTCGTTCACCTCGCGCAGCGCGGCTTGTTCGATGGTCTCGCCCGGGTCCAACTTGCCCTTTGGAAAGGACCAGTCATCATAACCAGGCCGATGCACCAGCAGCACCAGTGGCGTCCCGGTCGAGTTGTCAATGACTATTCCACCGGCAGCTAATATTTCGGTGTCCATTCACCCGTAGATTAAACACAAATACAGCAAGACACAAAGGCAGGTAAGGCGTACCACAAGCGTCGAGGCCCGGTCACTTTGACATCATTTGAGCGCGAGGTCTAGGCTGTCTGCGGTATGAGCAAGCATGTCCCCGACCCCGCCATTCGCGTCGTCCTGATGCCCAAGGACACCAACGCCCACGGCACGATCTTCGGTGGCGTTATCTTGAGCTATATTGATATTGCTGCCGCAATCGAGGCACGCAAACACACCACAAAGAAGATCGTCACTAAAGCGATGCACGAAGTCGTTTTCGTCGCGCCGGTGTTCGTTGGCGACATCGTCAGCTTTTACACCGAATTGGTGCGAATCGGTCGAACTTCGATCACTACCAAAGTGCTGGTGGAAGCGGAGCGCGTGACGCACCCATGCGAATGCGCGCGGGTGACTGAAGCCGAAGTCGTCTACGTCGCGATTGATGAGAACCGCCGCCCGACACCCGTTCGCGAAGAACCCTGAAAGGAACTGCCAGCCAATCAGCGGCGTATTAGTCAACGGTAGCTGGCAAGGTTTCATTCAATGTAAGATTCAAATCAGGAGTAATAAGTCATGTCCAGCAAGCTTGATGAACTGAGGCGACGAGCGGCAGAAGCAGCCCGTGAGCTTGACGAAAAGTTCGAGATCAAAGCAACCCTCGACAAAGGGGCGCGAGCAGCTACCGGCGCCCTTCGCAAGGGTGCAGAGGCCGCTTCGTCCACTATCGACGCGGCGCGCGAGGAGGTTTCTCGACTCGACCGCGAGCACAGGGTCAGTGAGCGAGTGAGCGAAACCGCTCGCCGGGCTACCGATGCTGCCGAAGACGCGTTTCGTCGATCCGGACTTAAGGACAAGGCCGCGGAAGCTGCTAGCGATGCCTCGCAAAAAGCCGGCGAGGTTTTCGACGACGCGAGGGAAACAGCGTCTGATCTTTTCGGAGATGCGCGGCGATACTATGAAAACGCCAGCGGAGCCGCGCGCGCGAGCGTATCCGCGGCGCGATTGCCCTCCTCGGTCCTCAACACGCTCGCCACCGCGCGCCGATGGGCTAAGCAAAACCCTGGCAAGGCCGCCGCTGTCACGCTCGCGTTTATCGCCGGCACTCGGGCAGGCTCTGCATTCTCATCGCTGGATGTTGTGCTGCTCGGCGCGGGCGGCGCCGGCAACTGGTTCTTTCATTCAGCGATCGCGCCTTATGGCCTCAGGAAGTTGTCCGAGAAGTACGAGTCCTATTTGAAAAGCCAGGAAAAACTGATCCGCGAAGGCAAGCTTCCAGAAGCCGAACACGCGCGAGTGAAATTTCAGCGCGACGCCGCAAAGTATGTTGGCGCACCGTTGCTTGGCGCGTTCAGCGTGGCCGCCGGCGCGGGACTTGTCGCCCAAGCGGTTACCGGCGGCGCGGTAACTGGGTTTCCGATAAACAACATCCTCGGCGGGAACCCGCTGCTGTCTAGTATCTGGCTGTTCGGCAACGGGCTGATTTGTTTTCACAACGGGTACAAGTTCTTTATGATGGCGTTCGGAGATCAGGAAGACGTCGCCCGCGTTGTGCGTGACATCAAGGGCTTGCTGCCGGCTGAAGTGGCCTAGAATTCTGTCTCGCAAACTAAAGGTTGAACTCAGAACGGGGCCTAGAATCCTGTCTCGCAAGCTAAAGCTTGAACTCAGAACTTGGCCTCGTTGCGCTTATGTCGTCCCTTTCCCTTCTTATGTAAGCCTCTCCAAAGGGTTAGCCTATGCTACCTCCGCAAACTCAAGTAGCTGTCGCTCTCCTTGGATTTGGAAACGTGGGCCGCTCATTAGTCCGCTTCGCCGAATCTGCAGCCGCATCGGATACTGTCCGGATAAGAGTCCGTGCGGTCGCCGACCGCAGCGGCGGTCTCTTCTTAGACAGCGACGCTCAACTCAGTCGGGTGACGTCTCACAAGGAGTCGGGGCACAGCCTCAGGGAGTTCGCGCCCGCCGATTTGATCACAGATGCACAAGAGTTCGTCGGCGCATTGCCGGCAGCACAAGTGTCCACTCTGGTTGAATCGCTTCCCACAAACATCACCACCGGCGAGCCGGCGTTTGGTCTGATCGCTCGGGCACTCGAGCAAGGAACCAACGTGGTCACTGTAGACAAAGGCCCGCTCGCGCATGGTTTCGAAGCGCTTCTGGATGCGGCGAGGAAGGGCGCGGCTCGGCTTGGCTATAGCGGCACCACCGGCGTGAGTATACCAAATGAGCTGGCCGGCGATCGGGTCATTGAAATTCGCGGCGTATTAAACGGCACGACAAACTATATTCTCACTGAGATGCAGCAACATAGTAGGTCCTTTGATGAAGCTCTCGCCGCCGCCCGTGCCGATGGAATTGCCGAGCCTGATCCCTCTCTCGACGTTCAAGGCTGGGACACTGCGTCGAAGATCCTGATCCTGGCGAAGTCGCTTATGGGCGCTGACGCTCGACTCGCCGATCTATCGAGGATCGGCATCGGTCCGGAGACTGAATCGCTGATCGGGATTGCTCGTCAAAGTGGGCGAGTGGTTCGACTGGTCGGCCGCGCACGAATATGGCAAGGGCGAGTGCGGGTGAGCGTCGCACCTAAGCTGGTTGAGCCCGACTCACCGTTCTATCGAGTGTCGGGAACCGCGAAGGCGGCTGTCTTCCGAACTGAACGACTGGGCCTGGTAGTCGCGCACGCCCGCTCGGGACGCAACGCGATTTCGCAGACGATCATGGATGACATCGCTGGAATGGGCTCAGAACCTTATGGACATCAGCAGAACTAAGAGCATAAAATAGGCTAAAATCGCATCAGCGTGGAGGAACATAAGCAACACGGACAGTTCAGTCGTTGCTCTCGCCGGTCTCAATCGAGTCAGAAAGGAGATCTTCGAATGACAGCTGTGGGCTTGGCTCTTGCTGATCCGGCTCGACGCCATCCGAAGAATGAGAAGCAGACTGCTGCCGGAGCGCTTTCTGCACGTCCCGCAAGTTGAAGCGAATCAGCCTGTCAGTCAAAAGCACGGCGGGGATCCTGCCGGCACGTCGAAGCCTGTGAACCGTCGCCTCGCTGATCTGTAACACCTCAGAGAGCTGTCGCGCGGTGAGATACTCAGCTCGCTTATCCTTTGGCTGTTCCGGTGCGTCGGACTCGCCTTGTTTCGGGTGTGATTTGTGTCGCTCGGCTGCCACTATTTCTTCACCGATTCGAGTGAAAATGATAAAGGAACAGACTCGGACTCGTTAACATCGACCAGCTTTTTCTCCGTCTTGTAGCCGTTACGAGTTGCAATGATCTGATACCTTGCTCGAGCGGCGGGCACCCGGAACGCAAACTCGCCGTGGCTGTTGCTGGTGTAGCTCAGCGAAAAAGACCCGACGTGTTTGTGCTCCTTCTCTTCATCGGCGGTGGGTACTCGAGCAAGCTTCAGGGTCACCCCGGGGAGTGAGGCGCCGCTCGAATCAAACACCGCTCCGCGTATCAGCGATGTGCGATGGCTTGCCTTGATTAGGCGGATTGTCTTTACAGCGGTTTCTTTGCCTTCCTCGACTTGCTGCATTTGGACGAGCGTTCCGCCTTGATAACCTTCGGCGTCGAAGCTAACGGTGTAATCGTCGGGAATGAGCTCGAAGGAATAATTCCCTGCGTTGTCCGTCATTGTTTCCTTGAGTGATCGGTCACGATTTCGCAGCGCCCGAACCTCTGCGCCGGCGATAGGCTTGCCCTTCTCGTCTTCGATCTTGCCCTTTAGAGTACCGGAGCTCTGTGAAGCCGCGACAGTAGCCATCAACGAGCAAAGCACAGAGAGGGCGGCTATTAAGATCCTGTTCATCACATTTCCGTCAGTATCCGGCCCGAGTAAGTGCTTTTCTGGTGACCCTGATTTTGCGGTTTCGCTCCGAGAAAAGTCAACCAGCAGTGGTAGTGGCCGATCGTCGGCGGCCGGTGGCTGGTGGTCGATGCTCGGTGGCCGACGGCCGGTGGTCAGTGGGCGGCGGTCGGAGGGGCACTGGTCATGGCCGATCATGATTCTCTATGATCAGTCGACGAGCAACATGAGAGTCATAGGAGGAACTCATCGGGGAAGAAAGCTGCGCACCGTCGGCGGGCTCGGAGTGCGGCCGACGTCGGACCGCTTGCGTGAGACGCTGTTCAACATCCTCGCTCCGAGAATCATCGGCAGCCGCTTTTTGGATATATGCGCAGGCTCGGGAGCGGTTGGCATCGAAGCGCTGAGTCGCGGCGCAAGCGCAGCAACTTTCATCGAACGCTCGCGTCGGGCGTGTGCGGTTGTCGAGGCAAACCTGAACTCACTCGGAATTGCTCGCGCAGTAACATTGATTAACTGCGACGCCGCGCCGGCACTCAGGCGTCTCGAACAGGAGTCTGGTGAGTTCGATGTTGCCTTCTTGGATCCGCCTTACGCCTCGGAGATATATAACCAGGTGATGAGGCAGCTCGGTTCGGGTAATCTGCTGTCGGCCGGAGCTCTCGTGATCGTCGAGCACCGGGCGAAGATCCCGCCCGAACCGGAATACGGTAAGCTGTGGATCTGCCGTGAACTCAGGCAGGGCGAATCGGGGCTTGCGTTTTATGAGACTGGTCAGTGACAGGGCATACCTCTGGAGTGCGCCATCCGGAGCGACGCGCTTGCGCTACTGGCTACCGACCGCTCTTCCATGCTAGTATCGCTCGCTTCAAAAGCGTTGTCTGTATTGGCAGACTCTCCAGGAGATAAAACGCTGATGCGTCGCGCAATCTATCCCGGGTCGTTCGACCCGATAACGATGGGTCACCTCGACATCATCGAGCGTTCGGCCAAGCTCTTCGACGAAGTCATAGTCGCTCTCCTGCTCAACATAGAAAAGCAGCCGATGTTCTCAACCGAAGAGCGCGTAGAGATGATCCGCAAGGTGATCCCCTGGGGCAACGTGCGCGTTGGCACCTTCGAAGGCCTGCTTGTCCACTATGCCGTACAACAGCAGGCGCAGTTCGTGGTTCGCGGCATACGTGCCATCTCAGACTACGAGTACGAGCTTCAGATGGCGTTGATGAATCGCCGTCTCGAGCCAAACGTCGAGACGGTTTTTCTGATGGCGGGCGAGGCGTATTCGTACATCAGTTCTCGGCTGATCAAGGAAGTGTTCAAACTTGGAGGCTCGATCAAGGGCCTCGTGCCGGAATTGGTGGAAGAACGGATGAACGATAAGATGGCTCATGGATGACAACTGCCCAATTCAGCTTGGAGGAGTGGTTGACAACAAGCAGACCCGTTTTTAAGGAGTCAGACAATGTGGCCGGCATGGAAGTCTCTTCCACGCTGGCCGTTTTGATGGAGGCCGAGCGGCTGCGCTCTGAAGGGGTTGATCTGATCGACCTGGGCGCCGGCGAGCCCGACTTCCCTACCCCGCGAAACGTCAAAGACGCCGCCGAGCAGGCCATTGAAAATAACTTTACGCGTTACACCGCTACGGGCGGTATTGCTCCGCTGCGCAAGGCGATCACCGAGATGATGCGCCGAGACTTTGGCGCGAATTACGACCCTTCGGAAGTCCTTGTCACCATGGGGGGAAAACAGGCCATCTTCAACGCGATGGCTACACTGCTCAACCCGGGCGATGAAGTCCTGATACCCTCGCCCTACTGGGTAACGTTTCCGGAGATCGCCAGATTCCTGCGCGCTCGCCCAGTCGTCATCGACACCGAGCCTGACGGGTTTCTGTTAACCGCTCGCGCCGTGAGCGAATCGATCGGACCTCGCACGCGTCTGTTGATCGTCAACTCACCGAACAACCCCACCGGGCGTATCATTCCGCCTGAGCAGTTTCAAGAAATAGTCGAAGTCGCCGCCGATCGCGATGTCTGGGTCATCAGCGATGAATGTTATCTGTACTTCGCCTATCCGCCGGCAACGCCGTTCACCGCGGGCCAGTTGCCGGAAGAACTTCGTTCGCGCGTGATGATATGTGGGTCGTTCTCGAAGACGCACGCAATGACCGGATGGCGGTTGGGCTTTGGACTCGGGCCGAAGCCGTGGATTCAGTCGATGCTCAAGGTCCAAAGTCATTCCACGTCGAACGCCAATTCGATGACGCAGAAGGCCGCCATCGAAGCCGCAACCGGCCAGCAGGATTCGGTGCGTTCGATGATCGATGAATACCTGCGTCGCCGCGATTGGATAGTTCCGGCGCTGAATGAGATCGAGGGAATCGAGTGCTCCATGCCTGAAGGCGCGTTTTACGTGATGCCAAACGTGAAGAAACTGTTTGGGGGGCGGGTGGGCGACTCGATCGAGCTTTCAAAATTGCTGCTCGACGACGCAAGAGTGGTCGTCACCGCGGGTTCGGCTTTCGGGATGGAGGGCTACGTTAGGATTTCCTACGCCAACTCATTGGAGGCAATCCAGGAGGGTGTCGGTCGAATCGCGCGAGTCGCCAAGGCTCTGTTGGAAACATAGATTCCAAAGCGTCGTCCGGCTTTCCCTAGTGAATGAGGCAACTCCCTGGTTTCGACGACGAGCTATGTGGGTGCAAGAAAACAGTCTGACCTTGGCGGCCGGCCAACTAGCGAGGAGCCGGTCGGGACTCGCCCGTGAAGTAGAGCGCCGGGCACCAGCTGCGGTCTAAAAACGCCGGGCTCTGTCGGATCAGAACTTGGTGATGCTTATGTCCTGGTCCCCTTCTTCTCTGAACTTCATGAAGAAGAAAAAGGCAAAGCAGATTAGCGCGGCAAGCAAAAAGACTCCGCCTAAAATCAGATTGCCCTTGTCGGTTACGTTCGCCGGCTGGTACAGAAACTGATAGAGAAACCAGGCCCCAGCCCCAAGGCCGATTACTCCTACAAGCAAAAGCACATTCTTCATGGCCCCTCCAGTCAGAGATAAAGCCTCAGATTATTGGTTCAACGCGTCGCGTGTGGATTCTACCGCTCTGCGAGTCCGATTATACACGAAATCCTTTTGTGTCAAGAGCGCGACCTGACCCATTCGCTGGAAATTCAGTCGGCCCTGGGATTCAAGGGCGCTGAAACAGCGACGGGCTCCGGTTCTCTTGAATCATCTCGCTCGCAATTTCATAAACCTCATCGGTTGAAACTTGTCTCCGCGCCGAGCCCTGCGCAAGTCGATGATTTGTAGACGGCGCAGGCGTTGCTGAGGACGCGTCGGCGATCTCGATTGCCGGCGTACCCAGTTCTGAGGCGATTCGCGCTATCGCCGGATCATCAGTGATTACGATGCTTGCGCGTGCCAGCGCTGCATACAATTCGAGCGCGCGTGGCGCGGCGAGTTTGATTGCACTCGGTGACAACCAGGCGCTCAGAGCCCGGGTAAATCCGTCGTTCGAGGGTTCATCCGCAACAATGATTCGAGCGTTGAAGTTGTTCACAAGCCGCGTCCCGATCTCTCCAAATGCATCGACCGGCCATGCCCGCCGGCTCTCGGGATTCGAGGCGTAGAGCAAGACTATGAGCTCGCCGCCCCGCGACCCGCCGGTTGCGAGTCTGTGCTCAAATCGCGCGTCCTCGTCAACTGGCGCTGTGATCCCAATCCGAGCATCATTCATCTCGATGCCCGCCTGTTGCAAGACGTTCGCGTAGTCTGAATGAGGTTTTCGCACGGGAGTGCGGGCCACTCCGCCGATCTCTAGAAACATTCCGATCGCCCGATGGAGCCTGGACGGCGTGAGCACTCGAGATCGCAACACCAGACGAAAGACTATTTGGGTTTCAAGCCGCGGTGAAAAATCCAGAACCAGATCGAATGTATAGCGTCGCGACCGCCTCAACAGGGTCCATAGCCTCGCAATGGCGCGCGAAGGTCGGCCATCTGGGAACGTGATCACACCTAACGGGATTGTGTCATCGACTATCCTGCTGGCGGCGAGCAATTCGCAGGTTCCGCTTGGCGCGGCAGCAACAAGAAACGTCTTTGGATACGAGGCTCGCAACGCTCTCATCGCCGGTAGGAGTTCGAGTGACTGACCAAACGGCGAAATGTCTACTGCAAGTATCGAGCGCGCCGAGTAACGCATGAATATCCCGAGAGCGACCACTCACCCACAGTAATTATACATATTGATCTCTCGAAGCGCGCCCTTGTGATGCGATCCGGGGCAAGCGACTTGCGCCATCGCCTTTATCTGTACAACGATAGGCTCTTCGTCAGGAGCCAGGCATGATCACTCTCCGATATTCAGCGATGTTGTTCGCAGCCGCCGATCATGGACAGATATTGCTGACGCTGTTTATAGCTCTGCTTGCGGCAAAGCTCGCGGCCGAGTTGTGCGAGCGAATTCGTCAGCCTGCGGTAGTGGGCGAGATACTGGCCGGAATAGTCATCGGTCCAGCCGTGCTCAAACTAGTACAGCCGACCGATTTGTTGGACGCGCTGGCAGAGATCGGAGTCATTTTCTTGCTGTTCACCGTCGGGCTCGAGACCAGGCCGAGCGATATTCTCAAAGTTGGTCGCACCGCCACCGTTGTGGCGGTGCTTGGAGTAGTCGTGCCGTTCGTCGCGGGTTGGGGAGTTCTGTCATTCTGGCCCGGACATTCCTGGATCGAAGCCACCTTCCTGGGGGCTGCGATGGTCGCGACGTCAGTGGGAATCACGGCCAGGGTGCTGTCGGGAATGGGTTTGATCGCCGCCGAAGAGAGTCGAGTGATACTGGCCGCTGCTGTTATAGACGAGGTGATAGGGTTGTTGGTGCGAGCGGTCGGCAGCAGCGTAGCCCCCGGCCGAGTCAATTACGTTAGCATTGGACTTGTGCCCGGGCTTGCCGTTGTTTGTCCGTTTGTCATGTTTACATTCGGCTCGCGGGTTGTCCATCGAGTCAAGCAGCCCGTCGGAAAGTTGAAGATCGATCATTCGCTTCTGATCTTTGCCCTGGTGTTGTGTTTCGGGTTGGCGGCAGTCGCGAGCTTGATCGGAATCGCCGGGATAATCGGGGCCTTTCTGGCGGGAGTCGCGCTCTCTGAAGCGACCGACGGAACCAAATTGCATCAGCAGTCTCAGGTGTTGACCGAGTTCACTACGCCCTTTTTCCTTGTCGCCATTGGGATGAAACTCAACCTTGCAATCTTTCTTTCACCCGCAGTGGTGGTGCTCTGCGCCGTGGTAATCGCTCTGGCCATGTTGACCAAGCTCATAGGCTGTGGACTTGGCGCCCTCGGGATGGGGCGCCGGCGCGCCCTCCAGGTTGGCGTCGGCATGATCCCGCGTGGTGAGGTCGGCATCGTCGTGGCGCAAATCGGAGTAGCTATGGCAGCGGTCGGCGATACCGTGTACGGAGTCGTTCTTGCGATGTCAGTGATCACAACCTTGGCGGCCCCGCCTCTGATCAAGCTCGCGTTTGCCGGTGAACCTCAGGCCGGACAATCTTCCCAGTACGAGACGGAGTTACAGGGAGAGATAGGTTGAAGACGCGCGCTCCGGTGCTCTCTGGGTAAGCCGATTCATCGCTCATCACTGCACAATCTCGAAGTCCGTCCAACCGCTAGCGAGCTGCTCCTTTTCCCTCGCAAGGTGATCGACCACAATAACCTGCAGAGCGTACTCGCCAGGTGTCAGCTCGCTCCCCAGCTTCAAGCTCCCGCCTGCGATCAACTGCTTAACACCATACTCCAATTCTTAACGTATAAGTATCTCAGATTCTAGCGAGCAGCTCTATCACCGCTTGCGTTTCACTCAAGTCCGCGAGTAGCGCGTCGGGCGAATGCCGATTCAAGTGCTCGACAGTGTGCGTCCCCGAAGCGACCGCCAACACTCGGGCGCCGAAATGACGAGCACACGAAATATCGCGCGGGGTGTCGCCTATGATGATGAAACGCTCGGGCGTGAGGGCTTGCCCAAGGTGGGCGTTTACTCTATCAGCGGCAATCGCGGGGAGGTGATCGCGCTCTTCGTGATCGCTACCGAACGCGCCTCGAACCATGAAGTAGTGCCAGATCCCCGATACTCGCAGCTTGGCTTCGGCAAGCTTCTCGACGTTCCCGGTCAGCAGGGTCGTGACGAATCGTGAATCTGCCGAAAGCGTTTCCAGCAG
>CAZOOE010000065.1:0-18640 GCA_964581275.1 uncultured Clostridia bacterium
ACTCGCCCGGCGAGCGCCGCTCGATGCTTGCGGATCTGGGGCTTGAGCGCATCGAGGACCTCTTCGATCAGATCCCGGAACAACTAAAGCTCAAGGAGCCCATCGGCGTCGGCGCCCCGTTGAGCGAGCCCGAACTCCTCGAATACTTTCGTCATTTAGCGGACGAGAACGCAATCGACTACCACTCCTTTCTAGGCGCCGGGGCTTACTCACACTTTATACCTGTGATCATAGACTCGCTCATTTCACGGGCTGAGTTTTTCACCGCGTACACACCATATCAACCTGAGTTGAGTCAGGGCACCCTCCAGTATACGTTCGAGTTCCAAACAATGATCTGTCAGCTTACGGGAATGGAAGTGGCCAACTCATCGCTCTATGACGGGTCGACGGCGGTGGCCGAGGGGGTCTTGATGGCCCACCGCGTCACTCGCCGCAACCGGTTTATCATTGCCGCTACGGTCCATCCCCAATATCGTGAAGTCGTCTCCGCTTACACCAGGAATCTCGGACTTAAGATCGAGTGGGTTGGTCAGTCCGATGCGGGCACGATCGATCCAACCTCGCTCGATATCGACACCGATACTGCCGCAGTTGTCATCCAATCACCTAACTTTTTCGGCTGTGTCGAAGATCTCGCGGCGCTTGCCGGGGCTGCGCACAATGCCGGTGCTTTGTTAGTGGTGGTGATAAGTGAGCCCATGAGCCTCGGCGTTTTGAAACCACCCGGCGCCTGCGGAGCTGATATCGTTGCCGGCGAGACTCAATCCTTCGGGATACCGTTGAGCTATGGTGGCCCTTACTGCGGGATGTTCGCGACTCTTGAAAAACACGTTCGACAGATGCCGGGACGTTTGGTCGGCGAAGCTCGAGACAACGAGGGACGGCGTGGTTATGTGCTCACATTGTCCACTCGCGAACAGCACATTCGTCGTGAAAAAGCGACTTCCAACATCTGCACGAATCAAGGATTGTTTGCGTTGATGGCAACCGTCTATTTGTCGACGATGGGCAAACGCGGGGTTCAAGAAGTGGCGCGCCAAAATCTGCAGAAGGCACATTATGCGGCGTCGGAAATCTCGAAGATAAACGGGTTCGAGTTGAGGTTTGCCTCGCCGTTTTTCAATGAGTTCGTGGTGCGCTCGCGCGCAAGTGCCACGGATGTGCTAAACCGGTTACTTGATAAGAGAATCATCGGTGGCGTCGCGCTAAAACGCTACTATCCCGAGATGAACGATTCGATGCTGGTGTGCGTGACCGAGACGACAAAGAAGGAAACGATCGACAGGTTGGTGGACGCGCTCTCTGAGATTGGAGATTTCAGAAGGCATAGATGACACGATGAAGGAGGCTTATCATGCCAGAGTTGCATCACCTTGGGGTCGGCGGTGTCGTTTTCGCAATCGGAGCCGTTGTATATGTTGTCAATCTTCTGCTTGGCTTGTTACGACGGAGTAAGGCGTTGCCGTTTGACGGGCCTGGCCTGATGCTACTTGGAATAGGTTGCGCACTTCTACTTAAGTGGTGAGCAACTTTTGATATCCAGTTTAATCCAGTTTAAAGAATGAGCAAGAGTCGAATAAAGAAAGCAACAACACATGTGGTCCAAAACGAAGGGCTTCTGTTTGAGGAGTCTCGTCCCGGACGAATCGGTTATTCAATTCCCAAGCTGGACGTGACTGAGGAATCTGAAGAGCGATTGATCGATCCTCGGCTCCTTCGAGATGACGATCTGGACGGCATGCCCGAGCTTTCTGAAGTGGATGTGATTCGCCACTTCACACGTCTGTCGACCTGGAACTACTGCATCGATCACGGGCTATATCCGCTTGGCTCGTGCACGATGAAATACAACCCACGGATCAACGAGAAGGTCGCTCGCATTGACGGCTTCGCGAGCCTGCATCCCCTAACTCCGGCACCGCTTGCTCAAGGGGCGCTTGAGATAGTCTTTCGCATCGAACAGTGTCTTGCCCAGATAACCGGTCTTGCAGCAGTCACCAGTCAACCGGCCGCCGGCGCACAAGGCGAAATGACCGGTTTGATGATGATTCGCGAGGCGTTGACGGAACGCGGCAATCCTCGCAAGAAGGTCCTGATCCCGGACTCTGCGCACGGGACCAATCCGGCGTCGGCTGTTATCTGCGGATACGCTGTCGAAACGGTCCCTTCCAGAGCCGATGGTCTGACCGACCTTGAACAACTGCGCCGGCACATGAGCGAAGACGTGGCCGCGCTGATGCTGACCAACCCAAATACTTTGGGGAAGTTCGAGCGCAACATACAGGAGATCTGCAACATCGTCCACGGGCGGTGCGGATTCGTTTACATGGACGGCGCCAACATGAATGCGCTGGCTGGTGTAGCCAGGCCAGCCAGCTTTGGCATTGACGTGATGCACTTGAACCTCCACAAGACTTTCTCGACTCCGCACGGCGGTGGAGGCCCCGGCGCCGGCCCAGTGGCGGTGACTGCTGAGCTGGAGCCTTATCTTCCCTTCCCCAGGATCGTTCGCGACGAAGACGATGCTCTAACTCTCGACTTCGATCGCCCCAAGTCCGTGGGGCGGGTGCGGGCGTACTTAGGAAACTTCGGCGTGCTGGTTCGGGCGCTTGCCTATATCCTGACGCACGGCGATCAGGGTCTGCGCGAGGCCACTGAGACAGCCGTGCTTAACGCGAACTATATTGCTCATCACTTGGCAGACACCTATGATGTCCCTTACCCGGGACGCGTGATGCATGAGGTAGTGTTCTCCGACAAGCGCCAGCTCAGGTACGGAGTACGAAATGCTGACATAGCCAAGCGGCTGATCGACTACGGATTTTATCCTCCGACGATGTCGTTCCCGTTGATCGTGAGCGGCGCGTTGATGGTCGAGCCGACTGAGACCGAGGGGCGCGAAGAGCTCGACCTGTTTATCGACGCCATGAAGGCCATCTCTGCTGAAGCAGCCGAAGATCCGGAGACGCTCAAGCACGCCCCTCTCAATACCAAAGTCGGCCGGCTCGATGAGGTCGCCGCCGCGCGCAAGCCCGTACTCAGATGGCGCCCAGGCCCCGGCGAAAGCCGTGCAGGCAAGACGTCTGCATAGAATGTTCCCTAACTCATCGCCCATTCCCAAGGGCTAACATAGTGTCGATCTCACCGTGATAATAAGAGAGGTGCCGAAATGGCCAACGAGAGCTTAGAAGAACTTCGCGACCGTCTGCTTCGCCAACACGGCGTACAAGAGATGATTCAGGTGCGCGCTTATGAGATATTCCAAATGCGAGGCTGTCAGCCGGGTGGTGAAGCCCAGGATTGGTTCCACGCGGAGGGCGAAGTGCTAGCCTTCCTTATCGCCCGCGAATCTACGCGAGAAGATGAGAACGCCAAGCCGCATACCGATTCAGTGTTTACCTCGGAAGTTCAGCCGACCCCGGCGCGTACTAAAAAACCGAAACTCCGCGCCGCGGCGAGACCGGTAAGCGCCAAACAGACCGTACAGACGAAGAAGTCTTCTAGAAGATCCGCAACTAAGAAGCCCCCGGCCTCCAAATCAAAATCTAAACGGACCAGCGCTCAATCAAAGACGGAGGACGGTAATCGGTAACGCCACGGGAAGGTCAAGCCATCCTTTCCGTTCGACCTATTTCTTCGGGGCATAATAGGAGTCGCGGGTTCGGGCTGCGTATCCAGGCCGAGCGAGAAACACCTTTACGTGTCTAAGACGCCCATCGTGTTCGAGGTTCTTGGGTACGTAGGTGATGATGTATTGATTCTTCAGCTCGCGCGCCACCTGACCGTAAACATCCTTCATCTCCTTATCTTCCAGAGGCGAGAATATCCGGCCGCCAGTCCGCGTTACCAGGTCGGTCATTAGCCGCTCAGCTTGCTCGAATTCTTCGACGAGGACGTCCGCCTGGTGGGCAGTTCCACCAGCGAACACACGCCCTGCCTTGCCGCGATACCTGTTCAGCTCGTTGATGAACGCGCGTGCCTTGCTGATTACATAGACCACTGAGCCGGACTTGATGATCGAGGTGAGCGCCTGCTGGTAGGTGATCTTGCTGGACGTGTCATCGCCATCGGTGAGGAGAATTATGGCCTTGCGTCCTTCGACCTTAGCCAGTTGCTCATCGGCCGCGGAAAAAACCGCGTCATAAAGCGCGGTGCTCCCATAGGTGAAGCTGCCCTGCTTTGTTTGCACCATCCCCGGCTTAAATCGCCATGATAGCGCGTGTCGCACTTCATCTGCTTTTGCGGTCCAGTCCTGAATCAACTCGACGTTTGTATGGAACTCTATGACCGAGGTCTTGTCTTCGGGGCCAAGCTGACTCACAAAATGCATTGCCGCATCGCGGAGCGAATTAATCTCCGAGACCACGGATCCCGATGCGTCCAGCATCAGCACAACGTTTACCGGCACACTACTGACGAGGAAGCTGGCGATATCCTGCCGCTGGCCATCTTCAGCGATAATGAACTCGTCTTTTGATAGCTCGGTGGCCTGATGACCATAAGAGTCGCTTACGGTGACATTGAGCAGCACTTCTTCGGCTCGCAGTCGAATTGCTTCATCCTGACCGGGCTGTTGTCCTGGAGCGGGCTTTCGCCCGCTCTGAGGACTCGCCGCGCTGATCGATAGAAGTAAAAACAGAATGGAACCGCAGGCCTGCCGAAGATGTTTTTGACGATTTAACATAAGTGTCACTGTATTACGCATTTCAGTATATCGCAGGGCAATGGCAATCGAAACCCGGACCGGGCGAAGCCTGTCTTTTCAGGGGCTGGTCCGCGGTCCGATATGAGCCAGAGTTGCCGATCTGTGTGCCAGATTTGACCTTGACATGAAAGCTCTCTCTGTCTTGCTGGTATTATGACTACCCGAGAGACTGTGGCCCGAGTAATGCTGTCAGGTTTCAAGAATCGTTCAAGGTTTTTTCAAGGTTTGCATCAATAATGGTGAGGTCAGTAAGAGTGGGTTCCAAAAAACAAAGAAATCCTGTTAATTCAACAAGAAGTGGCAAGGCAGGACGAATGCGAAAAGCGAACTCCCCAACCCTCGTATTTCTATTTTCAGCACTCCTTATTCTTTACTCCACCAGTAGCGCATTCGCCGGCATTTCCCTGCTGACAGGGGAGGGTGTGGTTCTTACAGGGGCCGAGGGCGTAGTGCTCACTGGCGCGGATGGAGTCGTGCTGACCGGCGCGGAGGGCGTAGTGCTCACGGGGGCGGAAGGGGTCGTACTGACTGGCGCCGATGGCCTGCCACTCACTGGTGCGAATGCTTTAACCTATATAGGGGATGAAGGGGTTGTTCTCACCGGTGCTGATTCTAGAGGTATTCGCAGCTTTGATCCGGAGCTAGCGTGGCTGCTGAACACGCTTCCAGACTCCAGCGCGCTCAACGTCTTTGTCGTATTCCATCAAATGCCTACCCCTGATGACTTCGACGCTCTTCGAGCTGCCGGAGTTTTTGGGGGAACGATCTTCAACAATCTGCCAATCGCTCAGATTAATGCGACTAAGTATCAGATAGCGAGCATATCCACACTTCCATCGGTGAGGACAATCTACTCAAACAAGACTTTTGACTTTTTTACCCATGATACGAGAGTCATAACCGGCGAGACCAAAGTTACGACAGACCGCAGGTTAACTCTTCGAAATGGGGGCGTCCCGTTGTCCGGCCAGGGTGTGACAGTTGCCGTACTGGACACCGGAATAGACGCAACGCATCCAGACCTGCGCTACGGCTCGCAGGTAATCCGAAACGCTCGAGTAGTCGATCTTCAGGGCACCTCGCCGGTATTCCTCTATCCGCAAGTCATCGAAGGTCTAGGCAATTCCGATCCAATAATGGGACACGGAACATTCGTGGCAGGGGTGATCGCGGGCAGCGGCGCGGCCTCGGGCGGTTACTACGGCGGGATGGCGCCAGGAAGCCAGCTTCTCGGAGTGTCGTGCGGCGATGCCAGCCTGTTTTTTGTACTCTCGGGAATAGACTACATCCTCTCCCATCGCGCCGAGATGAACATTCGAGTGGTGAATTGCAGCTTTGGAATAGCCGGGGTGTTCGACGTCAACGACCCTGTTAACATCGCCACCAAGATCATGCACGATGCCGGGATTTCGGTGGTCTTCTCGGCCGGCAATCGCGGGAGCCAGCCCAATTCGCTCAACCCTTATTCAGTAGCAAGTTGGGTCATCGGCGTCGGTTCCGGAACCAAGAGCGGTTCCCTTTCGAGCTTCTCATCGCGAGGCGCGGCCGCCTACGGTATGTATCATCCGACCCTGATAGCGCCAGGCGAGTCGATAGTGTCGACGCGAGCCTTGGGAATTAATGTAGTCGGTACCTCATCGCTTACCGGCGGAATCGTTTCGCAGGACAACGATCTGGCAGCCGTACCGCTGGTCTATCTACCTCGCTATACCTGCAGCTCCGGAACGAGCTTCGCCGCACCGCACGTCTCAGGAACGATAGCACTGATGCTCCAGGCGAACCCGAATCTCACCATCGATGCAATTAAGCAGATTCTGCAGGAGACCGCGACGCCGATGCTTGGCTACTCTCAATATGAGGTTGGCGCCGGTTATCTGAACACTTACGCAGCGGTTCGCAAAGCCAGTCTTGGCGCACCACTGGGTCAATTCCGCAGCGGGCTCGACAATTCGAGTGTGAGTTATAGCCGCGACCCAATCACTCAGTTCAGCGGTTCAGTTTCACCCGGCTCAACCTTCTCCAGATCGTTTGATGTTCCATCAGATGCTCTTTTCGCAACCGTGGCGCTAGGATGGCTTCAGAATGGTTCGGTGATCAATTCTCTTAACGCCACACTGAGCGCGCCCGGAAGGTCGATTGCGATGGGCACACCCGGACTCATCGCGTTCCCGGCGTTCAGGAAGATGGGGGTGACGATAAGCGACCCGCCTCCAGGTAGCTGGACCATATCGATAACAAATGCGGGCAACCCCTTGGTTAGTACCGCCCAGCAAGTAATAATCGCGGTTGAGATCTTTCGCGCCAATTACGCCGTTACGGGACTCAACCAACTGACAGCTTCCGAACGCGCAGCGGCAACCCGCGCAATTCGCGCGGGGCTTCTGGCGACACCAACCGGCGACTTTGCTGGAGGCGCATCCGCCACACGTCTCGACGTCGCCCGCGCCCTTATGCTGGGAGCCGGCGCTCGGATTCCACAATACTTGCCCGATTCGGCCTCTTTCTCGGACGAACCGAGCGATGGCGCGATATTCATCGAGAGTGTCACTCACTCGCCATTCGGTGACCTGCTTGGAACGACTAGCACCAGATTCTATCCGCACGCTCAGATCGACCGGGCGACGGTCGCGATCGCGATAGTTAAGGCGATGGGGTTGAGCTCTGACGCTGCGGCTGCCCGCTATATCAACCCTGGCCTGAATGATTGGAACCTGGTTCCGGCTTCGGCGCGCGGCTTTGTGAGCATTGCGGTCTCGCGAAACCTAATGCGGCCGGTGTCAGGCTTTTTCCGACCATCGGACGCAATCACGAGACTCGATCTCGCCTCTGCCAGCGTCGCGTTGCAACAAGCGACGAGGTAAGCCTGTAGGGAAATCAACATCGGTGGGTCGTCATAGACTGGCGATATCGCCGTTAATTCACCGCAGCCGGCTCGAGAACAGCCAGTAAAGGACGTGGGCAATGTCGAGAGGCTCGCCAACAAAGACTATCGGCAAGCGCGGGGTCCTGCTCCCACTTGTATCCATTCGAAATCCAGAAACGCTGGCCGCGCCACGCTGCTGCGCACACTCGCGAAAGGGCGGCTCGGATTCATTGACACCAGTTCACAATTGTGACGAGCCCCCTGGTCTGCCGTTCAAGTTTTTTTCAACTCGTGGCTGATAGATTGACACTGCGACCAGGGGAGAGGCTCTCCGGGTCGTAGGCGCTCAAAGAGCGGCCACTAAAGAAGCGCGGCGTTTTTCTGGGGAGGGACGCCGCGCTTTTTTTCATGCAATGATTAAGTTCATCGACAGTAAGTTTCAACCTCCTGACTTAACCCCGAACCTTATCAGGCGTAAGCGCCTTATCGAACGATTCCGCGCCAACCTCTCCCTCAGCGCCAGCTTCGTTTGTGCAGGACCGGGCTGGGGCAAGACGACTGCCGCCGCCGAGTTCCTAAGCAGTACAGATGTCCCTGCCGTCTGGTATGACCTTGACCAATCGGACGCAGACATAGCGGTCTTCTTTCGGTATCTGGTGCGAGCTATACAACCGGCCGCGGCTGACTTCGGGCATCACACTCTCGATCTGATTGGTTCCGGCGGCGTTTCGAACCTTGATCAACTTGCAGACTTGTTCCTTTACGAGTTGTCAGAAGCAGTCAAGCAAGAATTCATCGTAGTGCTCGACAATATACACCACATTTTTCCCGCCGAATGGAGCGCTCAAATTCTGTACCGTATCCTGCAATTGCTGCCGAGAGGCATTCATTTCATTTTGCTGGCGCGAGTTGCGCCTGGTTTCACTTTCTCGCGGCTGCGCAGCAAGCAAACGATGGATCAGATAAACGACCGCGGGCTCGCATTCACCCGCAGCGAGGCGAGGGAGCTGTTTCACGGCACACTCGACGACCTAGACGCAATCGACAAGCTGCTCGGATGGACTCAGGGATGGGTAGCCGGACTGCAAATAATTCGGCGGGCGCTTGGCTCCGACCCATCGCTCAGGCAGCAGGAGATCGAGGAGATCATCACACGATCCGAGACCGAGATATTCGAGTATTTTGCGAGAAGAGTCTGGCATACTGAACCACAAATAATCCGCGAGTTCCTCTTACGGTCTTCTCTGCCTGACCACCTGACACCCGATGTCCTGAACGAGGCACTCGGCCTGAACGTCTCGAGCGAGCAGCTTCAGGCGACATTGCGCGAAAACGTCTTTTTGAACCGGCTGGCCGGGGAGACGGACACTTACACTTACCATCCGCTCTTTCGTGACTTCCTGCGGAAACAACTAAAGGCGGAGATTCCCGATGAACAGTTCAGGGACATTCACATTCGGCTCGGGCGCTACTATGCCCTCCGAGAAGACTGGGGTCTTGGCCTGCATCACTTCTTTGAAGCCGGCGATCAGGAAACCGCAGCGGAGACTCTGATCGCAGCCGAGCGGCCTCTGCTGGCGGGGGGTCTTACTCGAACGTTGAGGTCCTATCTCCCTCGCTTCGGTCGCGAGACTATCGACCGTCATCCGCAACTCTACAACCTGATGGGCGAAGTGGAGATCATCGAGGGTGATTCATCAGGCGCCGAATCTTTGTTCCGGTCGGCGCTTGCGACAGCGAGACTGACGGACAATCGTCCCATCGAAGCCGCTGCCCTTGCGGGGCTTGCGCACTCCGCGGTTCGCGAACACAACTTCAGCCAGGCGATCGAGTACGCCGACGCGGCTGCGCTTTGCACGGCTGCGTCGGACCAGCCAGCCGGTGGGGTTGTCGCTGCCCGAATCAAGAACGTGGCCGGCGCGGTTCGCGTGTTCGAAGGACGCTACACCGAGGCGATCGAGTTGATGGAAGAAGCCCTCCGGCTGGCGCACGAAGCCGGCGATGTGCGGCTGGTAAGATCGATCTCACACAACCTGGCGTTGCCCGCGTTCATGGAAGGAGATTTTTACGCGGCGCTCCGATACTTTTCGCGCAGCCCAATCTCTGAAGCCTCGGCCGCCCGCCGGTCCTTGCACCCTGACTCAATATCGCTCTATTTGAACCGCGTGGCGGTGCACACCGCACTAGGCAATCTGGAAATGGCTGAGCGCGACCTGGCAAATGCTGATGAGCTGGCCGCCGTCTTCAGGCTGCGCGGATTCGTCCCACGCATCATCGAGGCTCGGGGGAACATCGCGCGCGAGCGGCGCCGTTTCGAAGATGCCGATCAGTTTTACAGCGCAGCGCTGCAGGAATATCGAAATGTCGAGGCCGATCCGGCGAAATCCGATCTCTACTATGAACGCGCGCTTCTGGAGTTACGCAGAGGCGAGTTGGACCGAGCTCTTGAGCTCATCGATCAGATGGTTGCCGACCGGGAAGAGAGTTCTCGCGAGATAGAATTGGCGTTAGCGAGGCAGATGCGGGGCCGAGTCCTTCTCGAGCGCGGCGATCCCCGGGCGTTCGCTGAAATCGACGCGAGCGAGCCCTTGCTGCGCAGGTTGCGGTGTAACTACTATTTGGCAATAAGTTGCTATCTGAGAGCTCGGGCGCTATACGGACGAGATATTGAAGGCGGGCGGATTGCTCTCACCGAGTTCCTTCGATTAGCCGAGCGTTTCGACTATAGTTACTTCGTCCGGTCAGAGGAATCGTTTCTTCCGGCATTGCGGGAACTTTGCCGGAAGTATTCGATCACTTCTGCGTGGTTAAACCTGGCGTTGCCATCGGCTAGCCGCGGCGCATAGCAGTTCTTGGGGCAAGATTTGCGGTTCTGATTTCATACTCCCGGTTTCCGGTTCGCTTTCTCCCGCTAGCCAGGCAAGCCAGAAACGAGAAGGAAAATCCCGAACTCGAAACCGGTTTGTTTATGCTTCCACAGTTCTTCTTAAAAACAAAACTGCTGCCTCCTCGTTTGGGGCGACGCGTCCTTCCTCGCGCACGATTGATCGAGCGCTTGCGTGGTTTCCTCGATCAGCCCGCGACGATAGTCTGCGCCGATGCAGGGTGCGGAAAAACAACGCTGGTCACTGACTTTGTTCGCTCATCCGGCCTTCCGTTTGTCTGGTATCAGATAGATCGCTCCGACCTGGACCTCGCTGTATTCTTTGGTTACCTGGTCTACGGCATTCGCACGCTTCACCCGGAGTTCGCCGATGTCGTCTTACGTTTTATCTCCGAGACTGAGAATCTGGCCTCGAAGACAGACCAACTTGTCGACGCGCTGGTAAATGAGATCAGCGAACAGGTCGACGAGAAGATCATCGTGGTGTTGGACGACTATCACCATGTCGACTCGAACGAACCCATCGCTGCCGCCGTCGATCGTTTGATCCAATATGCGCCTGACGTTCTCCACGTGATTATTACAACCCGTTCTATGCCAAACCTATCGGTGACTCGCCTTCGAAGCAAGGGACTGATAGGAACGCTTGGCCGACAAGAACTGTCGTTCACTGAAGAGGAGGTCCGCCAACTTTTCGAGCAAAACTCGCGCGGACAGCTCGGCCCTGATCTGATAAACCGTTTCTATCAGCGGACTCACGGTTGGGCCACTGGGCTCCAGTTGATCGTGCAGGCAGCCGAACGTCTCGCTGAAAACAATCATCACATCGGAGAATCGTCGTTTCTCGAAATACTTAAGCGCAGTGACGACGAGGTCTTCGAGTACTTCGCCGAAGAAGTGCTTCAGTATGAGCCGCCAGAAACGCAGGACACGCTCCTCAAACTCTCGGTCTTCAATCGGATTGACTCGGCGGCTGCCGGTTGCGTTCTTCCGGTCGAGCGCGCTTATCAGCTGCTGGCGTCGCTGCAGCGCAGCAACCTTTTCATCTCGCAGGTTGAAGGCGGCGACTTCGATGAGTACGGGTTTCACCCGATGTTCCGGAGGTTTCTTCGCCGCCGGCTAAAGGCGCAAATCGGAGAAGCGGGGATTCGGGCGCTGGGAAACGAATATGCCGACCGCCTGATGAAGATCGGTAAGTGGCAGAAGGCCGGCTTGATGTATGCCGAGGCTCGCAATACAGAAGCGATGGCAAGAATCCTGGTCGAGCGCGGTCGCGAGCTGGTCGATGCGGGCTAGTTTGAGATCTACAAGCGAGGTTGCGATGCGGGTAGCCCAGCTGTAGCAAGGCTTCAACCGGAGATACCCCGGTTGCGCGCTGACATCGCAAGAACGGAGGGTGACCTGGAGCTCGCCGAGCGTTTGTTTAGAGAGGCCGCTGATGTCGCTCGCGAGACAGACGAATCTCGTTGTGAAGCTTTGTCGCTCCACGGACTGGCGTCGGTTAATATCCAACGCGGCGAACACGCGCGCGCTTATGCACTGGCAAGCGCCGCGCTCGCAAAGGCACCTGTGAACGATCTGGCGTTGCGAGCCCGCTGTGAACACACAATCGGCAACTGTGAGTTCCTCTCATCGGTTGCGACGGGGCAGTTCGATGAAGCCATCACGACGTGGCGGAGAGCTGCAAAGCTCGCGCGACAGGCGGGCAGGCAGGACCTGGTAAACACGATCTCGCACAACATCGGCATGCCCTATGCTTTTACCGGCGACTTTGCTCGAGCCCGTGAATGGTTTTCGCAGTTGATCGAGGGAGAAGCCCGCCGAGTGCGGCTCCCACAACACGCGTTGGCATATTGCAACCTTGGACGCGCTGACTTCGCGATGGGCGAGTTCGATTCTTGTGAGCGAAGGATCGAAAAAGCATTGGAGATATGCCGCCTTTTCAGTCTTACGCTGGAGCGGGCGGAGGCGCACGAACTGGCCGGCAATCTCCACCGCGAACGTGGCAGCTATAGCCTCGCCCGGGAGCACTACTTTCAAGCCGAAGAGCTCTACCGAGACGCGGGCGTGCAGCTCGAATCGCGCGAGTTGGCCGAAGAGCAGGTGAAGTTGTTGCTCGCAGAAAAGAGCATGTCACAGGCTCGAGACGCGGCGCAGGTTCTGGTAGACAAACGGACGGGTCTCGGGCACGCATTCCCTCTCGCCCGGGCGCGAATGCTCCTGGGACAAGTCCTCCTGGAGGACGGCTCAACGGACCCGCGAGAGCTCCTGCATGCCGCCCTAAATCAGTTCTCGGCTTGTCGCGCGAACACCTGGATCGCCGGCGTGCGGTTCCTTCTTGCGCGAGCCGAAATCGTCGCGTCAAACAATGACGATGCGGCAACACAGATTGCTGAGGCCTTGCGTATCTCGCGAGAGTTCTGTCTCGCACACTCAGTCAGGACTGAGGCGAAGCGAGCCCCGGAGCTCTTCCAACTTGCGCTGACTCGGGGTATAGAAGCGGACTATCTGACAAGCATGGGAATCACGCTCAGGCCGATTGACATCGGTGACCGGGAAATCAAGATACTCGGGGGCGAGGGGACTATCGCGCCGCCAGCCCTTCGGTCGGTCTCGACCCAGACGCTAGCGTTGGGGCGCGAAGTAGACCTGGCAATAAACATGCTCGGCCCGGTGGAGGTCCTTCGTGAACAGGGTCGCAAGCTCGCTCCTGACGCCTGGACCCTTTCCCGGGCGCTACGAATCCTGTGCTTCATTGCTTCGCGCCAGAACCATAGGGCGACCAAGGATGCCCTTGTCGAGACATTCTGGCCCGATACACGGCTCGAAGACATCGACAAGAACTTCTGGCCGACGATCTCCTATATCCGCCGCGCATTGAACAGCAATCAGGAGGTCAAGAAGAACTTCATACGTTATCGGGAAAGTGCCTACTACTTTAACCCGGAGTTCAACTACTTGCTGGATGTTGAGGAATTCGAACGGCTGATCTCGCTTGCACAAGTTCGGCGCCGCGACGGCGACTTCGAGGGGTTCACCACTGCTGCGCGGAACGCCGTCGAGTTGTACCGCGGCGAGTTCCTGGAAGAGATCTACGACAACTGGGTCGATGAGCCGCGCGCTTACTATCAGACAATGTACTTTGCAACGCTCAAGGAATTGGCAGATCATCATCACTGTGCCCAGCAATACGAACAATCGGTCATTTATTGCAAGGCCATCCTGAGTCGCGACCCATATCGCGAGGACGTTCACAGGCAGTTGATGGATAGCCAGGCACGCGTGGGCAACCAGGCAGCGGTACGCGAACAATACGAAAGCCTGAAAACTCTGTTGAGAGAGGAACTGGGCGTAGACCCGTTGCCAGAAACAGTCGCGACTTACAGACGGCTGGTTCCGGGTTCGTAGATTGGGTTTGTGGTTTCTGGTTCGTCGTTCCTGGTTTCTGGTTTTGATGCCTTGTAACAACCAGAAACTAGAAACCCTGAACTCTAAACCCGGAACCCGAAACCGATTATAAGCTATGCTTCCGCAATTCTTTCTGAAGACTAAGCTCCTGCCGCCGCGACTGGGACGGCGCATATTGCCTCGGCCACGACTAGTCGATCGCATCCGCGGCTTTCTCGATCAACCGGCGACGATTGTGTACGCGGATGCGGGCTGCGGAAAGACGACGCTCGTGACCGAGTTTGTTCGCGCATCGGATCTTCCATTCGTCTGGTATCAGATAGACCCAACCGACGTAGACCTCGCGGTTTTCTTTGGATACCTCGTTCACAGTATACGATCGATTCATCCCGGGTTCGGACAGGTGACCTTGAGGTTCATCGCGGAAACCGAAAACCTCGGGTCAAAAACCGACCAACTGGTGGACGTGTTCGTCAACGAGGTAAGCGAGCAGATTGAGCAGAAGACCATCGTCGTGCTGGACGATTATCACCAGGTCGATTCGAGCGAAGCAGTCGCTGCCTCCGTCGACCGGGTGGTTCAATACCTCCCGGACGTGTTGCACATCGTGATAACCAGTCGAACCATGCCGAACCTATCGGTGACCCGGCTGCGAAGCAAAGGTCTGATCGGAGTGGTAGATCGCAAAGACTTGTTGTTCACCCCAGCCGAAGTGCAGAAACTATTTGCCGAGACGTTCCGCCAGCCCCTGGCTCCCGATCAGGTCAACCAGTTCTATCAGAAGACCGATGGCTGGGTGACTGGGCTTCAGCTGATCCAGCAGTCGCTGGACCATGCTGCCCATAATGACAACGTTGCTTCGACCCAGACGAAACTCCCCGGCGAGTGGCTGGCCGCCGCATTTCAGCAATCAGAGTTGGATATCTTCGACTACTTCGCAGAAGAGGTCCTTCAGTCCGAGCTTCCTGAGACACGCCTGATGCTCGGCAAGCTTTCGTTGCTTGATCGCATCGACCCGTCGATATGCGAGGCTGCCCTCGGGATCCGCCATTGTGCAGACCAACTCCGCGCTCTGGCTCGTCGGAACGTCTTCATATCGCAGACCTACGCATCGGGTTCCGATGAGGAGTATCGGTTGCACCCCCTGTTTCGAAGCTTCCTCACCCGTTGGCTCGTGAGCGAACTGGGTCCCGATGAAATCAAGCGTTTGCACAAGGAATGCGCCGCTCACTTTTCGAGCGCCGAGCGATGGGACCTTGCAGTACATCACCTCGCGGAGGCCGGGGCGGCAAATCAGGTGGCCGAGCTCCTCGCCACACACGGTTCTGAATTGGTGGAGTCAGGACGACTGGAGACGATCAAGCGTACCTTCGATCGCTTGCCCGAAGAGTCAGTGGCAGGATGGCCACGCGCTTTTATAGCTCGGGCGGATGTCGCCTTTATCGAGGGTGACCATACAAGAGCGCTCGGACTTTACGCTCAGGCTGCCCGCACCGCTCGCGCCTTTGAGAAATCGAATGTGGAAGCAGAAGCTTTGCGCGGCCAGGCATACATAGCCAGGTACGGAGGCGATTGCGACCTTGCTGTGTCGCTCGCCACTTCAGCCATCGAGCTTGCGCCGAATCTTCACGCGTTGAGAGCCAGGTGTTTCAACACAATAGGATTGTGCTCCTTCACATCACCGGGTGGTGCCGCGCGCGCGATCGAGAGCTGGCAGGCGGCGCTGGAAGAAGCGAGAGAGGCGGGCGACGATAGATTTGCCAGGATCGTGCTTCACAATCTGGGCCTTCCTTACTCGCTGGAAGGGGACTTCAATGAGGCGCTTCGTTGCCTGAGCCAGATGATTGAGGATCCTTCCGATGATTCGAGCGATCATCGCGTTCCCTTCCCCCAGGAAGCGATCGCACATCTGAACATCGCTCGCCTGAAGATCGTGCAAGGGAAGCTCGATGAAGGGGAGTCACATCTGGGGGTCGCGCTCGATCGCTGTCAGATGTTTAATCTGAGATCCGCTGGCGCGGAGACACTGGAGGCTTTTGGCAATCTCTATCGCGAGCGAGGGGATTACAGCCGCGCTCTGGAATTCTATGACGAGGCATCTCGGGCGTATCGCGATGCGGGAGTCCTGTTGACCGACCGCGAACTGCTCGACGAGCGAGCGGCGCTGTACCTTCGCATGGGAGACACGAGCGCCGCCGAGCGGGAAGCAGACGAGTACTATCGTGCCCGCGCCAATGGCTCGCCCTCCGAGCGCTCAACTGCGCTCATCACGCGTGGGCGCATCCAAATGGCCGGTGGTCGCCCCGTAGAGAGCGAGACGACTCTGACCGAAGCGACCGTGCTCTCGCGACAGTATGGACTGCGCTATAACGAGGCTGGAGCCACCCTTTCCCTTGCTCTGCTCTTTTGGGATTCCGGCCGAAGAGAAGAAGCACTGGCACAGCTACGCCGCGCGGTCGAACTCGCTATCAGATATGACTATTCCTACTTGTTATTGTCTAACGCCACAGCATCGCCGGGCCTGTTCCGCGCCGCGATCCGGGCAGGCATAGCCCCGGACTACTTCACCCAGATTGTCCCGGCGGAGGCAATCGAGGTCGCGGCCGCGGCCGCCGTTGGCTCCGGTCCTGCAGGAGTGGCCGCCGTCAGCCAACAGGTGACTGAGCGCCCCGCATATGATCTCGCGATCAACATGCTCGGTTCGGTAGAGGTCTTTCGCGATCCGTCAGGTATGGAAAAAGAAGCATGGCGGCTTTCGAAGGCGTTGCACATCCTCTGCTATCTGTGCTCACGACGCAACCACCGAGCACCCAAAGAAACGCTGGTCGACCTTTTCTGGTCAGAGGCAAACGACGACACGGTTGCCAAGAACTTTCATCCAACGATCTCGCATTTGAGGAAAGCTCTCAACAGTGGACAGGTAATGAAAAAGGATTTCGTGCTTTATCGCGAGGGAGCGTACGTTCTGAACTCGCAGTACCGGTACCAGCTGGACACCGAAGAATTCGAACGGTTGCTTGGTGAAGCGCGCGAAGCTCGCCGTATTGGCGGCGCAGACGGTTCGGCAGAGCTCCTGGCAGAGGCGATCAAGCTATATCGCGGCGACTTTCTGGAGGAGTTCTATTACAACTGGATCGAAGAGCTTCAGAGCTACTACCGCGATCTCTACCTCGACGCGCTGAAGGAACTGATCGCACATTACAGTGCAAAGAACGGTCACGACTCTGTGATTCGCTACGGGCAGATGTTCCTGGCGCGAGACCCCTATCAAGAAGACGTTCACTGCCACGTGATGGAAGCCTCTGTACAGTCTGGCAATCGCGCCGCGGCAATCGACCAGTTCGACGGCCTCCGCAAGATGCTGCGTCGAGAGCTTGGGGTTGATCCACTGCCCGCTACCATTGCGAAATATGAGGCGTTGATAAGGTAGCATCCAGCTGAGCAGTGTGAGGCGCGCGATGAATCACCATCGGATCAGTTTTGGCAGCCGTCATTATCAGCACGCTCGACGCAGGTCCGAACTGCTCTGGTTCCGAGATACTGCGGTCAGACTTGTCCCCTAGCGAGAGTACCAGGCGGACAAGCAGCGAATCCTCGCCGCTGGTGTTGCAGACGGCGTTGAGTATGCGGAAAAGAAAAGCGCTTTCGTTCAGCGGGTGCCCGTCGAGCGAATCGCGTCCTCCGGAAATTCCGCCCGGAGGATCGATTCGTCGGCGTTTGGTCGTCGGTAGAAGCGTGGCTGCACAACCTATTCCACTCAACTCGATATACACCCTTAACGTCACTTCAAGTTTTGTTCAAGAATCCGTCAACATCGTTCAGCTACCCTACACACTCACACGCTTGAACAGGCTTCTCTAGCCGGTTACCACCAGGGCAGACTAGCCTGGCAGTTTCTTCTGTCAAGCACCGAGGGCCTTCAGCGCCATTGGCAGCTATGTTGCTCTCTGTTTGTTCAAGGAGATCCCGACCAAGGAGGAGCAAACCCAAACCTGGCTGGTGTTCTAAGTTTTGCCGGGAGTGCTGCTCTCCTGGTCAGCCTGATGATTCTGCTTCGCCGCCACAAGCGCTTAAGTTTAGCGACAAACTATTGGGTGGCCCCGCGGGGAGGCGCGGAGGGTCCAAGAGGAACGCAGAGATTAGTCTCTGCGACCCCCTCCGTATCCCCCCTCCGCGCCTCCGCGGATAGTGACCACAGGGAGCGCAGGCCATTTGGGAAATGGATGGGTGGGGGCCGCAGGTTTAGCTGTAGGACAGCGATGATGGGCCAGTCAGTTTATTGTGACTTGCGCGAAACGGACCGTTCGTCCCTGCCCGGGTTTGCCGATAAGGCGCGCGCTGATGCCGCCTGGTGGGAAAAGAAAGGCGGGAGATTCGTCGCCCTCACCTTGCCCGGGCAGGATTTGAGCCATCGATGTCGTTAGGTTTAGCCAGGACCTCTCCCTCGAAACACATGTCTAGCGAAACACCTGCGCAAGCTGCCGGTCGATGTCAACACATGTCGGTTTGACAAACGGCAGCCTTCTGAAACCGCTAAGGTGGACCCCGTTAAATGACCAGGACCTTAGTCGCCCATGTCATGGTCTCGGCGGTTGCTTTCGGGTTGGTATACTGCGCGTTCTTCGCCGAAAAGTCTTGCTCGACTACCCCACGGGCAGTCGCACACGCTTTTCAGACATAAATCGGGATCTTGGGTTCGATGACGTTAGCGACCGCACCTCTCAACAGCGGCCAACCAACCGGGGTGAAGCTGTTGTAACACACTCTTTGCGTTAAT
>CAZOOE010000066.1:0-18525 GCA_964581275.1 uncultured Clostridia bacterium
TGCTTGGAGCTGACGGCTTGTTCACGCCAGCGGTCGACGGACCAAATCCGAAGCGGAAAAAGGGCGTCAACAACTACGGCGATGTGTGGGTTGTCGCTACTTACAAGCCAAAAGAGACCGCGAAAGATGCCCAGCCATTGAAGGCGCGATCTTATCTCGTGGTAACCGTCCCGCTGTATGTGAAGTGGGACCAGCCGGAGGTCTCTCGATGAGCGCTTATCGACAAGGGGAGTTTCACGCGTTCGAAGGCGGAGGCCAGAACTACCTTTATTTGGTCCCGAGCGCCGCAATTTTTGCGCTTGAGGACCTGTCGAGCGCGGTGCTCGAGTTGCTCAACGGTCGCCAGCTGACCAGAGAGCAAATAATTGACAAGCTGTTGACACGTGGTTACTCGAGCTCGAGCATTGAAGAGACCCTCGATGAGTTGCATCAGGCGCATGCGGTCGCGACCGGCGAGGGATTCATCGAGCCGCGACTGGAATCGCCGCAGCAACCCTTCCCACTTCAGACCATCGTCATGAACGTGACAAACCAGTGCAATCTGAGCTGTTCGTATTGCTATGAATACGGAGAAGACCGCATCGCAACACCTGAAGGCAAGACAAAGTTCATGAGCGAACAGACCGCTCGCAGCACCGTGGAGTTCCTGCTTAATCAATCGCCGGGGCGTCGCGCGGTTCATTTGACCTTTTTCGGCGGCGAAACCTTGCTCAACTTCAAAGTTGTCAAATCCACGATCGAGTACGCGCGCGCTCGCGCGGCGGAGATGGGTAAATACATCGACTTCAGCATGACTACCAACGCGACGATGCTGACCTCGGAGATTATCAGTTTCCTGGCGGAGAACAGCGTCGGGGTGACTGTAAGCATCGACGGACCAAGGGAATCCAATGACCGCTTTCGCGTTTTTCATAACGGGAAGGGAAGCTATGACGTGATCGCTCCGAAGATCAAGGAACTGGTCAAGGTTCACCGCTCGCGGCCCATCGGCGCGCGGGTGACTTTGACCGCTCAGGTAGTCGACGTGAAAACGATATATCGTCATCTCACCGAAGAGATGGGATTTGACGAGGTGGGGTTTGCGCCGGTCACGACCTCGCCGGTGAGACTCTACGCAATTGGCAACCGTGGACTCGATCATGTGCTGGACCAGTTCACTGAACTGGCGAATGAATACCGGGATTACGCGCTCGAGAACAAGCATCACGGATTCTCAAACGTAAGCGACACGCTTCAGGAGTTGCACCAGGGTGTGAGCAAGGCGTATCCGTGCGGAGCTGGGCTCGGGCTGCTGGGAGTCGCGCCGTCGGGCGACATCGGGCTATGCCATCGATTCGTCGATTCTCCCGCTGGAAAGCTCGGGCACATTGACACCGGGGTTGATCGCGAGGCCCAGGCGGCGCATCTCGAACGGGCTCACATCAACACCAAGTACGACTGTCACACATGCTGGGCGCGGCCGGTCTGTTCGGGCGGCTGCTATCACGAAGCTTTCGTCCGCTATGGCGACACCTCGCACGCGAACTTGCACTATTGCGACTGGATTCGCGGATGGACGGATGTTTGTTTGAGGATCTACGGCGAGATTGCCGCGCGCAATCCAAAATACCTCGAACGGTTCGATGAAAGGAAGGCACTATGAAACACCTGAAGGCCGTCAACCGGAAGGCGCGGCGAGTCGAAGAATTCGTCGCATCGGAGTACGGCGACGTTCACGCGCTTCAAACCCAGCCGCCGCCGCAGCGGCCTCATTTCCCTTTGGGCTGTTCGCTGGTGTTCTCTCCTGGATGGGAAACGGACTCGGCGGGCGGGACTGCGGGATTGTGCCAGCCGGTTGAGCGCGATTTGTATGATTGCTACATCACGTGCTTCTGGCCGGCGCAAGTACCGGATCACTTCAACAACTATCCGGATTGGACCAGCAAGTGCGCGAGCGCCACAAAGGATTGGCGGAACATCGATCTGGTGTTTCCGTGAAAAACCTGGGAGCACAGGCATTCCTGCCTGTGCTTTCCGCTTAGGGAAATCTCGCGCAACGCCCAGCAGGCAGATGCCTGCGCTCCCAGGCCCGGAGGTGCAATGCGAATCAATCTTTCTCTAGCTATGCTCGCCTTTCTTGTCGTCGCGCCAGCCCGCGCCCAACAAGCCACTCAGCCAACTGGCGCGTTGATGTATCTCGGCACGTGGCCCAACAAAATTCTGGTCATCGATGAAACAAAGCAACAGGTGATCGACGAAATCAAGCTCGAGACCGGCGCTCCTCTACAGGTGGTGCTCGCTCAAGACAAGAAGAAGCTGTTCATCTTGACGACCAAGATGGGAATCGAAATCGTCGACCTCGCTACGCGAAAAGTCACCAGCCATTTCGAGCTTAACGAAGGCAATCGACGCGTCTATCCGCTAGGCGCCGCGCCCGACCCTCAAGGCAAGTTCATCTACGCCACGCTGCGGACTTCGATCAAGGAAATCGATCGCTACAAGATAGAGAAACCCAAGTTTGCTGTGATCGATCTCGAGCAAAAGAAGATCACCAAGACCTTCGATTTCCCTAAGGAGTTCGATCAGGGCTTCGGGTTTCTCTCCGGATACAAGGTTTCGCCTGACGGCAAACTGTTGTATGTATTCAAGGAAGATATACTTATTTTCGACCTCAGCACTTTCAAGCAAGTTGACAAGATCGAGCTTTCAAAGCCGCTTTACCCGGGCCTCTTCCCGATAAACGTCAGGGGTGATGAAGATCCGAACGAAGAGCCTGGCTACGTCACATCGGTGTTCAACGCTACCGATTCGGTCGTGCGGCGCTCGATCTTCGGGATCGCCAGGATAAACCTGTTAACCAAGAACGTGGACTTCACGCCGATAGGTCCAGCAGCGCCGATGAACAGATTCTATCTGACCCCGGATCGGAAGAAAGGCTACACGGTTACTTTTAACGGGCAGGGCGGAAACCGGCGGACTGAGTTCTGGGTGTTCGACGTCACCGCACGAAAGGTGATCAAGAAGCTCGAGTTCGAGAGCCGTGCCCGATTCAATTTTGCAGTCAGCGGCGACGGTCGCAAGCTGTACATCTACGGTGCGGGTCCGACGATCGAAATTTACGATGCCGATACGTTGAAGCTTGAGAAGACCATCACTCTCGACGGCGACGCCATCACCCAATTGCTGGTACTTCGACCCCAATCGTAGAACACCCGCTGGCAGGAGGGTGCGGCAAGACCGGTAACCATCATGGACTGGAGCATACAAGTCAGCAATGCAGCCGAACTTCAAGACGGCGCCCGCGTGCTGAACACTGCCAGCTCACTCGGGGGCTCGAAACTCGCGCCGGTCGTGGAACTGACCTGGCTGCTTATAGAGGAGTACTTCGGTGCGGTGAGATTCAGTCGCTGTGCATACGGGAACGAGTTCTGCGAACGCTTGATCCCCTCACCTCGTCAGCTCGAAGCGGTGCTCGCCGCCGCTGGCGAGCGAGAAATGAATCTCACGTTGCTGACGCCGTACGTAAGCGACGCCGGGCTGGAGTTGCTGAAGCCGCTGTTTGAGACGCTCGCCGAGAATGGCGAATGCGAGGTTGTGTTTAACGATTGGGGGGTGCTGAATCTGCTTCGGCGCGAGTTTCCTCTCTTGAAGCCGGTTCAAGGGCGCTTGATGAACAAGTCATTGCGCGACCCGCGAGTCACCGGTGTGTATGCCGCCAGTGATGCTCCCGCGCCGGCGCTTGTGTCGCTTCGCCGCTCGAATCTTGACTGCACAAGCTACACCGGATTCTTATCCGGTTTAGGAGTCGACTCGGTGGAGCTGGACAATCTGCCGCAGGGTGTTGATCTGAGCTTTGCGGAAGGCGGCGTAAAGGCAAGCGCCTATGTGCCCTTCGGATTCATCAGCACCAGCCGAATATGCATGGCTGCGGGGATTCACTACGATAAGCGCGACAAGTTCCAGCCCGGAGCGCCGTGTCATCACGAGTGTCAGACTCATCTCCTCGAATACACATATACAAACACGCCGTTCGAAAACCGGGATCAGAAGTTCTATCTGAAGGGGAACAGCTACTTCTATGTTCACACCGAAGCCATGCTGCGTGGCCTTTTCGAGCAGTCGCGCTCGGGTTTGATAGATCGAATGGTTTTTCAGCCGCAATTGCCGATGAGCTGGGAGCGACCGCGATGAAAGTCCTGGCCCCTATCAGCTCATACGACGAACTCGAAATGCTCGCGGCGAGCGGCGCGGAAGAGTTCTATTGCGGAATCGTCCCACGGGAGTGGCTCGATCGCTACACTGGCGCAGTCTGGCTGAATCGTCGTAGTCCGAAGGGAGGGAGCCTCGATACCCTGTCGGAGTTGAAGCAACTGGTAGACGGATCGCATCGCCTGGGAATCCCTGTATTTCTCACTCTCAACGCTCCTTATTACACAGCCGAACAAATGACCTGGGTGTTGGATCTCGCGCAAAGGCTCGATGGTGACGCTGGAGTCGATGCGTTGATCGTCACCGACATCAACCTGATGATGCAATTGTCGAAAGCGAAGCTGAATGCGGCGCTGCACGTCAGCTCGGTTGCGGCGACGCTCAACACCGAGGCGATTCGATTCCTGCTTCAATTCGGGCCGAGCAGGATCATCCTTCCGCGAAGCCTGACCATTTCTGAGATCGAGAGAATCGTAGACGCCACACGCGATGAGGTCGAAATCGAAGTGTTCATGCTCAACGACGGCTGTGCGTTCGAGGAAGGATTCTGCTCGACAACGCACCATCACACCGTCGGTGCATTTTGCACGAGTCTATCGGAGATGGACACCGAGTTCGAACGAAGCGGCAGACGCGAGCTTACAAGAAGGCAGAACTCACGACTGCGCAGGAACCTTACCGACTATCGCGAGTGGATCTGGTACGTAAACGGCAACGGTTGCGGCTCGACGGCAAACGGTCTGCCGTACGGACCGTGCGGCTTGTGCGCCATCCACGACTTCAAGCGGATCGGGGTCGCGTCGCTGAAGATCGTCGGCCGGGAAGCATCGCCGTTCAAAAAGCTCGCAAGCGTGCGGATGGTGCGCGCGGTCGTCGATCAGGTGCGCGCGGGTTCGGATAAGCTTGTCACAATTGGGCGATCGAAATCGTTGCGCGGCGAACGAGGGCACTGCGACTCCGGCTATATGTGTTACTACAAGGTTGAGGCATGACCGTTGTTGGCGATTTTTGCTGCTTGGCGAACCTTTGCGTCTTGGCGCGAAACAGATCTGACCCAGAGGCTCAGAGATTCGCCAAGCCGCAAAGGGTCAAATTCGCGCAGACGCAAAGACGCCAAGCCTCCCGCAAACTTCCAAATGCCGAATGATTACCGCCGAATATTCGATTACATCCTTCCGTATTGGCGAAGGCTGGCGCTTGTGCTGGTCTTGAGCCTGGTCTCGACTCTACTCGGCTTAGCCCAACCATACATAACCAAGCTGTTGATCGACGAGGCACTGCTTCGCAAAAACCTACAGGCGTTGTCCATCGTCGCGGTATTGATGGTGGTGGTGACTGTGCTGGGGTTCGCGTTGAACATCGCGAGCAGCTATCGGTACGTCGCGGTCTCTGCTGCGGTGTTGTTCGATATGCGGTTGGCGGTCTACAAGCACCTGCAGAAGCTCTCGCCGCGCTTTTACACCCGCACCAAACTTGGAGAAATCGTTTCGCGACTGAACAACGACATCAGCGAAGTGCAGCGCGTCGCGGCCGACACGCTGCTCGCAGCCATAAGTAATTTCATTTTTCTTGTCGGCAGCGTGGCAATAATGGTGTTGCTCAACTGGAAGCTATTCCTGCTGAGCATCCTGCTGATTCCAGTTTCGGTGATCGCGTTAAAGCATTATCGCGCCAAGCTCACCAGTAACGTGCAACGAATGCGCGAACGCAGCGCCGAAATAGGCAGTTTTTTGATCGAGACCTTGATAGGCATGCGTCTTGTCGTCACCTCAAACACTCAGGACGCTGAAGTGTCTCGATTCCGTGAGAAGAATCAGAGCTTTGTCGAAGCGCTACTTTCGATGCAATTGGTGTCCTTTTTCGCGGGTGCGCTTCCTGGAACCGTGCTCACCCTCAGCACAGCGCTGGTGTTTCTTTACGGCGGCAAGCTTGTGATCGATGGGGGGATGACTGTGGGAGCGCTGGTGGCGTTTATGGCTTATCACATGCGATTGCTTGCGCCGGTGCGAAATTTGATGGGCTTTTATACAAGCGTGGCAACCGCTCGAGTGTCTCTCCATCGGGTGTTCGAGATATTGGACTCGCCTGTCGAGGTCAACCAAGCGCCCGCTGCGGCGCGGCTTGACCGCGTCAGGGGTGACATAGAATTCGAGAATGTCACGCTCAAATACGATCGCGACACCGTTGTCCTCGACTCGGTGAGCTTCAAGATTCCTGCTGGTTCGCTCTGCGCAGTTGCGGGCCCGAGCGGGGTTGGCAAATCGACGATCGCTGATTTGTTGCTGCGATTCTACGACCCGCAAGCCGGCACGATAAGAGTCGACGGGATTGATGTACGCGGAGTTCGGCTTGAGGACCTTCGCCGAGAAGTTGTACTGGTCGAACAGACTGCCTTCTTGTTCAACACAACCATAGCCGAGAACATACGGTACGGCCGGCCGGAGTCGACTCGGGAAGAGATCATCATCGCCGCCGAGGCGGCCTCGATCGATACCTTTATTCGATCATTGCCCGAAGGGTACGACACACAGGTAGGCGAGCGAGGACAGGCCCTGTCGGCGGGCGAGCGGCAGCGCATCGCCTTAGCGCGGGCGCTTTTGAGAGACCCGACGGTGCTGGTCCTCGACGAACCGACCGCATCGGTCGATCCGGTTACCGAGCAGACTATCGCGGCTGCGCTGGCCTCCAAAATGAGAGGACGGACAACTGTTGTGATTTCGCATAGGCTCTCGCTGATCGAGCGCGCGGATTGGGTGATAGTGATCGACGACGGAAGAGTGATTGAGATGGGCCGGCCGGATCAGTTGCTCACGAGCGGCAAGGCGCTGGCTGGGCTCTTTTCGTATGGTCAACAAGAAGTGACCGGGGTCTAACAGTCCTGCGCTTGGCCTCCTCGCGTCTTGGCGCCTTTGCGTGAAGTTTCGCGTTCGCAGACGAAGGCTTGCGTGAAAGAGGTGGCCGACCTCAGGATTATGCCGATCAGAAACATTGAAGGCACCGTTGCCTCATTTGCTTCGTACACCGGACGTGGCGTCAAGGTCGGTATCATAGACAGCGGGGTTAACCCAAATCACCCGCACGTCGGCGGGGTAGCAGGCGGGATCAGAATAACACCGGGTGAAGCGGGCTTTTCTCAAGACTATCTTGACTACATCGGTCACGGCACCGCCGTCGCCGGGGCAATCCGCGAGAAGGCGCCGGATGCACAGCTATATGTCGTTAAGGTTTTTGATCGCGTGCTTAGCACAAACATGGCGGCCATCATCAAAGCGATCGATTGGTGTGTTGAAAATCAAATCGACGTGATCAACTTGAGTCTGGGCACGGTCAACAGCGAACATCGCGACGTAATCGAGCAGGCAGTAGCCCGCGCAGCCGAAAGCAGAACGGTGTTGGTAGCGGCGCGCGAGATGTCTGATAAGCCGTCATTGCCCGGTTGTCTCCCGACGGTGGTCGGGGTTGTTGTAGACTGGAAGCTGGCGCGAGACCGATACGACCTGATTCACACGGATGACGGTCCGATGTTCGTTGCGTCTGCCTACCCTCGCGATATTCCGGGCGTGCCGCCGGAACGCAATTTGCAGGGGATAAGCTTCGCCGTGGCGAATATGACCGGCTTCGTCGCGCGGGCGAAAGAGTTCGCACCGAACGCGTCAATTGATGAGCTAAGGCGCCTACTTATCGAAGCGGCAGCGAGCGAATGAGAAGGCAACAACAATCGGCAGGTGCGCGACTCAGCGGATCTTGGGTTCGCTCAAGACCGCGGTGGTGGTACGGCTTCGCCGGAGTTCTCTTCCTGGCGGCTGCGATGACCGCCTTTTTTGTCAAGGTAAGCTGGCTCGGCCGGTCGGAGGTTGATCCGCACGCGGCTCACTACTCAGGCGCTCACAGCTCCGGCGCAAAACTGCCGGATGCGGAATCGGCGCAGGTTGTCAGCACAAACAGCTCGGCTCCTCCTGGTGCGGTTCCCGACGGAATGGTCTGGATACCTGGCGGAACCTTCTGGATGGGATGCGATGATTGCGACATGTCCGACACGCAGCCGGTGCACCTGGTTACCGTGGATGGCTACTGGATGGACAAGGCGCCGGTGACAAACGCCCAGTTCTCTCAGTTCGTAAAGGCGACAGGTTACGCGACAGTGGCGGAACGCAAACCGGATCCGAAAGATTATCCTGGAGTCGATCCGAGTAAGCTCGTAGCCGGCTCGGCAGTATTCGCCTCTCCGCCGAGCGATGTTCCTCTGGATGACATCACACAGTGGTGGCACTACGTTGCGGGAGCGTGTTGGAAATGTCCCGAAGGTTCAGGCACTACGATCGACGGCCGCGAAGAGCATCCGGTTGTGCAGATCGCTTGGGAGGATGCGGCCGCCTATGCAAGGTGGGCAGGCAAGCGCCTGCCGACGGAAGCCGAATTCGAATTTGCCGCGCGCGGAGGACTGGACCGCAATCGTTATGCCTGGGGCGGCGATCTGAAGCCCGGCGGCAAGTGGGCCGCAAACATCTGGCAAGGTCGATTCCCTTCGAAGAATCTTGCTGAGGATGGTTATCTGGGTACATCGCCGGCCACTGCGTTTCCCGCCAACGGTTTCGGGCTTTACGACGTAGGCGGCAATGTCTGGCAATGGTGTGCCGATTGGTATCGACCAGACTATTTCACTGCGCTGGCGGCAGACGGAGTCGCCCGCAATCCGCAAGGTCCCCGCGATAGTTACGATCCCCAGGAACCGGGTGTCGCTAAGCGCGTGCAGAAGGGCGGGTCGTTCTTGTGCAGTGATCGATACTGTTCGCGCTACCTGGTCGGCAGTCGCGGTCGAGGCGCGGTCGACAGCGGTGGTTCTAACACGGGGTTTCGATGTGTTATGACCCCGTAGAGCGTTCAGAGTTCTTGAGAGCGGCGATCTGCGTCTTTGCGTTTTTGCGCGAAACCCATCCTGCGAATGTGCTATTTCAGCGCAAGACGCAAAGTACCCCCAAGAGCAAAGTCATATTAGCGAGCAGACGCAGCCCTCACTTGAATGCTGCTTAACAACTGCTATAATCGCGACCTCCTATCAAGCGGATTCCAACCAGCAGGAGCCTGAGATGAACTGGAAGAAGATGACCCTGCGGGCGGCGCTCAAGCTATCAGCAATCGCGTTGGGTGTGTCGGGCATATTCGCGCTTGGACAGGTCCTGGCGGCTCAGCAACAGGAGCCTCAACGCGGCAGCATCGGCCGGACTTATAAGGACTCCAAGCCGTCATGGACGCTACCGCCTCAGGCGCCGAAGGGCGCGCCTAATGTCATCTATCTTGTGCTGGACGATGTCGGCTACGCGCAACTGGGCTGCTTCGGCTCGGAGATCCGAACGCCAAACCTCGACCGTCTTGCGGCGGGAGGATTGCGCTACAGCAACTTTCACACGACTTCGTTGTGCTCGCCATCGCGTGCATGCCTACTGACTGGTGATAACCATCACAGTAATCATTTGGGTGTGATAACCGAGGCCGCTACCGGCTATCCCGGTTACGATGGCCGTATGCCTCGCAGTCAGGCGACGATTGCCGAAATCCTCAAGCAGACGGGCTACAGTACTTTCTACGTAGGCAAGTGGCATCAGGCGCCGCCCGACGAAACAAGTGACGCTGGCCCTTACGACCACTGGCCGCTCGGGATGGGCTTCGAACGGTTCTACGGGTTCCTCGGTGGAGAGACCAATCAGTGGTTCCCGGATCTGGTCTACGACAACCACCATGTGGAGCGCCCGAATCGTCCGGGCTACCACTTGACCGAAGATCTCACGGATCGCGCGATGCAATTCATCGCCGAACAAAAGCAGGTCACCCCGGACAAGCCCTTCTTCCTCAATCTTGCTTATGGCGCCGGCCACGCCCCTCATCACGTCGCCAAGAAGTACATCGAGACGTACAAAGGCAAGTTCGATAAAGGATGGGATAAGGTCCGAGAGGAAACGCTCGCGCGCCAAAAGCAGATGGGAATCGTCCCGCCAAATACCCAGCTTGCGCCGCGCAACTCAGATGTTCAGGCCTGGGCGGAACTGAGCAACGATCAGCGCCGATTGTATGCCAGGATGGAAGAAGTCTTCGCCGGCTTCCTGACCCACTGTGATGAAAACATCGGACGGCTTCTGGAATTTCTAGAAGAGCGAAGGCTGATGGAGAACACCCTGCTGGTTGTCGTGTCCGACAACGGCGCGAGTCAGGAGGGCCGCGCGACTGGTACGTTCAATGAGAGCCTGTACTTCAACGAGATTCCTGAAAACGTCGAGATGGATATGAAGCTGATCGACGAGTTGGGTGGCCCGATGACTTACCCTCACTATCCGCTTGGTTGGGCGATGGCCGGCAACACCCCGTTCAAACGCTACAAGCAAGAAACTCACGCGGGTGGAATTACCGATCCGATGATCATTCACTGGCCTAAGACGATCAAGGACAAAGGCAGTATCAGAAGCCAGTATCATCATATGATCGACATCACGCCGACTGTGCTCGAGATGATCGGGCTTCAACAGCCACGGGTTGTGAACGGCGTGGATCAGCGGCCGATGGACGGGATGAGCATGGCTTACACGTTCAGCGACGCGAAGGCCCCGAGCCGGCGTGATATGCAGTATTTCGAGATGCTCGGCCACCGCGCAATTTATTACAAGGGCTGGGTCGCGGTCACTATGCACAAGCGCGGCGAGGACTTCGACAGTGACCCCTGGGAGCTCTACAACGTGAATGAGGACTTTTCTGAGAGCAACGATGTTGCCGCGCAGAATCCGGGAAAGCTTCGGGAGATGCTCGAGCGATGGTGGAGCGAAGCTGGAAGATATAACGTCCTTCCGTTGGACGATCGAGGGATCATACGCTCGATCGAACAGCCGACGTTTTACCGCCCACGCACAGTTGTAACCTACTATCCCGGCATGCCTTCAGTGCCTAGAACCAACACAATCAACTTCCGCGGCCGCTCCTACAGCATCACCGCTGATGTTGAGATTCCATCGGGCGGCGCGGAAGGCGTGCTGCTCGCGTTAGGCGGGCGGTTTGGCGGATTCAGCTTCTTCGTGCAGAACAACCGGTTGAACTATGCGTACAATTGGGTTGGTCTGGAGCGTTACACCGTCACATCAACTGAGGCAGCGCCGTCAGGTTCGGTGAAGCTGCGAATTGATTTCACGAGCGCCGGTCCCGGAAGCGGCACGGCTACGCTGTTCATCAACGACAAGCTTGTAGGCGAAGGGAAGATCGCAAGGTTGGTCCCGGTTACGTTTGGACTAAGCGAGGGGCTTACGGTCGGCCGCGATCCATCGACACCGGTGACCGAGAGCTATCAGTCGCCGTTCGAGTTCACGGGCAAGATTAACAAGGTGGTGATGGAGCTGAAGGAAGATTCCAAACAGGTTTCTTCTAAGTGAGTCGGCGACAGCGGATTCAGCGTGTCGCAAGATTTTGGTGCTAGCTTGCGAACCCAGAGTGCGCCATGAGTAAGAGCTGCGAGCGAAGGTAGATTCTGGCCTCGAGTCTACTTTGGCGACCTTGCCGTAAGCGCCCTTTCACAACCCTTACATTGGCAAATCTACTCGTACCTCAGCGCGTCGATCGGATCCAACCGCGCGGCCTTCATAGCCGGCCACATACCAAAAACCAATCCAATACCGCACGAAACCGTTATGCCAGCAATCGGAGCCCAGGCGGGAACGTGTACAGGCAGAATCAGATTCACCAGAAGGCTCAAGCCCCAGCCGATGGCAATCCCAAGCAGCCCGCCTGAACCGGTCAGCGACATCGCTTCGATCAAGAACTGACGAAGGATGTCTCGCCTCCGAGCGCCAATCGCCTTTCTGACTCCGATCTCTTTTGTGCGTTCGGTGACTGAGACCAGCATGATGTTCATCACCCCGATGCCTCCGATCAACAGGCCAACACTCGAAATAGCGAACATCAGAATCGCAATGCCGCCGGTGATCTGATGAAACTGTTCGGTGATTGCATCGGGTGTCGAGAGACCGAAGTTGTCTTTTGCATCGTAGGCGACTCCGCGACGGCGACGCAGCAACGATCTTATTTCGTCTTCGGCTTGGCTTAGCCTGCCGTCCTCGGCCTGCGCCATAACGAAATGGTCCTTCTCGGCCGGGAACATCTTTCTCATCGATTCATAAGGAACGTAGACGGCGCGATTCTGATTGCCCCCGTCGTTGTCGTCCATAAAAAAGCTGTCCAGCTTCTGTATGACGCCGATCACCGTGAACGGTTTATCGTTCACCAGGATCTGCTTGTCGAGCGCTTGAATATGCGGGAAAAACTTGTCTGCGATGTCCGCTCCGATCACACACACGTCCGCGCGATGCTGGTTTTCCACCTCGGCGAAGTAGCGGCCCTCGGCGATGTGCACCGAGGACATTCTCTCGTAGTCAGTAGTCGTTCCCTGCACCTGGGTGACATACAGCTCCTGGTCCTGATATCTGACCTTTAGCGCATCATTCGGGCTTAGAAAGGGCGCTACATATCTGACCGACGCGCACTGATCTTTGATTGCCACCGCGTCTTCGTAGGAGATTGGTTTACGCATCCGTTCTTCAGGGGTGAGCCTGCCGGTGTGAATCCCCGGATCAAATTTGTAGATGAAGACAGTGTTGGTTCCGAAAGCCTCGATGTCCTGCTTGAACTTCTGGTCAAGCCCGGAGATGAACGACGCGATGACCATCACCGTAACGGTGCCGATCACCACGCCGAGCACGGTCAGGAAAGAACGGAACTTGTGCGCGTGCAGTGTTGCAAACGCCATTCTCAAGCTTTCAGTTGTGTCTTGCTTGCTCATAACAATTAATCACAGTCGCCCGTTCGTAGTTCGGCCTTCAGGCGGAAGTTCGCACGTTTCCTTTCATCGCGGCAACGCCCGCATACGAACTTCCGCCTGGTGAAGGCCGAACTACGAACGGTTAGTCCACATCAATCCGCCCGAAGCGCTTCGATCGGATCGAGCTTCGCAGCTTTCCACGCCGGATAGATGCCAAAGAACAAGCCGATGCTGGCCGAGACAGTCAGAGCCATGAACGTCCAGAAGATCGGCAGCGCTGTCGGAAGATCAAACAAGGCCGTCGCCAGTTTTCCGATGCCGTACGCGATCGCTACACCGATGCACCCGCCCAGCAACGACAGCACGGTTGACTCCGACAGGAACTGACGGACAATGTCTCGGCGCCTCGCCCCGAGCGATTTGCGAATTCCTATCTCGCGCGTTCGCTCCGTCACTGACACGAGCATGATGTTCATGATGACGATTCCGCCGACGACCAGAGCAATCGACGTCACGCCGACTGCGACGATTGAAATCGTCCCGAATATCTGTTCGCGCAGATGGTTGAGCGCATCCGAGGTCACGATGCCGAAGTTGTCGGGATCGTTGTAGTTCAGATGCCGCCTGGCGCGCATGATCACCCTTACTTCGTCCTGCGCCCTCTCGATGGCTTCGGGTCCGATCGCCGCTACCCGAATCCCAATCGAACCGCGCGAGCCGTAGATGTTTTGATACGTCGAGATCGGCATGATCACGAAGTTGTCGCGCGGGTTGCCAAAGACCGTCCCGATCTCCTGCGCGACGCCTATAATCCGGAACGGCAGCCCTTCGATCTTTATTTCCTTATCGATAGGATCGACGCTGGGGAAGAGCTGGTTGGCGACACCATAGCCGATAAAGCAGGCGTACCGCGAGTGTTCCTCCTCAGTCGATGTTATGTACCGGCCTTGATCGACTTTGATTGAATCGATATCGACCATGTTCGCGCTCACCCCAAGAAGTTCCAGATCCTCCAGCGTCTGAGTTTCCCGTTTTATTTTCCCTCGCCGCCGCATAGTCGCAGCCGCGTCTTTGACGTATGTCGGGTGCTCTTTGATCGCGCGGAGGTCATCAAGCTTGATGTCCTTGTTCTTCTTATTCCTCTCGATCCAGTCCTGCATGCTGGTGACGATCCCCATCTTGTTCACGACGAACGCGTTTGATCCGAGATCGGCGATCTTGTCATTGAAGTACTTATTGAAGCCTTCGATCAACGAAACGACGACTATGACCGTTGCGACGCCGAAGATGATTCCCAGCAGAGTCAGGAAGGAGCGAAGTTTGTGCGCCAGTATCGCGCTGAGAGCAAGTGCCACAGACTCGAAAAACTTCATGCTATGATTCCGCCCTTCATTGATAAATGCGTCCCCGGAGATTCTGCCAAGTCTTTAGAACGAAAATCTCCGGCATAAGTTCACTACTGCCCTTAATAACCGGAACTGCCTCTAACACATATACGCACGTCTCCCTTCTCGGCGGTGCACTAATCTTGAAACGTTCCCAGACGGATTATCATTAACATCGGCAACCAGGACATGTTTGCTCGACCGGGCCTCAGTGATGGGCCTAGAGTGGTTCCTGCGAGTATATCCGTCGATCGCCCAGGAGGACGGGCATGCCGAGACTGACCCCGGAACTTAGACACGAATATCAAACTCTCTTTGACAACTGCGTGATTCGCGCGGAACGGCGGGCCACTGTTGAGTCCCTGGTATCTCAGCTTCTCCGACACAAAGACCGGTATCAAATAGTCGATGATCAAACCGATGTTCCGTGGTACATCATCGCGGTGATTCACAACATGGAGTCTTCCCAAAAGTTCACCAGACACTTGCACAACGGGGACCCGCTGACAGCCAGGACGGTTCATGTGCCGTCCGGACGGCCGGTCGCCGGCAACCCGCCTTTCACCTGGGAAGTCAGCGCCGCCGATGCCCTGACTTTTGATAGGCTGGATGTGGTAGAAGATTGGACGCTGCCCGGCGGGCTGTTTCGCTTGGAACAATTCAACGGTTTTGGCTCTCGCGACCGTGGAATCAACACGCCATATCTCTGGAGTTTCTCAAACCAGTACACGAAGGGGAAGTTCGTGGCGGACGGCGTGTTCGACCCCAACGCGGTGTCCCAACAATGCGGGGCAGCGGTGCTACTGAGAAGGATGGTTGCTGTAGGTGCTGTTCGGATCCCCGCGAGCATCGAGCCTTCCAGCGCACAAGACATTCAAGCAAGTGGCGCGGCCGTGGAGTTCTCACCGAACAAGAAAACCGTCCAGGCACTTCGGCTGCAGAAACGTCTGAACCGGTTTCCTGGAGCTGCCTCACGATTGACCGTCGATGGTTTACCGGGCGTGGACACTTCCGACGCCTTTAAAGCAGTCACCGGGCGATTCTTGACTGGCGATCCGAGAGCGTGAAGTGTCGGTCGAGAAAGGAGCGGTTTCTCAGAACCAGGCTGTACGTCGGGTCGAGCTCCTACACGCGGACTCTGCGCGGCGCGTGATTTCGCAGCGAGTGGCGGCGTAGTGCTCTTGCGATACGTTGAGATGTAGTCTCCAGATGACGAGGCACGCGCACCGGAAACAACTTCGCAACGAGGGTGACCTTCTTCTTTTGCAGGTGCGCCGCGGCCTGAAGCATTCGGCCGCTTTCAGCGAGGTGTTGCTTCATGAACTCGCCGCCCGACACGATCGCGACTATCTCTCCTTCCAGCGCTTCAAGATCGTGCCAGTCGCCTATCCGATCCTGGAGCGTTCGCAACCAGGCTAGCGTCTGCCTCGCATCGCCGTAACCCATCTCCGAAACGATTTCCAGCAAGTACCTTACTCGCTTTGCGGCGATGCGAAGCTGATGCAACTCAGCAGCATTGTTAGCCGGATGCGATTGGGCGGCAAGAGATTGAAACTCCGTAAGCCTCTGGTCGAGGCGCTCCGCCGCATAACCCGCTACACCTTGTTCATTCAGCAACCGGCCTTCTGCTGAAGGCTCAACCGCAGCCGTTGGAATGGGCGCACCATCGGTAACCAGAGGAGTGTCAGGCGGCGCGCTCGTTAGAGGCTCGCTGAATCCGAGCCCGCGAGTAATTGCGTCGACGTCTATATCTTCAAGGAAACGTCTAATCTTTGTGGACCTTTGCAGTCGCCGCTCCTGGAGAAGGGCCTTCACCAACGCGAGCTGCTCTTGTCGCGCTCTCCCCCGGCTGGGCGTTTCTTTCTCGATGAGTTCCAGAAACACGTCGTAATTCCTGACCGTCGAGAGCTTACGGCGCCAATTGCGAAGCCGCCTCTTAAGCTTCCGAACCTTCATTTCTCGTTCGAGCAGATCAAGCGAGGCTTGAAGCCTCCGGGTGGTCACTCGCATCTTGTGAACGGCCTCGACCGCCGTTGTGTCGAGAACGGCGCGGTGGTAATTGCGCAGGGCCTCCAGCTGAGAATTTATGATCTCAACCAGATTGCGCGCTTCCGGTTGCTCCGCGGCGGGAGCCTCCAGCTCGGCGGTCAGTACTTGTTCAGCCTCAAACATTGTTAATAAGGGATTGCTGAAAAGAGATTACTATCTTCGTCTAGTCTGGGCAACGGTTCCAAACTTGGGGGTAGTGGTTCGGTCTGAGGTTCAAAGTATAAGCTTTAGCTTGCTCTTAATCCTCTTAATCCTGTAAGTAAGGGTTATAATTCTGACACTGAAGGCAGCATGGATTTTCTAAAACTCGATTTGAACAAGGTGACGCCCGACTTGCCAACCGAGAACGAGATCAGGTTCCAGGTCGCGCTGTTAGCAGCGGTGCCGACGGTGCTCGCGAGTTTTCTCGCCCGATTCTTGTTCGATGCGCCGCTGGTCCCCGAGCTTGTCGCCCAGTCAATCTTCGCCGTTGCCCCGATGTGGATGGTCGAAATTGCAGTCGGAATGCTGGGTCCGTTTGCCAAGCACCTTGCGTTTCTCGCCTGCACGGTGGTCTATCTGATTGCGATGATGGCAGGGACGATTGCGTTCCTTCGCTACGTACCGCGGAGGAGGCACGGAGCCGGTCGGTACGCTGCGCCAGTTGCGTTCGCCCTCTCGACCTGGGCTTTCACCGTTGTCATTCTGTTACCGGCGCTGGGCGGCGGAGCCTTTGGCAGCCACTTGCGACAGGGGGTCCGCTTCTCTTCAACCACATTGCTTCTGGTGCATGTGGTTTACGGACTGAGCATCATTTTGGCTGCGCTGCGCTACATAGACCGCCCTGTCTCCACTAACGCCCCGGGCGTGATCATCAGTCGACGGCGCGTCGTTCGAGGCGTCGGTTACGCGGTGCTCGCCGTAGGGATTTATGACATTGGCAAGTCGCTTATTGGATCGTGGTGGCAGAGCGGGTCGGGACGGGTGAAGCGAGGCGACGGCATATTCCCGAACATCGACAATCTGGCTCTGGAGATAACCCCGACTCGCGACTTCTATCAAGTCTCCAAGAATGCGTTTGACCCACAGGTCGATGTGCGCAGCTGGAAGCTTAGTGTTGCGGGACTCGTCGACAACGAGCTCGTGCTGACTTACGACGAGGTCAAGACACTTCCTTCGTTTGATCAATATGCGACGCTCGCCTGCATCAGCAACGAAGTCGGAGGCGACCTGATCGGTAACGCTTTGTGGCGCGGTGTGCGGCTAAGAGACGTTTTGCAGAAAGCTGGGCTCAAGCACGGGGTGGTCGACGTCGTGTTGCGCGCCAGCGACGACTATACGGACTCGATTCCGCTCGATCGCGCGATGGCTGATGGGACGCTGCTGGTGTACGAGATGAACGGCGAGCCGCTTAGACCCGAGCATGGCTCCCCATTGCGCCTGCTAGTGCCGGGCATTTACGGGATGAAGAATGTGAAGTGGATCACCGGAATCGAAGCAGTGGACTTCGATTTCAAGGGCTATTGGCAACGCCGAGGATGGGACGATCGCGCGGAGTACAAAACGATGTCGCGCATCGACGCGCCCAATAGTACAGTACGAGGCGAGACTAGCATCGCCGGAATAGCGTTTGCGGGCGATAGAGGCGTCAGCAAGGTTGAAGTGTCAACCGATGGTGGCGGCACCTGGGAACGAGCGGAACTCAAGCCCGCTCTTTCGCCGATCTCGTGGGTGCTGTGGCAGAGGCGCTGGAGGCCCACCGCGGCGGGCAAGCATCGGCTTCTGGTCAAAGCCACAGACGGCCGCGGCCAGACTCAAACCTCGCAATACGCCCCGCCGGCGCCGAGCGGCTCATCTGGCTACGACAGCGCGGTCATAAGGTCAGAGTGAGTATCCAAAAAAAAGTACTTGACCCTGGAACTTGTTCCACACTTTTAAGGGCGGCGATTTCAGCATGCCCATGTTTACTCACGGAGAAACGCCTGCCGGTGTACCCGCTATGGCGCGATTGAAAGGAGACATCACCTACACGTTCGAGAGCATCGAGCAAGGCGCGAGAGTTAGAATCGCGACCAGCAACCCAGAGGCGATTGAAGCGATCGACGACGGACGTCGCGCGATCCGCGCCCATGC
>CAZOOE010000067.1:0-3309 GCA_964581275.1 uncultured Clostridia bacterium
GGCACGGCGGCGGACATGGCGCCCGAGCAGGCGAAAGGGAAAGCCGTCGACCGCCGCGCCGATATCTGGGCTTTCGGCGCCGGGCTGTTCGAGATGCTCACCGGCACTCGAGCCTTTGTTGGCGAGGACGTCACGGAGCTCATCGTCGCCGTGATGACGAAGGAGCCCGACTGGTCGGCGCTGCCGGCGACAGTCCCATCGACTGTCCGGCGGTTGCTGCGCCGGTGCTCGTTCAGGAGTTTCTGACGGTGAGCGGCGCCGAACAGGCCCGCGCGGCGGTGCGCGAGAACCTCGCCAACGGCGCGGACCTGATCAAGATCGTGGTGGATTCGGACGCCGGACGAAATTGGAAGACGCGCTATCTGTCGGTCGAAGACGCTAAAGCAATCGTTGGCGATGCCCACCGTCTCGGTATGAAAGTAGCTGCGCACGCCGGGGATAACGTCGCGGTTCAGATCGCGATCAACGCGGGCGTGGATTCAATAGAGCACGCATGGACTGCCACCGATGAACAACTCAAACAAATGAAGGAACGAGGCATTGTCCTGGTTGCGACAGAGATCTTCGCCAACGCACCGCCAAAGGACAGATTGCAGCGGGCGATAAAAATGGGTGTGAGGATAGCGATGGGTTCCGACGCGTGGGTCTCGCCCGCAAATAAGACACGCGGCGAAGCGACCCTGTATGAGCTGAAGAAACTTCAGGACGAAGGAATGGCTAACATCGACATAATTCGGAGCTCGACGATGAACGCGGCCGAGCTTATGGGATGGTCTGACCGCGTAGGAGAACTGGCCGCCGGGCGTTTCGCGGACATGATTGCCGTTGCGGGCGATCCTTTGCAGGACATTGGATTATTGCAGCATTGCCAATTCGTGATGAAAGGCGCGACCGTCGTCAAAAATGAGTTCGGCACGAAGTGAGCTGCTCCAATTCAGGTCAGTTGGGGCGTGATCACGATCCGTATACAACAAACAGCGCTGATTTGTTCCACAATTGACTTACAACTTATCTCTGATGGCCTCGGGAATTGAGCACTATTGAGATCACCCCTACGGATGGGCGAAGAGGGTAGGATTAGTCTCGGCTTGATCGCTAGACAACGTGACAGGATACGAATGTTGCTTTGCAACCGACCGGAGGTCGTCTAAACTGCATCTGGCAACTTGAGCAGAGCCGTGACTCATATCGCCGACACCAATATGTCAACGACTCCTGTAAGAAAACGCCTTAGATTTGACCGGACGGAAGTAACTGAAGAAGCGAGCGGTCAGTGCCGCGTGAGCGTAACGCTGACTCTTGGGCAGCTCATTTTCAGTGCAGGCGCCACCGCGGACGCAGATGGTACCGGTCCTTTGAAAGCGGCTGCGCTAGCCACTTTGGAGGCGGTGCGGGTAGCAGCAGCGAACAAGTTTGCGTGTTCGCTGTCGGACCTCGATCACGTGAACGCTCTCGGCAAGGATCTGATTGCTGTACTGGTGAACATCAGGTTCCAGGGTAGAGATGTTCAAGTGTTCGGGAGCTGCCAGATCGCTGGAAGCGAAATTGATTGCACGGTGAAAGCCGCTCTGAACGCAACAAATCGGATGTTTGAGCTTGCGATGCGCGGGGAGTAGAAGCGACATTCCGTCTGATCTGCAAACGGTGCCCCGGAACCACAATCGCTAGTCAAGATCGAGCAGCCCGAAACATGCCTAAACTTGGATCAATGCTTTTGCGACTAGATAACATTTCGTCCACGAACGATGTGGCGAGAGAACTGGCCGTGTCAGGCGCAGCCGAGGGGCTCTGTGTTGTCGCGAGCCACCAAACGGCGGGGCGCGGGCGTCAGTCACGTTCATGGTCGTCACCTCCAGGAGAAGGACTCTACTTATCCTTGGTCCTCCGTCCGGTAGTAACCGCCTCGGCGTCGGCGATCATGACCCTCGCAGCAGCAGTCGCAGTTGCCGAGACGTTAGAGTGTGATTTCGAAACAGCCGCCGACATCAAGTGGCCAAACGACGTCCTGGTGTCGGGCCGCAAGATTTGTGGAATCCTGGTCGAGTCGGCAGTTGAAGGCGAACGCCTTCAGTACGCCGTGATGGGTATCGGTGTCAACATTGCCCAGCGTTCGTTTCCAGCCCAGATCGGTGATACCGCGACTTCGCTCTTGATTGAAACGGGCCGCGCGATCAAGCCCGAGGATTTCATGCAGGCGATGCTTCCCCGCCTCGAGGACTGGTACTCTATTGCGATGTCGGACCCGGCGCGCGTGATCGTGCGTTGGGAGGAGACTTCGTCGTCTGGTCGCGACTGCGAGGTCCGAGTCGAATCATCAGACGGCGCGATTGAAGGTGTTACTCGCGGGCTGACGCTGACCGGCGCGCTTATAGTTGAGCTTGCCGGCGGTCAGAGACGCGAGATCGTTGCGGGTGATGTGCGTGTGAGGACGGTGGTGGCCTAGAGCGGAGCCCGGGCAACTCCCCCGGTGGTATTGCCCGCCGAACCTGGCCGCCCGAGCCAAAACGCGAGAGCTCGGTCGGGGCCGGTGAGATTGGAATCAGCAACCGATTGCGAGGCTCCGTTTGATGCAGGAAGATACTGACTATGCTACTAGTTCTTGATGTAGGAAACACCAACACGACTCTCGGGGTCTATGAAGGGGCGAGCCTCACGCACAGCTGGCGGCTGACGTCTGAACGCCAGCGAACCGTGGACGAATACGGCATAATGTGCCGGACGCTTCTTCAACTTGCGGGACTCGATTCTTCTGCGATCAAATCTATCGCGATTTCATCGGTTGTGCCGCCGCTCGACTTCACGCTGCACAAGATGGCGCAGGTCTATTTCCATGTCGAGCCACTATTCGTCAACGCATCGAACGCGGGGATCCCGGTGCTCTATGATGATCCGCGAGAAGTCGGCGCCGATCGTATCGTCAACGCGGTTGCGGCTCTTGCACGATACGGGACTCCTTGTATCGTGGTTGATTTCGGCACCGCTACAACCTTCGACGCGATCTCGCGAGCTGGCGAGTATCTTGGCGGGATCATTTATCCAGGCATCCAGATTTCAGCCGATGCCCTATTCCAACGCGCAGCCAGATTGCGCAACACGGATATACGCCGGCCTGAGCGGTTGATCGGCACCAACCCTACTGCGAGCATTCAATCAGGACTTTACTACGGGAATATCGCTCTCGTGGATGGGGTGCTCAAGAAAATGGTCGGTGAGCTTGGCACGGATACACGGGTCGTTGCGACGGGCGGGCTGGCGCCATTGATCAGCCGAGGCTCCGAAATGATCGAGAGTCTAAATGTGAATATTACT
>CAZOOE010000067.1:3319-18331 GCA_964581275.1 uncultured Clostridia bacterium
AACTGAGGGAGACTGTAGATGCGTATCAGCATCTTAACGCGCTCAGAATAATCCACCACCGATAGGCCTCCAGCGGTTCGAAATAGGGAACACACTAAAGCGGACGCCGAGTGAGGCAGTGGCATCGATGCCCATGCCTCACTCGACGTCCTTCGCGGTTATGGCTTTACCGCTCTAAACTGAAATACTAACGGGCGTTGACATACCGCCAGTCGGATTCTTCACGACCACCGAATGCGTCGAGGGTGAAACAAAGATATCGCGAACCCTCTTATTGCCGGGAGTGCTCCTGGCGCTCTTGGTGACCAGCCAGATATCACCATTCAGCTCCAGAGAGAATATTTCGGCGCCGTCAACTATCAAGGTTGCTCCGTCCACGACATTAGAGCCGGCAGCCTGGAATCGCAGTCCTCTCTTCTTAAATTCGAGCCCGACAACTTTGGGAACGACTGTCTGGGTGAGGCTCGTGCCTCTCAGTAGTATGAAGGCTAGCTGCGTGTCCGGATCGTTGCTGACAATGATGAACCCGCTTGTAAATACGCCGATAGTAGTTGGTGAGAAGGTGACGGTTACAGTCATCTTCTCACCAGGTTTCAAGATGCCCGGGCTGCCTCCGCTTACTGCGAACGGCTGGGGTGGCTGGCGTATTCCCGCGATTGTGAGGTCGGCCTCTCCGGTGTTCTTGATATCGAGCATCACCGGTGTGGTACCGGTACCGAAGTCAACTAACAGAGGGCTTGTCTCCAGTTTTGGCACAGGAGCGCCAACGCCGATGCCCGACAAGTTTACAGTAACGGACGAGCTGGCCGGATCGTTGCTCACGATAGCGAACAAAGCGTTAGCCGGCCCTGTGAATATCGGCGAGAATCGAACATTGATAATAACGCTTTGTGTGGATCCAATTGTCAGAGGGAGAGCCGGCTTATCGACAATCGCGAATTGTCCCCCTGGGTCGCTGATCGACGAGATGATCAGGTTTGCGGCGCCGCCGTTGGTGATCGTAACGGGCTTGGTGTCGAACTGTGTCACTCGCACTGACCCGAAGGCTATCGATGTCGGATCGACCACAATGACTGGATTTACCGGAATCGGATTTGGTGGTGTCTTCGCAAAGGCTATGTTCGATGGATCAGAGTTCCCAAAGTTATTGAAGGCCAAGACACGGTAGAAGAAAAAGGTGTCGGCGAATGCATTGGTGTCGTTGAACGTCGTGACGTTCGAGCCGACGCTGCCGATCTCATTGAAGCTGAATCCGTCCAAGCTCCGTTCTATCCGGAATCCCTGCTCATCAGCCGAGTTGTCGTGCCATGCCAGGTCGATCTCCGTCGATGACACAGCGGTCGCGGTCAAGTCGCTCGGGGCAATCGGGGCGCGAGGGATCGAGGGTTGGAGCGAAAAGTTAAAGTCGCCGGCATCGCCACCGAATCCATCAATCACTATGAAATATTTGGTCCCGGACCTGAGATTGCGACGAAGCTCCTCAGGATCGCCGGGCCCCCCAATATCCGATCCGCTGCAGTTAGCAATCGTCGAGCAGTCCGTGGTGACATAGATCGATACATCGTAGCGCCCAGCCGGAGTCACCACCATACTGTAGACCTGTGTATCAGCCGGGGTGAATTGAAAGACTACATCCGGTCCGCGCGTTGACTGAGTTGCGGTAAAACAGGATTGCCCCGGATCAAGGTCGTTCGCAGCGCCAAAAGTAGTGCCGGAATTGGAGAACGGCAGTCTGCTCGGGTCGATCACTCTTGCCGTCGCGCACGTATCGTTGGAGGGTATTCCTCTGCGCAACGAAAAATGGAAACCCCCGGCGTTCGGATCTTGAACCACCGAATCAACCACGATGAAGTACCGCGTCCCTGCATTCAATGTCGGAGTAAGAAACTCGCCACGATCAAATCCCCGAGCGTTCTTGCCTGCGATGCAAGTCCCTACCGGATTGGAGCAATCGGTCACGATGTACAGACTGAGGTCAAAGGGCGACGTTGGGGTTGCGCCAATCGTGTAGGTATCGGTCACCGACGGAGTAAAGGAGTAGACAACGTCGTTGCCGGCGCCCGGAACGCAGCCGTCGGACCCTGGGTCGATATCGTTACCAGCGCCGGCAAGCGTCGACTCCTCCGCGAACGGCAGCGATGGAGCATTGATAACCGTTGCCGTCGCGCAGGTGTCGCCCGATAGCGGAGTGCCGAGCGGAGCCGCTGAAGAGGCATGACCGGGCCTCATCGAGCTGGTCGCTGCAAGGATAGCAAGCACCGCCAGTGACAGACCTAGCGGCAAGCGCAGCCGGTCTGATTGGCGCGTTAGGATTTGTTTTGCCCTCATGACTAGCATCACTCCATCCGAGGTTATTGCCCAGGGAATCAACGCTGGCGCACACACATTCAGCCAACTGAGGTTGGGCGCTTTGATCCAGCTCCTGCTGTTTCACTGAACGTGGGACCTGCGAGAGCCAAATTATATCGGAAATCAAACTTGAAGGTAAAGCATGTAATTAGGGTGAGACTCGACAGCCACACCGCAGCGGCGTGCTATGTCTGCTCTTGATCACACACTTCGGATAATGGTTTAGCCGCGCTTATTCGACTTTTCCACGAGATCCCTAGTAGAATTTGCGACTTTGGAAGGCAGTCTCGAGTCGCGCAGCGGACACCCGGATTTGGAAATTCGCGGACTGTGTGATGAATGACAGTAAGACGTAAACTCGACTTTGCGCTCGTCGCCCTGGTTATCGGCGGGTTTGTGTGCGTGGCGGGGCAAAGACTGGCGACCGTCCCGGTCTACGAGACCGACGAAGCATATACGCTCCAGGTTCCCTACGAAATTCTCAACCGCGGACAGCTCGCCCTTCCAATGTACCGCTATCTTGGCGGCAACATAGAGAACGTTTGGCACTCGCTCACCCCGCTCTTCTTTTTGATCCTGAGCGGCTTTTTGAAGCTGTTCGGCTTCGGAGTGCTGCAGGGGCGTGTGTTCAATCTGATCACCGTCGTGCTTACACTGTGGATGGTCTACCTGATCGGGCGACGGCTATTTGATTGGCGAGTTGGATTGATTGCGGTCTTGATGATCACTTCGGACCAAACAGTGCTCGAACGGAGTAGGTTGTTGAGGAACGACTATGCCGCCGAAGCGCTTGCATTGCTGGCCTTCTATCTCTTTGAGGCGGCGGCGAGGCGAAAGAGTGGAAAGCTGTTTGTTGCATCTGGACTGTCAGCCGGAGCCGGTGTGATGTGTCATTCGAGCATTCTTTATATGCTTGGCGCCATCCTCCTGTTGATGCTGATCAGCGAGGGCTGGCGCGTATTTGCATCAAAAAGGCTCTATCAATTTGGAGTCGGTGCGCTCGCAGTAATGTCTTACGAAATCGTCTATGACGTCATTGACTACAAGAATGTTCTGGCTCAGTACCGAGGAGACGAACAGCATTTCGGCGTGCTTTCGGCTTCGGGCTGGTGGTCGACTTTGTTGGATGAGCCTACACGATACATAGGATGGAGGAAAGCAGCGGGCGTCGGATTAAACAGATTGAGCTTCGCGGAAATCATGTCAGCGAACTCTTTAGAACGCTCGCGGCTGAGCGGGTGAGGGTTTTCGTTCGTGCGGCAACCGAGAAATCGACCGAGTCGATGTATGTCTCTCGACTAACTATTCGAGAGATCCGCGAACTCTAACGTAGAGGGAAGGCCGCGGCATTCTGACGGCGAGGCCCGAGGATGCCTATGGTGAGACGTGGTACTAGTCAAAACATGGATTCAGGATCTGCTGGCTCGCGACTGTTGGCAGTTCTTCGCGGTGCGAAAGCGCGTTACAGTGGCAACTGCCGTTTTCCTCCTGACCCTGTCGGTGATCTTCATCTATCGCCCGCTCAGCGCGGTCGAAGACGGCGATTCATCGCTTTATGACTACATCGCTCAATGCATAGTACGAGGCCAGACTCCGTATCGTGATGTAATTGAGATAAAGGCACCGGGCAGCTTTTACTTGAGCGCGCTCGCGATGCAGGCAGGAAAGGAACTTGGAATCAGGGATTTCATTGCAGCGCGACTCCTGCAAGTTGCGCTCACCGGCGTTTTATCGGCAGTGGTCTTCCTCGTCGCAGAAGTTTATTTGCGCAGTCGCTTTGCAGCCCTACTGGCCGTGCTGACGCTGCTGACCTCCCAGCACGTTGCGCTCTGGAGCATCGGCGGTGAGCCTAAGTTACCGATGATGCTTTTCGGAATGCTTTCGTTGTTGTTAATTGCCAAGGATCGAACCTTTTATGCCGGGTTCTGCTCGATGCTATCGTGCTTGTGCTGGCAACCGGGTCTCCTGTTCACCGGCGTAGCCTTCCTAGTGGCTTCGAGATATTTTACGACATGGCGGGATCTCCGGGCGTTGAAGGTTCTTGCCGGTGCCGCCATTCCACTCGCGACTTTGCTCCTTTACTTTCGTTCAAGAGGCGCCCTGGGCGACTTGTGGACATGGACGGTGGTGTTCAATTACAGCGTTTATTCCCGGAAAACGCTCGAAGAGACAGGGAATTCTTTAGGGCACGTCCTGAATGTGGTACTGAGAATTCTTAAAACGGATATCGTGATCGTTGGTTTGAGCCTGATAGGGTTTGTCCATTTTGGCGTTCGGCGCTTTCGCGAGAAGCGAAGCGGAAAGGCCGGGCTACGGTCTCCGGAATTGTTCCGAGATGCAATAGTAATCGCGCCGCTTGTCTATTTGGCGGCATGTCTCATCAGGTTTAATGCCGGTCCCTATTTGATCCCGTTCTTCCCGTTCATCGGCATGTTCTTTGGCTGGTTCATCGTTCAGCTTGTGCGCTTGATTAAGAGAAGACCCTTTCTAGGAATCCGCGTCGAGTCTCCGATCGTCACCTGGTTCCCAACGCTGGTGCTGATAGTCTTGCTGAGCATTGTGGGGTATCGCGCCGCTGCCTACCGGTTTGCATCCATTCCGACCTTGCAAGCTCAAGAACTGCAACTTGAACCCGTTTCAAGGCTGTTAGCCAACTCTGAAACGATCTATGTACACGGATCAACTGAAATCCTGGTGCTGCTAAACAGGGTGAACCTGAACCCTTATGTTTTTCTCGATTCGGGCAAAGACGATTTTATAGCGGCAAAGATGTATGGGGGATCGTTTCAATCGATCATCGAAGAGATGGAATCCAAAGCGCCCAGGGTCGTTGCTCTATCGCGACTGCAGAGAGTGATACATCGCTGGGACCTGAGGGACTGGGTGGAACGACATTATGACAATATGGATTTGCCGGGTTTCTCAGTCTATGTGCGCAAGTCGGAGGGCTCGCGGTGAATCTCTGCGGCAGTGCCCGAAGTCACGCCGCCCCCCTCTGGTACGCTCAGCACGTACACCTGCTCGCGCCCGCCAGCGATCGGAAAGCTTTGAACGACATTTGTTGAGTAGGCGGAGAAGAAGTCGGCGAGACTCTTTTCGGTGAAGCGCAGGCTGTGCTCGCCGACACCCGGGTTGGTGAACAATCGGCTTAGACGCGACAGCACTAGAGAGTTGCTTGTAGCCAGATTGCGAATCGGTTCGGCTATGATGACTCGCTTCCGTGCGGCTTGGAACATTCGATCCACAACTCTTGAAGCATCCGGCAGAAAGTGATAGAGACTAGCCTGCATAATCACATAGTCTGCCGGCGGCAATGCTTCCTCACTACGCAGATCCCACACCCGTCCTTCAGCTCCTCGCCGAAGCAATCCAGAGATGAAGCGATTGTTGATATCCAACCCGATATAGCTGACAGATTTCGCTCGCAGATACCGGTGATACAAGGGCGCCGGGCCACAGCACAGGTCGAGAACGCTTGAGCCGTTGGGAATCAGCTCGGCGATCGCGCGGTAGCGTGAACGGTAGTGACGGCCATACAGCAATAGCATCGCGAGCTCATAAACAGAAGCGCTCTTGTATATGAAACTCGTCGCCACAACTCACCTCCCGTTGCAGCGGACCCTGTACGCTAATCTGAGTGCCTTCATCGCTTGCTGGAGATAACTTTTTCTCCGATACCCGCTGCCTCCGAAGCGCCGTAGTTGATTACCTGGCGAATCGCGGCCTGGGGCTTGTTGTTCACCCTCACAAACGTTCGGCCGGTGTACTCTCCCAATATCCCGAAGAACAACATTTGAATCCCGCTTAGAACCAGGAGCGCCACCATAAGCGAAGCCCAACCGACGGCGTTTGGCGAGAAGGCTTCCGGAAACAGAACGCGGTAAAGTACAACCACCGCTGCAAGCAACAGCCCGAGCGTCGCGAACGCGAACCCGAACCAGCTCACCAGACGCATTGGCCGGGCTGAGAACGAAAACGCCAGCCGCGCCCAGACCCTCAGCGACTTCCAAAAGGTGTAGGTGCTCTGTCCAGAGTATCTCGGATGATGGTCTACAGGGATCTGGGAGATTCTGGACGTGACTTGAAACATCAGGCCGTCGATATACGGATCGGGACCATCATAATTGCAGATCGTCTCGACCACTTCCTGCCGAATGATCTTGTAGGGCGACAAGTAAACGTCTTTGGGCTTATTTATTACCCACTCGGCGAACTTGCCGTTGAACCAACTTCCCAGGTTCTTCCACAGCTTTTGCTGCTTCACGCCGAAGTCAGCATAGACCACGTCGGCGCCCTCCTCGATCTTGTTCAGAAGCGCAGGAAGATCGCGCGGGTGATGCTGGAGGTCATCATCCATGACCGCGACATATTTTCCGCGCGCCAACCGGAGGCCGGTTATAATCGCATTGTCCTGTCCAAAGTTGCGCCGCAAGTCTACGCCGACGACACGCGGATTAGACCGGCAGATTGACTCGATGACAGCCCATGAGTTGTCAGGCGAGCAGTCGTTGACCAGCACAACTTCATAGGCGCGATTTGTGTCGTTGAGCGCGGCGGCAATTGCTTCGAGCAATGCTTCGAGACAATCTTCGCTTCTATAGACCGGAACGACTATTGACAGGTCAAGCTGAAGCGCGTGTTCGCTGGTGAGCATCGAGTGGATCATAGCCAGAGTTACTGTCATTGTCGACCAGGCGAAGCGAGGCGTTTCTGGTCGAGGAACTCGGACATACAACTCACTACTCGCATCTGTTCGTCTCTGGTTATCTCGGGATAGAAAGGCAATCTCAGAAGACGGGCGCTGAGGTCTTCGGTCAGCGGGAGCTGACCGTCCCGATAACCGAGTTTCTCTCCCATCTCGGAAGTGTGCAACGGTACATAATGAAAGACCGCGCTTATCCCGTTTTCTTTGAGGTGGGCCATCAAGCTGTCTCTCGTTTTTCCGTCTCCCAGCAGCACGTAGAACATATGGTAATTGGTCTGGCAGCCAGCTGGCGTGCGCGGGATACTTAGCATCTCGCGCTCTTCTAGCGGCGAAAGGTTCTCCAGGTAAAACTGATGCACCGCCCGCCGGCGGGCGGTGATCTCGTCCATCGATTCCAGCTGCGCCAGCAGGAAGGCGCACGCCACTTCTGCGGGGACGAAGGACGAACCGACGTCCACCCAAGTGTATTTGTCAACCTCGCCGCGGAAGAACTGGCTTCGGTTTGTGCCCTTGTCGCGAATGATCTCGGCGCGTTCGACGAAGTCGGGAGAGTTTACACAGAGCGCTCCACCCTCGCCGCAAACATAGTTCTTAGTGTCGTGAAAACTGTAAGTCCCCAAATGGCCGATCGAGCCAAGCGCCCTGCCGTTGTAAGTCGCATTAACACCTTGCGCCGCGTCCTCCACAACCACGAGCTGATGATTTTGGGCGATTGCCATAACTCGATCCATTTCACACGAGACTCCGGCATAGTGAACGACAAAGATAGCCCTCGTGTTAGCGGTGATCCTCGCTTCAATCAACCGTTCGTCGATGTTCAAAGTCTCGGGGCGGATGTCGACAAACACCGGTCTCGCCCCGGCTCGCACGACGGCGTTCGCTGTCGAGACGAACGTGAACGACGGCATGATCACTTCGTCGCCGGATTTCAAGTCGCAAAGAATCGCGGCCATCTCCAGCGCCGCTGTACAGGACGGCGTCATCAGCACTTTGAGTACCGAAAAACGATCTCGCATAAGCTCGGAGCACCTGCGCGTGAAGTGCCCGTCTGCGGCTATTCCGCTATTGGAAATTGCTGCCGAGATGTATTCAATCTCCTTTCCGGTGATGAACGGTTTGTTGAATGGGATCGTCACGCTTGACCTCAGATCTCGATTTGGTTACTGGTTCTTTGACGAAGGCGGCTCTGCTCGCATACGACATTCTATAGTAGCGATCTTATCTTCCAAAGCGGCTGTGGACTCGCAGGCCACTCCTTGGACAAGATCGCTCGTTGGTTCGGTGATACGCACCCAGGAGCAGACTGGTCATCGGCAGTCACTAAGTGTTACCCGGCTAAGGATCTTGACAGAAGCGAAAGATGCGATAGAGTTAAAGCTCCCCTCGTCCCGTGCTGATGGCAGGTGTTGATTGCCTTGAACCCCCAGGAACGAAGGCTCTTCCACGTCATTGTGACTAGAGGAGTTTGGCTTTCATTCTGCCGAACTCCCGAATAGAATCGCTCGGGTGTCTCCTCAGGTCGGATTGCTGTTCGCATTGCTTTTGTAAGGAGAAGTAGTAATGAAAAGTTTCATGCTCAGGATCTCGCTCGCTGCTTCACTGTTCACTGTGTTATCGCTGGTCAGTGCGTTGCCGACTCGATCGGATAGCGGCGGAGCTCGATTCAATCAGCAAACTGAGGATCGCGCCAATAAAGGGCCCGCGCGGCCTGGCATCAGGCAGCTCTCGTACAGGAGTCCTGGCTCGACACACAAGTTGCTTCTTCCGGCGGATGACGTGGAGATGGGACGGCGAATGTTCGCCCCGAGTGCCGAGCGCAAGGCGAAGTCGTATGGCGCCTACTCGCTGATCGAAGTTACTGAAGCTGAGCTGAGCACACTTGACTCGTCGACCCTCGAGCGCCTACGTCTTAGAGACGACTTGAATTTGATGATGTTGAAGCCGGGCCAGGTCGACACCTCGGGACCCGAGCCGGTAATCGGCAATGACCTTCGGCAAAAAGAAACCTCTTCGCGTGCGCTTCATCTGGTCCAGCTGTTTGGGCCTCCAGCGCCTGACGCTCTAAAAGCTCTGACGGCCACCGGCGCCAAACTGGTCGGTTATGTTCCCAACAACGCCTATCTGATGTGGACGACGCGTGCCGAGCGCCGGCAGCTTCACGCCCTACGGCGAGGGTCGGACGGTTCGAGTCTCGTTCAGTGGGACGGGCCGTATCATCCCGCATACAAGCTCGACCCGCACATCAAGCTGGATTCGATCGAGCAGATCTCAGCCTCAATCGAAATCCTGGATAGTCCTGAGTCGAACAATACAGTCTCGCTGGTGAAGTCGATTGCAAACAAAGTACTGATGCCCGAGTTCCGCGCGGCGGGGGCGGTGCGTATCAAAGTGCTCGCCGAATCCTACAGGCTAAAGGAACTGGCGCAGGCGGCTGATGTTCTGGCAATCGAACCGTGGTCTCCAATGCACACAATGGACGAACGGGTGGATCAGATAGTGGCAGGCGTGTTGTCGTTCGATACCGTTAACAGTATACAAGTCAGCCATCCCACAGCGCCCGGGTACCTGGCGTTCTTAAACTCGCTAGGATTCAACGCAGACTTTGACTTCGCGGTTGATGTGGGGGACACGGGCTTCGACGTTGGATCGGCGGACGCTGCCAGGGTGCATCCGGATTTTCTGAATGCTGCTGGCGCGTCGCGCGTCACGTATCTGCACGACTTCACGCAGGATTCTCATCCGGGCGATCCAACCATACTTCCAACGCACGATGCGTTGGGTCACGGGACTATAAACGCATCAATATTGGGCGGTTTCAACAACAAAGCCGGCAATGCCTATGCCGACGGGCTGGGCTTCCAATACGGGCTCGGAACCGCCCCGTTTGCGCTTATCGGTGTCTCGAAACTGTTTCCTGACAGCAGGAGCTCAAGCACGTTTTCGTACTCGCAGTTCATCGCTGATGCCTATCGGGCGGGCGCGCGCCTTTCTAACAATAGCTGGGGCGCTTGCGAAACGGACTTCTGCAACTACTACAGTGACGATACTCAAATATTCGATGCGCTGGTGCGGGACGCGGACGCCAGCACACCGGGGAATCAGAGTATGTCGATATTGTTCGCAGCCGGGAACGATGGTGATAACCTGCTCAACGCGCCGTCGGTATCGATACCTGGAACGGCAAAGAACGTCATTACCGTTGGCATCAGCGAGAATGTGCGAGGGACCGAAACGGACGGTTGCGGAGTACGCGCCCAAGACGCCGACAACGCTCAAGACGTGGTGTTCTTTTCGGGTTGGGGACCAGTGGAAGACGGCCGTGCAAAGCCCGACCTGGTTGCGCCGGGTTCTCACGTTCAAGGCGCTGCCTCGCAAGACAAGCTCTACGACGGCGGCGGCGTTTGCAATCCTTATTTCCCGATTGGACAGACGCTGTACACCTGGTCCTCGGGCACCAGCCATTCAACGCCGGTGGTGACCGGTGGCGCCGCGCTGGCCTTTCAGTGGTTAAAAACCAATTTTGGTGCTGAACCCAGTCCGGCCCTTGTCAAAGCGTTCTTACTGAACTCGACCAGCTACCTCAACGGGCGGTTTGGTGGGGACAACCTGCCCGGGGCGCATCAGGGTTGGGGCTTGTTGGATTTGGGCCGGACCTTTGAATCCACTAGCCGGATCATTTACGACGAATCGCCGTCACGAACCTTTACAGAGAGTGGTGGCGCGCCCTTTGAAACCACTGGAGTGATAGCCGACCCCAGCAAGGAGTTTCGCGCGATGCTGGTGTGGACGGACGCCCCCGGCAACCCAGCAACGAATGCCCCGTACGTCAACCAGCTCAATCTTGAAGTGGTTGTAGGTGGCGTGGTCTACAACGGCAATAATTTCTCGGGCCAGTACTCGACACGAGGCACTCAGAAGGACTTCACCAACAACGTACAAGGAGTCCGGCTTCCCCCTGGCACAACCGGTCCGATAGTCATTAGAGTGCGGCCCACAATTATCGCCGGCGACGGCGTGCCGGACAATTTCAATTCGCTCGATCAAGACTTCGCGCTGGTGGTGACGAACGGACGAGAAACCGCGATACCGGTGCTGACGATAGACCAACCAGGCGACGTTGCCGCTGGTGTGACGGTCCAGCATTCAGATGGGAAGACCGATGGCTCACTGATCGCGGGCGAGTCGGCGAAAATCACAGTGACGGTGAGAAATCAATCGCAAACTATAGATGCGACCATTCAGGGAGCGACCTTGATCCTGACTAACAGTCAAAGCTCCTCGACTTTCAACGTCATAGCGGCGAATCAAACTGGAAGCAACGCCACGCCTTTCCAGATTCAGATACCTTCAAGCTTGCGCTGTGGTTCGGTAGCTGATCTCCAACTACAAGTCGACACCAGTGTCGGGCGCTTCACGCTTCCTGTAAGAGTTCAAGTTGGGCGGCCCAGTCAAGCCGGCGGTCCCGCAGAGCGATTACTCTTCGATGATGTAGACAACGGCGGGGTAAAATGGAAGAAGAAGGGCGGATTCGATGCGGTTCAAGGTCCCGCAAAGAGTGGCTCGATGTCCTACCATGTCGAAGACTCCGGTAGGGTCAGGAACGACAGCCAGCTCTCCCAGCTCTTCATGAAGAAAGTAGTAACCATTCCCGACAATGCCGGACAGGTGCGCCTGTCATTTTTCCACATCTACAACTTTGAACCGGGCTTTGACGGCGGGGTGCTCGAGCTTTCAACGGACGAGGGTGACACCTGGCAAGATGTTGGGTCGCGGATTCTAGTTGGTGGCTACGACGGCATAGTCACCGAGGTCTCGAATAATCCATTGGGCACTCGCGCCGCGTGGACATCCCGCGGAAAGCCGGGAGTGTTTAGCCAGGTGGTCGTGGATTTGAGCGAATTCGCAGGAAAGCGGGTGAAGCTGAAATTCCTCGCCGGTTTCGACGACGCCGCCGGAATTCTCAACGGATATACTGGCTGGTTTATCGATGACATTCAGGTCACGGCCGTTATGTATTCCTGCGCTCAAGCACAAGCCGAAAGTGAGACGGTTGCGCCCGCCGGATATCAGCCCAGATCCAGGCCGGGCAGACGCGGACTCCAACGCATCGAGTAAGAGTTAAGCCGGGTTTGACGGCGCAAAGCGGGGAAAATCCGAATGAATTCTTAACTAGAGACAGGTGCATGCTTTTGTGCTAACATTTCCACCTGGGACAATGAAATGGTCTCGGCTCGAGGGTCGAGACCATCCTCTTCTTCGTTTGAAAGCCCCCAAACAGTATTAGCAGTTTAGAGATGCGGCTGTCGGAGCGCGCGTACTTGTACCCAAGATACACTTGGTTGAACCGACCCCCTGAGATCAATAAGCAGTTCTATAGTTGAAGCCACGTCCAGCATTCGCGCACGCGTCCCGAAGCGTGCTGAGGGAGAATCAGATGGCAAGCAGAATCCTACTGGCAGATGACAGTATCACCATTCAGAAGGTGGTCAACCTAACCTTTGCAGATGAAGGCATCGAGGTCGTCGCGGTAAGCAACGGTGACCTCGCGGTACGGCGACTGCCTGAGGTCAATCCGGACCTGGTTCTGGCCGACATTTTTATGCCCGGAAAGAACGGCTACGAGCTCTGCGAAGCCATCAAACAAAACTCTCAGTTTCGCCACGTGCCGGTTGTGCTACTGGTTGGAGCCTTTGAGCCGTTCGATCAAGTGGAAGCGCGCCGCGTTCAAGCGGACGCACATCTGACAAAGCCCTTCGAGTCGCGCACACTTGTCGAGACCGTTCGGAGGCTTATCAGTGCGGGGAAGGCTGGCACAAGCCCGATTGCATCGATGCCCGCGGCGGATGACGAGCGCGACGATGTCCTGGACGCGCTCGCTCCGGTCACAGGATCAGCGTTCGCCGCATCGCAGCCAGTCAAGTTGGACCTCTCAGCAATGATGACTGATAACAGCGTCGCGCCTTCGGCTCAACCTACCCGAAGCACCGGCGAGTTAGCTTCGCCGACACCCGAGACGCCGCGCGAATCGCTTGACATCGCGTTCGAGGCTCCGCGCGTCGACGCGGCCAGTCCAACTCTGACAGATACGAGCGAGAAATTTGAGCCGATGGAGCTTTCACCAAACGGCAATCTCTCAACAGCCGAAGCGGTAGCGCCACTCGATCTGGACCCGCACGACATGATCCAAAACTTTGAGAGGTCGGAGCCGATTGAGCCTCCCGCTGCCCAAGAAACGAACTCGTTGGAGGCAGAGGCGAGCGCGTTACTTAAGGTGGATGTCAGCGGCGCCGGCGAAGGAGGATCATGGAACAACCAAGGCAGTTTCGACACCATGAAGGTCGATCGCCAGTCAGATGACGGCCGCTGGCAGGTGCCCGCCAACGGTTCGCCGCTCACTTATCAGTCACCAGACTTCAGACTGCAGTCCGAAGGAGCATACGATGTGTCCGACGCGTCAGCGGAGACGGCCTGCGCGACATTGCTAGCAGTCGACGAACCGCTCGGCGATGTGTTGTTTGATGAACGTGTTTCTGTCGACCCAGAGGCTCTGTCGCGGATGGATTCGACCGATTCGCTTGGTCTCGAATTCATCGAGCCTGAAGTCGCCGAAGCGGAAACACCAGCGGCGACCGAGTTCGATCTGGTCGATGTCGGCTCGGAATCAGCGCCGGAGGCCCCGATGTCCGGCGAGGAGACCTCGCGGGCAGTCGAGTCGCCTACAGTTGAAGAGACATCCGCACAGGAGGCGCGGCTGGAGCCCGTCGCGTCAAACCTGACTCTTGTGTCGGCTCACGTCGCTAACGATGTTGACAGTGATATGGACTGGACGACTCCGCGCGCCGCGACCTATTCAACTGCCCAGCTTGAATCGGTCGTAATGCCTATCAATAGTGCCGAGTACGTTGCGGAGACCTCTGAGCATCCGAGCGCGCCGGAGGCCGGCACTCAGGAAGCCAGCTTCACGACCGCCACAATGTGGACTGAAGATGAGGCTCGTTTTACCCCGATCGATATCGAAGCAGTCGCGGTTGAAGAGAATAAGGCACACGAAGTCAGCGCGGCTGAAACTGGATTCGCTTTTTCATCGTTGCCGACGGAGGAGCCGGACGCGCGCACTCAAACTCCCGTCGCTACCAATTCTGACGAATCTGCGGAGACAAAATCGACGGTGGACCTCTCATCGGCGGCGATTGAGCGGATCGTGCGCCGGGTAGTGGCCGAGATGAGCGAGTCCGTAGTGCGGGAAGTCGCCTGGGAGGTCGTGCCCGATTGCGTCGAGCGCGTGATCGACCAACTCACCCGCGAGTCCGTGTCAAAACGAGCCTAGATACCGCCGGGCCCTAATCAAATAGAATCCCTTAGGGATAGAGAGGTTGACCATATCCTCTCTATCCCTTTTAATTGTTCATCAACCTCAAAAGACCAAGACATGATTTTATGACTGAACTGTCGAAAGCCTATGAGCCGCATAGTGTCGAGGAAAAGTGGTATCCGATCTGGAATGCGCGCGGGTATTTCAAACCGCGCGGCGAAGGACGCAAGTACTGCATCAAAATCCCACCGCCGAACGTTACTGGTTCGTTGCACATAAGCCACGCGCTCTGCTACTCCATCCAGGATGTGTTAATCCGAGGGAAGCGAAGGCAGGGTTACGACCCGCTTTGTGCCACCGGACCCGACAAAGCCGGAATCGCAAAACTCGATCGATATAAAGAGATCACCGCCAAGCTCGCCGACCCACGCAAGGTCACAGATGCTGAAGCCGACCAGTTGGTGGGCGAAGGTAAAGTTCTGTACTGGGCTTCGGGATCAATTCACTCACCTGAAACTGGATCGCCGGAAATGTTAATGGAATTGGCGTATCGCCTGGCGGTTGAAGAGAGTCCGTTCATTCAAGCTATTCGCAAGAACGTCATCGTGTTAATTACTCCGGCACTCGAAGTCGACGGTCGCGACAT
>CAZOOE010000068.1:0-4877 GCA_964581275.1 uncultured Clostridia bacterium
CGGCGCTGAGAGTCCGGAGAAAAGCATCGAAGCGGCCGCACGGCTACTCTCGGTGCGTGGCCCAATTGCGTCCTTATTGTGTCACCCCTATCTCCGGAGCCGATACCTCGAGACCGTAACCGATGCATTGCGTCGCCAGGGCTACCAATTCATCTCGGCGAAGCAGTTCGGATGCGGTGTGTCGCTCGGAGACTACGCGGTGACGACTTCGCAACGCTCGATCGAGTTTTCGCCAACCCACAGATACCTTCGGCATCTGTCGATCGACGGGTCTGGGCGTGCGGTCGAACACTTTGACAAGGCCGACCGCGACCAGACTATTACACAACGACTCGAACCGGCCGCAGGAGGACTAGTCGCAGTTCAGGGAGTCGCGCGCCCGCCTGTCGAACGACCTTCGCCTGGCTTCCTTGAACGGGCAACGGTCTGGTTGGCCAGCAAGGACATTGACTCTCTTCCGGCCCCAAGGGTCCGAGCGCGACGAGCCCTGCTTCTAACATCGAAGTCGACAGTTCCGGATCGCGACATAGCTAGCTTCGAATCTCTGCTGGACATCTACGGTGTACCGTTCGCTCGTGTCAGTCTTTCAACGCGCCAAGCGGGTGCAACCGAAGATTTGTCGGATCAGCTCCGCGACGACACGGTGGTGATTGTGCCTCGGTCCGCGGCGACGAGCCTCAATGAGGCTGATCAAGACATGCTTATCGACTGGCTCGAGCGCGGTGGCCGCGCGGTCATCGGAGGTCGATCGGAGCTGTCAGAGCGACTCGGTTTTAGCTTTCACACTGGGACACTAACGGTCTCGCACGTACGTGATCTTCTCTTTCCGGATTCTGACATCACCTGGGCCCGCGCGGCAGAGGTCGATCGATTCGAACCTCCGTCCGTCAGCACTTCCCTGGTGGAAGATAGCGAAAGCAAGATGCCGCTCGCCGTCGCATCACGGGAGGGTGACGGGCTGATCGTCTTTCTCGCAACCGATCTCGACCCGGAAACGGGTCTGGGTTATGCGCGCTACCCGTATGCATTCGAGCATCTGCGCCAGCGATTTGGGTTCGCCGCGCCGCTGACCGCGTCGGGGGCGGAGTTCTACTTCGATCCCGGCTTTCGCGAACAGGCTCAGATCGAAAAGCTCGTCGCCTCCTGGCAGCGGGACGGGATTCGCGCGGTGTACGCGGCCGCATGGCACTTCTACCCGAAGTGGAGTTACGACTACGACCGCCTGATCCGCCTTTGTCATGAACGAGGGATTGCCGTTTACGCCTGGTTCGAGCTGCCTCAGGTATCCGAGAAGTTCTGGGATGAGCATCCCGAATGGCGCGAGAGGACCGCGAGCGGTCGAGACAGCGACGCTGGCTGGCGACGGATGATGAACCTTGCTAACGACGACTGCCGTACAAGTGTGCTCGATTTCGTCACCGAGTTGGTCGGGTCTCACGACTGGGATGGCGTCAACATCGCGGAGCTTGGTTTCGACACGAACGGACTCGGGGACGCTTCAGCCTACGCGCCGATGAACGACGAGGTTCGCTCGCGATTTAAAAAGGAGAGCGGATTTGATCCGAAGCTACTCTTCGATTCGGTGTCGCCCTACTACTGGCAGAAGAACCGGGATGCGCTGGCGCGCTGGAGCGCGTTCCGCTCGAACCTGGTTCGCGAATGGCTCGTAGCAGTGCTCGATCGCATTGTCGAGATAAAGAAGCATAAACCGCTGGATGTCATCTGCACCGCGCTAGACAGCCTTAACAACCTGCGCGTCACTGAGAAGACAGGTGCGGATATTCGAGACGTTATCGCATTGATGAGCGGTTACGACTTTACGCTGCAGGTTGAGGACCCGGCCGAAAGATGGGGAAACTCTCCGACTCGTTACCGGGAGTTTGGTGAGACCTATCGCAAGCTCGTCAGTGACCAGTCGCGGCTGATGTTTGATATTAACGTGGTGCGGGATCGACTCCGCGGAGTGGGGCCGACTGATCTGATGTCGGGCACGGAGCTGGCTCTGGCGGCGGCGTCGGCGATACGGGTCGGGAACGGTCGATTGGCCCTCTACAGCGAGGCCAGCCTGCGCGCTGAAGATAGAGCGTTGCTGCCGACGGTGCTAGGGAGTGCAGCCCGGTTGAACTCGACAGACTCGGTCGTAATTGCAATTAACAAGACCGTTCGCGTGCATCTAGAGCCAAGCCAACCCTCCGCTCGGGACAACGGCGACAGAGGCGACGAGGACGGAAATGGAGGCGCGCTCGTGCTCGACGGCGAGCGATGGCAATGTGGTCACAGAGGCGACGTTATCGTGCCGGCGGGCGAGCACCGAATCGGCGGGGCGGCGCGTGACGAGAGCTTCAGCGACCGACTCGGAATTGGGGTTCGGGTCGGCGATATCACTGCAGAAATCAGGAGTGTGGAACACACCTCTCTTGGGGTTGCAATCGGCTACTCATCTCCAAGGCGCGCTTGGGTCACTGTAGCTCGCGAGCCCCGCGGTGTGCGACTGGATGGTCGCGCTGTTACGCCCAACCTGCATCACGGCGTATCGGGCTGGCTGGTCGAACTTCCGGCCGACCATAGGGGCGTAGGAACGTTGAGTGTGAAAGGTGCGTCGGCCGCTATCGATATTGCGGGCGTTAGCTCTTCGGAGTCGATAGTTTGGGTCGGCGGAAGATTTGTGCTGCTGGTGGTCGGGTTATATGCAGCAGTGCGGGTGCGTAGCTCGATCCACAGAATCGCATCCGCGGTGAAAGCAGAAAGTAAGAACACAACTGGGCCAGCTGTGCCTCTAGGTGATTTGTTTTTCCGCGCCGGGTTGCTTTCAGAGCTAGCAGACCGCATAGACCGATCAGCCACACCTGACGAGCTAGGCATTTTAGAGAGGGAGCCGGAGGTAGTTGGAGCGGGCGAGGTGACCGACTGATGCACATTCTGATCGATGGGGCATTTGTGCTCAGTGTCGTGTTGATCTGGTTCATGCTGATTTACCAGTTCCTGCTTTGTATGCTTGGGTTCGTCTACAGTCACCGCGCGAGAGTCGAACAGCGACGACTCATTGAAGCGTCGATTGAGCTGCCGAGTATCTCGCTGCTAATTCCTGCTCACAACGAAGAACTGGTACTCAATCGGACGTTGGCCGCCATCAGTGCGCTCGACTATCCGCGCGACCGGCTTGAGATACTCGTGATCGATGACGCGAGCACCGATGGAACGGGCGCAATCGCTGATTGGTGGGCGGAACGCCGCCCGCACATCCGAGTCATTCATCTTCAAGGACGGGAGCACGGCTGCGGCAAGTCGTCGGCGCTCAATCGCGGCCTTGCGGTTGCGCGGTTCGGGAACATCGCCGTGTACGACGCGGACAATACCCCCGAGCCCGGCGCGCTTCGTGATCTGGCGAAGGAGCTCGCAGCATCGCCGGAAGTCGGCGCGGTGATCGGCACCTTCAGGACGGTCAACCGCAACAGGAACCTTCTGACACGGATGATCAGCATCGAAGGTCTCAGCTATCAATGGATCGTGCAGGCAGGTCGGTGGATGCTGTTGCGGGTTTGCACCTTGCCGGGCACAAATCTACTCATACGCCGCTCGATACTCGATGTACTCGGAGGTTGGGACGAAAAGGCCCTGACAGAAGATGCCGAGTTGTCTATACAAATTTACGAACTGGGGTACACGATCAAGTACGTGCCGTACGCGGTGACATGGGAGCAGGAGCCCGAGCGGTTGAGAACCTGGTTCCGCCAGCGCAGCCGATGGGTGCGCGGCAACAACTACGTGCTGATAAAACATGGCCGACGGCTGCTTAAGATCCGCCCTCGCAGGCTGGGTATCGAGCTGCTTTACACGATGAGCTTGTACTACATCTTCCTTGCGGCGATCGTGTTGTCGGACATTTTGTTCCTGCTTGGAGTTGTGGGCTTGGTCAAAATTGACTTGCCCGGCCCGTACAACGAAGTATGGGTCCTGGCGTTTGCGTTATTCTGCTCTGAGGTAACTCTGGCATTGTCTCGAGAAGAGGGTGAGGACTCGCTGGTTAACATCCTGCTTGTCGCCCTCTCATATTTCACCTACTGCCAGTTGTGGATTCCCGTGGTTTGCAAGGGGTTCTACGACGATTTTGTGATGCGAAAGGCGCGCATCTGGGCAAAGACCGAAAGGTACGAGGTGAGCTCGTGAACATCAGTCGGTTCAATCCCCAATGGCTGTTCGTGACATCAGCGGTTTTGCTTGCGTGCTTCTGTTCCACGACGCGAGCGCAAGCGCCGGCCGGAATCGACACGGGAAGCCTAACTCGCTGGCCGCCCTATGTCCACGATGCCGAGACGCTCAACCGGGGCCGCATCGTTATGAGCCTCGTAAACGGGTACAGCACCACCGGCGACCGCTTGCGCAATACTTCATTGTACGCAGGCCTCGAGTTCGGACTTACTGATCGTATGCTGCTCGCCGTTGCCGGTTCGACTTCATTCTCGAATGGCGCCGCCACGAAGCTGGACGATGCCGTTATTCACTTGCGGTATCGCTTCACCAATGAATCGACGAGGGGTCCGGCCTTGGCCATCGCCGCGACAGTTCAGCGGCAGACTTTTTTAAGTGGCACTCTTATCTCGCCTTACGAGGCTCAATTCAGCCTGATCTCGGAGAAGGCGGTGAGAGGCTTCGCGTTGTACGGGCAGGCCGGCTATACGACCCGCAACCAGCCCTTCGAGGGCTTGGGGATGCGGCGCCCGATTGGAGAGCGACTGGTGGTTTCCGGCAACTACTCTTATCGTCACGGCAAGGTGTTCGGCGAATTACCGGTGGGGCTGTCGAAGTCGCGACCGACTAGTGCGGCCGTCTATGCAACAGCGTATTACAGCCTTGCTGGGCGGCTGGGGTTAACTGCG
>CAZOOE010000068.1:4887-18251 GCA_964581275.1 uncultured Clostridia bacterium
TGGTTTTGGGTACGCGCTTCACCGCTGACATAGCTGGCAGATTCAAAATCGGCTCGGAGGGCGAGAGGCTCCCGCTTAAGAGTTTTGGTTAGAGGCTAAAGCGCACAATGAGGCGAATCAAAGTAATCACGATCGTGGGCACGCGCCCCGAGGCCATAAAGATGGCACCGGTGATTCGCAACCTGAACCGGCAGGCTGCGGTCTTCGAGCAATTCGTGGTCGCAACCGCTCAGCACCGCGAGATGCTTGACCAAGTGCTTTCGGCCTTCGGCATCAAGCCCGATATCGACCTCGTGCTTATGCAGCACGATCAGGACCCAATTTCATTCGCGTCGCGAGCGCTTTTGAAACTGTCCGACTTACTGATAGCGGTTGGGCCGGACGCAATGTTGATTCAAGGTGACACTACTACGGTCATGGCTGCGGCGTTAGCCGGGTCGTACCGAGGTGTGTGCGTAGGGCACGTAGAAGCTGGCCTCCGATCATTTAACCGCAAGGAGCCATTTCCGGAAGAGATCAACCGTCGAGTTGCCGGTTGTCTTGCTGATCTGCACTTTGCGCCAACCGAGCGGGCGCGATTGAATTTGCTTCGTGAGGGAGTCGAAGGTGAAAGGATATTCGTCACCGGCAACACGATCGTCGATGCCCTGAGATCGATCCCTCTTGAGGGTGACTTCGAGAACGCGGCATTGAATCAGATTGACTTTGGTTCAAGCCGGGCACTGTTGGTGACCGCCCACAGGCGCGAAAACCATGGCGCGCCGTTGCGCTCAATCTGTCGCGCGCTGAAGGCGATAGTCGAAGAATTCGATGATGTCGAGATTGTTTTTCCGGTTCATCTGAATCCGAATGTGAGCTCTGTGGTTCGAAATGAACTCGAGGGCGCGGATAGAGTGCACCTTATCAATCCTATCTCGTATCCAGACTTGCTGCGATTGATGGATCGATCTTACCTCATATTGACCGACTCGGGCGGTATTCAGGAAGAAGCGCCATCGTTGGGGAAGCCTGTGCTTGTGCTCCGCCAAGTCACCGAGCGTCCCGAAGTGATCGAAGCAGGCGCAGGCAAACTCGTCGGAACCGACGCCAGGCGAATCCTGAGGGAGGCAACGCTACTTCTGACCGACGCGGCCGAGTACCGGCGGATGAGCAGCGCAGAGAATCCGTTCGGCGATGGCCACGCCGCCGAAAGGATTGTCCAACTACTTGCCGAACGTCTCGGCAAACGACAGAAACAGCGCCCATCGTTCTTATCCGTAAGTGGGCCTCTGGGCGGTCTGCGATCAATCACGTCCTGAATCCACAACTACTGATGGGGTTAAGCCAACATGCCTCAAGAGGCCTTGAAAGCGCGGATCTGAGCGCAGCAAATCGAACTTTGGATCCACTTTCAAGAAGGTCATCCATACCGATCGTTCGTTGCAGGCCTTGTCAAGCCACGCAAGAGCTTGCCCCGTATCACCGAGTCCCGCGTAAATCGACGCGAAGTTAAGAGCCGGTATGTGTTCCTGATTAGATCGTGTCTCTAACTCATTCAGGATCTTCAGCGCTTTGTGACGGTCTCCGGATTTTGCGTACACGTATCCCACGGTTGATAAGGTAAGAGGGTCGTTTGTTCCTTGCTGTAGCCCCTCGATTGTCGCAATAGCCGAAACGAAGTCGCCCTTCTGTTCATAAACCTCAGCGAGGAAGCTGGAGGCGATCGCATAGTTCGGATTCATGTCGAGCACTTTCCGAAACTGTTTAATTGCGCGCTCAGGCTGTCGCGACCAATGGAAGATAATGCCAATGCCGCTATTGATAGTGTCGGACAGCGGATCGAGCTCCTGAGCACGCTGCAATTCTTTGAAGCTTTCATCAAAGCGCGCCATCAAGCCCATATACCAGCCATACCACATATGAATAAGAGCGCTGCCGGGATTAAGTACGATGGCCCGTCTGAACTCGTGCTCCGCGCCCGTATAGTCCCAGTCGTAATACATTTTGATGATCGCCAGCGAAGCGTGAGCTTCGCCAAGCGCGTCGTCGAGTTCCAATGCCCTCTTGGCTGCTTCTCTCGCCTTGGACATCCATTCACCGGGCGCGAAAGAAAAAAAGGACATTTCGGTGTAAGCGTCAGCCAGCCCCGCGTAAGCTGATGCGTAGCCAGGGTCGATGGCGATGGCCCGATTGTAACTTTCAATGGCTTTCCTAAAACCGTCTGGCGTAAACCCGCCGAAGTATGAAAGACCTCGGAGATAAAACTCATATGCTTCTGCGTTCCTGGTATGACGCTTCAATATGGCAGTCTGGCCTTCGCCAAATAGCTTTACTTTCAGCGCCTCGACTACTGCAAGCGCGATCTCATCCTGCACATCAAAGATGTCCTTCATCTCACGGTCGTAGCGCTCAGACCAGAGATGATAACCATCGGTAGCGTTTACTAACTGAGTATTAACTCGCATGCGATTGCCGAACTTCCTCACGCTGCCCTCGAGAACTGTGTTGACTTTCAAGACGCTGGCGATCTCGCTAACGTTTATATTCTTGCCCTTGAACGAGAAAGCCGACGTGCGAGCAGCGACCTTCAATTCATCAATCTTCGCTAGCGCGTTGAGCAGTTCTTCCGCCAAGCCGTCGCAGAAGTAGTCGTTCTCCGGATCGGCGCTGAGGTTGGCGAACGGCAGCACGGCGATGGAATTGCGCGGTTCCACCGTCGAGACTCTCGCTCCAGTCGAGACGCTTCGAGATTCAGCTTGATCGGTACTCAGGATTTGGCGTGTGGCTGCAAATTCTCGCTCCGCTTCCACCGCAAATTCGAGTTGCCTCTGCAACCGGCGCAGGTCTGCGAGCAGATCTTTCGCGCTCTGATAGCGTTCGTCACGCTCCTTAGTCAGAGTGCTGCTAACAATTCGGTCGAGTTCGGGCGGAACGTCCTGGTTCAAACTGCTTGGCGGTCCGGGTTCAGTCGTCAGGATCGCTGCAATCACATCGCTGGTTGTCTCGCCGGGAAACGGCGATCGTCCGGCGAGCATTTCGAACATCACCACGCCCAGACTAAAAATATCCGAGCGCGCGTCGACCTCTCTGCCGCGCGCTTGTTCGGGCGACATGTATGTGACGGTTCCCATGACCAGGCCAGGCGTTGTCTTGATCAGCACGCGCGTTGACGCTTCAGGTTCGGCGCGCAAGGTATCGTTCGTCTCGGTAAGCTTCGCCAAACCGAAATCCACCACTTTCACGATGCCATCACGCCGCAACATGACGTTCTCCGGCTTGATGTCGCGGTGGATGATCCCCGCTTCATGCGCCGACATCAACGCGCTGGCCACCTGCGCAGCGACATCAAGCACTTCGTTCAGCTTGATAGGCGCTTTTCGCAAGCGTTCACGCAACGTCTCGCCATCAATGAACTCCGTCGCGATGAAGTGTCCTGAATCGGTTTCGTCGATTTCGTAGATCGTGATGATGTTGGGATGGTTTAGCGCGGAAGCAGCCTTAGCCTCTTGCACGAAGCGAGTCATCCGATCCCTGTCCGCTGCAACTTCGGCGGGTAGGATCTTCAAGGCAACCTTGCGATCAAGTCTTGGGTCCCGTGCCAAATACACCTCGCCCATTCCGCCCTCGCCAAGCTTCGCGCGGATTTCGTAACGGCCGAGTTGTTTGAGTGGAGCAAGAGTCATCGATGCAACAGCTACAATCTGCAGCAGCGAACTCCCGCATTCTACTGGGTTCTTGCGTATTCAGCCAGATGCTTGGAACCGTCGTTAAGTCGTTGCGTACAGATGTGACGCGAGTTGTTGGCCCTCAATGGATTAGACGCGAATTGCCTAGAGATTCCCTCACCGGCTAACTTCGATATTGTCCTAATCTTGTGTTGATCGACCAGGCCACTAACATGCCAACTTGTTCTTGGAGTGCGGTGGCGTCTTTGCGTTGCCACCGCTTTTTCTTATCGCCCACTAAACGACAGAAAGCGGTGGCAACGCAAAGACGCCACCGCACTCCAAATATTTGGTCGTCTACAAGTACCAAACACAGAATTAGGACACTACCCGAATTAGCGGTGCGTTGACACTGATTGGAGGGCTGAGATACACTGAAATTCTTTCAGTCTTGCGCACAAAGTCAATCAATCGCCAGGTGCTGCAGCATACTTTCGTACCACCGGCGCTCGGGCTGAGGCATCATAATCACCGGACTGGTACGTTAGCCCGCAAGGGATTGGAGGAAATTCAATGTGCCGGAGGAATCTGCTAAGAACCGCAGGTTTGGTGGCTGCTTTCTCATTCCTGTCGACGGTGGCATTCGCCCAGGCTGGACAGGTTGAAGGGACCATCAAGGTCAAAGCGGCCGACGGTTCGGTAAAACCCGCTCCCGCCGGCGTGCTGATTGACATTTATCGTGTCGACATTAAAGGCCGCTATGATGTAAAGACCGACAAGAACGGTCATTACGTGCGACTGGGGTTGCCACTGCAAGGAACATATATCTTCGTGGTATCGGGCCCTGGGCTTACTCCAACATGGATGCCTAACGTTCGCATAACGCAAATGCCAGTCGTTGACGTTACCCTGGACGCCGGAGACGGGCGCACGCTGACTCTCGAAGAAGTGCAGAAGCAAATTGCGCAGCAGAGGACCGGAGGCGGCGGAGGTCCGGCGCCAGTTAAGTCTGTATCTCCGGCGGACAAGGCCAAGGCCGAAGCACTACAGAAAGAGCAGGAAGAGGGGAAGAAGCTCCAGGAGAGCTTTGATGTTGCGATCAAGCATTTCAATGAGGGCGTGAGACTGAAGGCCGCTAACAACACTGAAGCGGCGCTCAGCGAGTTCGAACAGGCAACCACGCTCGATCCTGGTAAGAACAAGAACTTTGTCGAAATCGCTCACCGTTCCAATGCCCAGGTTGCTGAAACCCATTACCAGATCGGAGCTGATAAGTTTAACAAGAGGGACCGCGACGGCGCGAAACCGCACTTTGAGCAGGCGGTTACCTCGATTCGCAAGGCCATCGCGGTGGCGTCCGCGGTCACCGACGACCCGAGCGTAAACAACGATTTGATTACGTACTACGGAATCCTGGAAAAGAATGCTCGCATTCTGATCGAGAACTACGGCGTCGCAAACCTTGTCGACGATACCATCAAGGAAATCGACAAAGCAGGAGCGCTGGACGCTGCCAATAAGAACAAGTGGGAAGTACTGAAGGCGGACATGTATCGATCCGGAGGCCGTACTGAGGAGGCGGTGGGGACTTACAAGAAAGTCATGGCCGCCGATCCCGCTAACATCGATGCGATTTACGGCTTGGGTCTCACGTTGATCGGCAGCAGTGAACGAACGCAGATTCAAGAAGGAGCGAACGCCCTCGCAGAGTTTCTCGCAAAAGCGCCTCAAACCGACAAGCGGGTTCCGGTCGTCAAGAGCTCGCTTGAAGAGTTGAAAAACGGTTTGAAGATCGAGGCCGAGAAACCGGCCGCTCCCGCAAAGGGGCGCAAGAAACCATAACCGACAGCGCTTCGGACATCACCAGAGTTTGAGCGAAGAGCCACGAAACCGTGGCTCTTCCTTTGCAGCCAGCCCTCGAAGTTCTCCCCTCGCAGGATTGAAGCTCTAAGTCGGGCTTTAGAGATGACGGTTCTGGTCTAAGAGTCTTGACCTGTTTGCGGCCTTCTGGTACACCCCTTGTCTATCGAAGGCAGTTGAAGAGCGCATGAATAAGCGTAGCCTACATCGCGAACTGGCGCTGGCGGGCATTGTGCTGGGGGCCCTCGCGTTACTGATGACTGCCGGGACAAGACCAATCGATGTATCTGCTCGCTCGGACCCTGCTCAGAAACACTCAAACCCGATTGATGACGATCGCGGTGCCAGACATGCCGAGCTGAAGATTCATCTCGCTTCGACCAATTCGGCCGAGTTTCACGATTCGCTCACCGCTCTCGCTCGGGTGGATGAGGAGGGCGCGCTAGACGTGTGGAAAGTCGCCTTGAATAATACTGATGCGCGACTGCGGCGAGAGGCTTGGCGCAGCTATCGCGAGGTTCAATCGGAGCTTTCGCGCAAAGAGTTTGTGCCGCAGATCGTTCGCATCGACGCACCCGCCGATGCGGTGTTAGCCCTGGCGAAGTCGAGCGGACTTGATGCGACAATCTGGTTTGACGGCGGCCTTCAAACCGTCGCGGCAGCGCCTCCATATTTGATCCAGCGCTTACGGAACGCAGGTATCAGAAGCAAAGTAATCTACGATTCGATCGCTGCCTGGCAAAAGGCCCACGGGAGCGGCGATGCAGCCGCCCAATCGATCACACCTGATTATTTATCAGCCGGCGCCGGCTCAGCCTCACAGATACGCATTGCGGTCATCGATCTCGCCGATCACGCGACCGCGGCGCCGGGCTACTCGGATTGGTTGGGTGATAGAGAAGACATCCTCATGCGCGACGGTTCACGCCTGGCGTACATGGACATTTTCCTCTCGGACGGCTCATCGGCTTCCATCAGCTCGCATATCAGAGAGCAATTCACTCGACGCGGATACAAATTACAGGGATTTTATACTCCGGAAGAGTTTGCCGACCGCGCGCCCGAGCTTTTCGCGGGGAAGACTTTCGATGCGGGCCGCCGGCAGAAAGCGAAGCCGGGCGGCGGGGTGAGCATTGCGCTCGCAAATGGAAAGTTCCACAGCTACGAGCAGACGCTCAACGAGTTCAAGGCACTGGCGGCGGCGCATCCCGATCTCGCCAGGTATTCCAGGTTAGGGTCCAGTTTTGAAGGCAGAGAGATCTTCGCGCTCAAGATTAGCAAGGACGCTTCGGTGGATGACGTGAGCAAGCCCGATGTATTGATCACCGGATTGCATCACGCCCGCGAATGGATATCCGTGGAATCTCCGGTCTACTTTGCGAATCGACTCGTGAGCGGATACGAGACTGACGATTCGATCAAGAGCCTGGTTGACCACCTTCAAATATGGATCGTTCCGATAGTGAATCCGGATGGGCTAACTTATACTCAGGCCGCATCAAACGATGAGATGAACCCGGTCCGGCTTTGGCGGAAGAACAGAAGGCCCATTTCAAGCGGGAGCTGCTCGTCATCAGTGGGTGTCGACCTGAATCGCAACTACAGCTTTGAGTGGAGACTACAGGAAGACGCCCCCTGCCCTGATTATTGCAGTGATCGAAGCTGTATCAACGACGATATCGGCGGAAGCGATGATCCCGCTTCTGAAATCTTTCGCGGACCTCAGCCGGAGAGCGAGCCTGAGGTGAGGGCGGTCAAATTGCTGGTTGATGATCCCAATCGTCATTTCCGGGCCCAACTCGACTATCACAACTACTCCCAGCTGATCCTCTATCCGTGGGGCTATGCTCCATTTGCGACAGCCGACGACAATACACTTTCCGGGCTTGCGCAGCGGATGTCGGACTCGGTCTTCAGTGTCGCCCGACAGCGCTATCGCCCTGAGCAAGCGGTCGATCTTTATGCTCTGACCGGCTCGTCGATTGACTACGCCTACGGGGTCAATCACGTCCCTGCGCCGTTTGTCGTCGAGATGCGGCCGGAGTGCTGCGACTTCAGCGTGGCGGAGAGCCAAATCCCGGCTGTAAACCAGGAAACCTGGGCAGGGGCTAAGGAGCTGCTGACCTGGTCGGTCGGCCCGCCAATCCTCGAATCAGTCAAAGCCTACACACCAGGACCCGACGGCACTTTCTCAAAGTTGGTATATTCGGCGCGATGGGCAGCGTCGCCTGATAACGCAAGCAGCCGCCAGATGTACGTCGACGCACGATTCCCGGGTATAGATCCCGGTCGATTGCAAGTGCGTCTGCAGTTCTCGAAGCCGATGGATACCTCAGCGATACCTCGAGCGACCATGGGGCGCGATGGACGGCTCGACGAGGTGACGCTGTTGGACAGCAATGAAACTGACGGCTGGCAGAAGACGGCGTATGCCAACGATACGTGGGTCGGCGAGACTGTGCTGATTTCGGATGGAAACGTGACCAGCCCTTGGAAGCTCGCGATATCAGCTACCGATCCGTTGGGTCTGATGCTCGACGCGTCGCCCTCCTCGATCGCGATTTATACCGCAGGAGCAAGACATTGGGACAACTACGAAGACTCGGCAGGCAATGGAAATGACGGCGGCGTCGACACGCTGCACGAGCTCGGGCCCAGCGTGATTGGGGGCTATCCGAGTATTCTTGTCGGATCTCCCGGCGGCGGTGAACGTCTCGCGGGCGGCGATGATTACGTTATCGCCTGGACGGCGCCAAATGCTCCCGGCTTTCCCCAGTATCTTTCGCTGTCCACCGATGGAGGGTTCAGCTTTGCCGCGCTTGCTGAGAACATCCCGTCGGATGCACAACGTTACCGGGTGACTCTGCCTCTCGTCGCCACCACCCGGGGCCGCATCGGGCTCCTTGCGGTTGAACCCCTTACCCACAATACCATGGTCGCAACGAGCGTAGCGGACTTTTCTATTGGTTTAAACGTCGGTTCAAATGTCGATGTCAGTTTTATTTCCTCAGAGAAGGTGGACCTGAATTGGTCTGACACCTCTCCGGACGAACCGCCGACTACGGCAAGTGGCGCATCGCGGTTGATCGTAAACCTGCTGATAACCAACCACGGAAACACGCCTATCATGAGTCCCTTCCTGCGTGTCGCTGAGATGACCCGCCACATACTCTTGACGCGCGAGCCGAAGTCGAACTGGACTGAGGGAGCCCGCCTTAATGTTGATGCCGGGAGTGATAACACACTGTCCCCAGGGGAAGCCGTCGCCGCCAGACTGGTTGTTGGGCTAGTCAACCCAAAGAAATTCTCCCTCTCGGTGTCGATTTTTGGGGTGCCGGCGGAGCCTGTCGTTCCGGCTAGTGCGGTTGAGGTTTGGAGAGGCAAACCGAAAACCAGGTAGGACACAGGCAAGAAACCAAAAGGCAGACGGCAAATGAGATGCAACAACTATTCGCCTTTTGCCCTTCTTACTTCCACTCACTACTGCCAGGCAATTGTCGCGAGACCGGCAGCGCCGGCTAGTTGGTAGAATCGAATCGGTTCACCTCTTAGATCCATCCCAAACTGCCCTGGGTCGAGCACCTGAGGTTCGCTGTCGATCGCGTCGGCCACGGCGCTGCGGGCCTCCGCCAAATCAATTCCACCCAGCACAAGAATCCTGGCCAAGGTGTTCGTGGCCCCGCTCCCATCAACCAGTCTGTCGCGGTAGTACAGTGCGAAGCGATGCAACTCATCAGCAATCGACTCAGGCTCACACACAAACGTGCGCACGAAAGCCGGATCGCCGTTTCGCACTATCAACGAAGTAAAGCCGCTTCGATTTGCCGACACCAGCATCTTGTCGCCAGGCGAATCGTCCCACATCAGCCACTGCGCTTCGCCCATATGTCGCGGCAATATCAGCCCTGCATTCCACCTCATCCCTGCGAATACAGATTCGAACTGCGAGATGACCTCGTTGTGAGCCACGGTCACCACGAAGCGATCCTGTCCACCGGCCGGGTTCATGCGTTGACGCGAAATGCGCAGCTCCTTTGAAGGGATAGCGATCACGCGCTCAACCTTCCACGCGATAACTTCGTTCAACTCTCGCCGGCTTGAGGGTCTGCTTTCAAGTGCTACTACAACCGTCCGTGCCGTTGCGTCGGGCAAAGCGACTGACCAGCGCCTTTTGTTTGAGAGCCCCGCGGCTTCGGCGGTCTGCGCGATGATCTGAGAGAGCTCATCGGTATCCTGTATGTTCAAGGTCTCAAAGCTGGGAGTGATCAACCCTAAAGGAAGCTGGGTGACGGCGCTCGAGGCGAGAGAGAACCCATGTCGACCGCGGCGCAGGTCAACTACCGCAAAGTTGTCATCCACGAAACCCGCTGCGGTGTTAGGCGCCGGTGGCGCCAAGAAGAATCTTCGTAAGACTGACATCACAACGGGCATCAAGGAAAGGGGCTGAACAAGTCAGGCATACAGCCTGTCCACCTTGTTTTGATCTTGGCCTCTTGCTTGTGCCCTCTTCCTTTCTCAGTAATCGCGGTAGGCGACGCCGTCGCTGCCTTCTCCCCCAGCAGCAGTGTGAACGTCGACCACTCCTGTGCCGCCGTCGCGCGACACCGTGTCCTCGCCCATATCGACCACCCAGTCCTTTTGACCGGTAATTGGATCGATCGGTACGTCGCGCATGTATAGCGCGGTAACCAGATCATCGAGCGCCTGCGGAAGCTTTTCTTTATCAGCCGCGTACTGGTCGATCATCTTGCGCATGGTCCGGAGGTCCTCGCGGAGTATCGTCTCGCGTGCTTTCAGCTGGATGTGCTGGTAGGAGGTCACGCCTACCGCCGCAAGTATTACGATAATGGTCATCACCATGACCAACTCGAGCAGCGTGAATCCCTCCGAGGCGCTGATTGCAGATCCCGGATAGAAGTTCGCCGCCTCGGCGCGCCGCGCGATCCTCAATCGTCGATCCTCGATCCTCGATGCCGTTTTAATTCGCATTACCAATCCTTGTACTTCTTGCCGTTCAGAGCTTCGCCGTTACTCTTGGTGTAGACATCGAACACGTCTTCGCCTCCCCAGGAGGTCGAATCGGGTTTGTCCTTGTACGACCTCAAGCCCCATTCGGTATTCCCGGTCAGAGGATCGATCGGGAGTCGGCGCAAGAACCGCACGCGAGCATCGCTGGTGCCCACGACGTTCGCCGGGGTAAAACCCTCGACCAGTATCGACAGTTCCTTCGGATAACCGGTTGGTGTTTTCCACTCGAGGGGGATCGCAGTGCCGTTACTTTGGTCGTGATAGAACTTGTACCTGTCGATGGCCTGGCGCAATTGCCTCAGCGCCAGCCTCAGCTCAGCCTCCCGTTCGCGCCTCACGGTATTGCGGACCATCGGTATGGCGGCCGCAGTCAGCACGGATAGGATGGTGATGACGATTATTATCTCGAGGAGGGTGAAGCCACGAGCAGATCTCGTAAGTTCGAATCGCGAGTTGCGAATTGTACCGCAGACCATCGTTTTATCAATTCGAAATTCGAGATTCGAAATCCGAGATTCCAGGTTATTCATCGAATATCAATCTGCGACGAATGAACCTTGATAGGAAGCACTTGACCGCTGGCGTTGCGGAATTGCGTCTGCTGCTCGTTGAGCACCAGCGGGGATTGGCCCGCCGCCTTCACAGTGAATACCACCAGGCACAGCTGACCGCGCGCGGGCACAGCCGGTGTACCTTGAGGTCTATCCATTTGGATATTCAGCAGTCCACCTTCGGCCGTAAAGTTAAGCTCGGCTCTGGCGCCGGCGCTCAACATTCCGCTGTCCCGCACGCCCTTTACCTCCAACAGTGATCCGTCATAAGTAAGGGTGATGTGTGCGGAGGAGACTTCGCCGTTGCCGTTGACGAAGATGGCGGCGTAAAGGTCCTGCCCCTTCGCGGCGGTGGCCGAATTGGGTCTCACATAAACCATCAACGGAGCTGTAGGTTGATGGCCGGCAGGCGTCTCGTCGTCATCGTCATCGTCATCATCCAGTTGTTTGTTGGCTTGATTCACTTGCTGCGATTCCGCTGTCGTCTTGGTCACCTGGGCGCCGGGCTTGGAGACCGTCATCTTTATCACATTTGGCGGCAGCGTCTGGGGTGGCACGGGTTGCGGAGCCACTACGACTCCGGGCGAGCTGGTGTTGACGATTGCCGGCGGCGCGCTCACCGGCTGTGGCTTTGTCTCAGGCTGAGCGGTTGCGGGACTCTCGGCAACCTGATTCGGCTGTGCGTCGTCCTGCTCAGCCAAATAAAGAATCTGCTCAATCCTCAGCTGATTGGTCGAGCTCTGCTGATCGCCCGCGGAGTACGCCAGATGATCCCGTTCGGTTATATCCGCGCGGCGCAGGATGTGCGGCGTCACCGTAATAATGACGTCGCTTTGGCGATCGGTTGTAGTAGGTGTTGCGAAGAAGCGCCCAAGGATTGGAATCAACCCGACCAGCGGAATCCCTTTGACGCCCTTTGCTTGCTCCTCCTGGCTGACACCGGCAACCATGGTGGTCTGGCCGTCTTTTACCCGCGCCATCGTAGACATCGTGCGCTGGTTAAACGAAGGTGTGAAGTTACCGGTACTACGGTCAAGCGATGTTGACTCGATCTTCATCTTCATTTGAATCTCGTCCTCATAGACGGTTGGCTTCATGTCTATGTTGAGTCCGACATTCTCATACTGGATCTGCGGTATGCCTACACCAAACGCGCCGTTCAACCCCTGGAATTGGTCCACAACGCCAACGCCATTCTGTGCCGCGCCCTGTCTTTGGGTGCTCTGGGGAACATTGGTGTACGTGGGCAGACTGGCCGTTTGAATAGGCACCCTCTGGCCGATTCGTATAGATTGATCCTGATCGTCAAGCACGTGGACCTGGGTGGAAGCAAGCAGCTTGGCTTTCCCTTTGTCCTGGAAAAAGCTGACGGTGCTATTGGGAAGACCCAATGCAAAACCTAGCGGCGCGGTGAATGTGCGCGCGCCAAGGCCCAAAATGCTCTTCTCCGCGTTTATTCCGCCGAGGGCGCTCAATCCAACTTGTGTCGAAGACGCATCAGTTGCGAACTGGTTTCCAAGCTGAAGCATATTGTTGCGCGAAACCTCGTAGATATTGATGTCTATCAAGACTTCGGCCTTGGATTTGTCCAGCGAGTTGATCAAGTTCTCCACAAGCTCGAGATTGGACGGCGTGTCGCGCACAATCAGAGCGTTGAGTTGTTTGACCGTGGTCATATTCTTTGTGGCCAGGCTCCCTTGAACCGCGGTTTTCACATCGTCGACCTGCGAGTTCTTGACGTAGAAGGTGCGAACAGCGTACGGCTCATATCTCATGCGCTGCTGCGGGTTGTCGCTGGCGATTACGATTGTGCGCGAATCGATCTGCGCGTACATCAGATTGTTCGTCTTCAAGATCATTTCAAGAGCGCGGGGATAGGTCACGTCCCGAAGCTCGACGGTGAGCTTGAACATCTTCATCTGATTGACCACCATCATGTCGAAGATGACATTCAGCTTCATCATCTGCGCCAGTTGTTCGATGGCGGTCAGAATGTTTGTATCGCGATAGATGACATCCGTCTTGGCGAATCGGCGTCCGGGAATGCCCGGCATCTGTACCTTCGTCGTGTTGCCGGGTGCCGAAACCCCATTCGTGGTGTAAGAGGTCTTTAGATTTGTTTCGGCCTTGGGTTTGAGCTTTGGGCCGGCAGGGTCGCCGTTCGAGGGTAAATTGTCGGTGGGCAACCCTTGCGCTTCGAGCATCCTGCGCATTTTGACCAGAGCCAACTCGTTTGTGGGATCAAACGCAAATGCTTGCCGATACGCATTGTACGCGGCGT
>CAZOOE010000069.1:0-18007 GCA_964581275.1 uncultured Clostridia bacterium
AGGTTTCGGGTTGAATGCCGCGGGGTGCGCGCAATTGAACCGGGTGATGTCGAATCAGCCATCACGTCCGCCAACGCGATCGGGGACGACCGACTGCAGCGTGAAACCACCGGATTCACCTCTCCCGAAAAATACACGCACGGAACCTCAAAACAGCGTGTGCGCTGGTTTACTCAAGGCTTGAAGACGGGGGATATGGGACACCTCAAAGATCTTTTTGATTTGCCCTACAACCAGTTGTAGCCGCTTGAGTTTTCAGGTCTGTCACGACGAATGAGTCGTCTTTAGCTTCGCTGATGTAGCCAGCTAGTTTCACATTATCTCGCAGCTTGATCGCGACGCGCGCCTCCGTGCCTACTCCAAGCCTGAGAATCCCTGCCCTCACTTTCTCAGTGCGTTGAGACTGCATCTCTTCTTTAGAGGCGGCGTAGGAAGGTTGCACACAGATCGCATGGATCACTAGACCGCCGAGCCCTATTGTAAGGATCTTTTTTGAACATATCTCCTCCTTGAGACTTTAGCGAACGTGCTACAGATTTGATCCTGAGGTTTTGCTAACGAACTTCGATATAACCTAAGAGCAATACGCAGGCCACGGCGAAAGCCGCCGCAAGAAGCATTTGTGTTTGTAGTTGGGTCCCAGAAGCTAAGTCAGGGTGCAGCAACTCTCCGTCATAGAGGGTGGAATTGCTGCGCAGGCCTGGATGCTGTGTGCTGAGACGAGAGGGAATCGTGTTCAATATCGATTGAGATTGCTAATCAGCACGATGTCGTGCTCCCACTCACCGCGGGTGATAGCCAGGAATCGGCCATCAACTGAATAGCCGAAATCAAAGAGTTCGTCGCCGCCGAAGTCAACGATTCCCTCAGCTGGTCCGCCGCTCAGGGCTTGTTTGACAAGGGTTGCCGGACCAGGGCCCTCAATGGCATAGATTAGCGCTTTGCCGTCGGGCGTCCACTGCATTCGACTCTTTGAAAAGCCTGCTTCGGTGAAATCCATTCTCTTCAACGGCTGGCCGCCTTCAAAAGGCAGGATCAGGATCGAGTGTTCGCGCCTCGGGTCATTTCTTCCAATGCAGGCGATCATGCGGCCGTCAGGAGAAACGGCAGGGAAGGACGCGGGATAATCCGTAAGACGCACCGGCTCGCCGCCGTTTACTGACATCCTCCATAGGTGCCAATCATCGGTGGTATTGTAAAGAACCGATTTCCCGTCAGGCGAGATCGCAGGGTAGTCTTTCGCTGCTCCATCACTAAGTTGTATTTGATTGGCGCCGTCGATGTCCATGCGCCAAAGCTGAAGCGCTCCGGTGCGGTTAGATGTGAATACAATGTAGCGATTGTCGGCCGTTACTGCAGGGTTACCATCGAGAGCAGGGTCGTTCGTCAATTGTCTTTGTTCGGCGCCGTCCGGTTGCGTTATCCACAAGTCTCTATTGCCGCTGGCGGTTGATTGATACACTAGCCGGCCGTTCGGAGTCCAACAGAATTCATCCATCGCCTGCATGATTTTCTTGAGACTTCGGGGCTCACCGCTCTGCCCTACCCAGATGTCGGAGATTCGAGTCGCTTGCGTGGCGACCGCCTTGTCCACAGTGACCGCGATACTCAAATCCAGGAAGGGCGATAGTCCCTCGGTGATCTGGGTGATCTCCATGCCTGGATAAGAGACTTGCCAAAGCTCTTTGTTGTCTTGAGCATTCTTCCTCGCGACCATTATGAATCCGCCTTTATGAGGCAGCCACGCCATCTTCCCAATGTTAAAAAATCTGTTCGACGACAATTCTCTCGTCGTTCCATCGGCGACACTGACCTCAACGATGCTCACTCTCTGACTGCCGCCTTGTGAGCTTCCACAGGCGCAAATGATTGTTCGATGGTCAGGGGACCATAAAGGAGTATCCAATCTTTCCGGATACATCCGGGATAGTATAGTGTGTTCATTACTTCCATCAGAGCTCGCAACGATCAAAGAATACTCACTCTGTCCGTCGCTGCGTATGGCCCTGCGAACAAAAACAATTCGTCGATCGTCGGATGAAATCGAGAAGTTGCCTTCCAGCTTATCGAGTATTTTAGTTGGCACGCCTCCTAACAGCGAAACGCGATGGAGCGCAAGTGGTTCGCCTCTGACGAAATACAGATATTCGCCGTCATTGGAGAACGCCAGCCCAAACATCAGGCCGGTTGCGGGAACGATTTCGACATTCGTGTTTGTGGCCAACTGGCGCAGCCATATGGAAACCCTCTTCTCGATGACTCGTGTGTAAGCTATATACTTACCGTCGGTGGAAATTGCCACGTGCCTGCTCTGACCGGTTTGTGTTAGCTTCTCGAGCTTTAGGACCTGAGACTTGCTCTCAATCTTCTTATCCTCACTCAAGTGGCGCTTTGAGGACTGCCAAAAGACGAATACCGCAGCGGCAAGAACTATGACCAGTGCGCCTCCAATAGCTAGTAACCTTTTGCCTGATGCTGTCGAAGCTGGATTAAAGACTGGTTTTGCCCCTAGATTCCTTTCAGGCTTAACCGGCTCGTCGGCGCTGGCCAGGTTGGCGTTTGGACTCAACTCTTGCACTTGTAAGCTGTCTTCGTGGAAAGCGTCGTCTCTTCTCGATTGCGTATCGTGGATCTCCAATCCCCGGTTGATTTGACTGGTCGTCTCGCTTTCATCATTCAGAAGTTCTTCCACAAGCGCAATAAAGCGATAGCCGCGGCGCGCGATGGTCTCGATATAGACTGGCTTGCGAGCGTTATCGCCGAGAGTCTTTCTGAGTTGCTGAATGTTGAAGGTCAAGTTTTGGTCTTCGACGAAGGTGTCGGGCCAAAGCCGATTCATCAACTCATCCTTGCCGACAATCCTCCCGCTGTTCTCGACCAGAATTAGAAGGGTTTCAAAAACCTTAGGAGCTAAGGGTAGAGGCTTCCCTTCACGCAGCAAGACTCTTTGATCCGTATCTACTGCGAACACCCCAAACTGATAAAGGTGCTGCACGAGCAGGGACATAGTGCCCTTAGAACTTTCTCAGAACTTCCTTATTCGTTTCTAGGGACTTTTAAACCTTTTTTGTCTATTTTCCTTGTGGACTCAGGTAGTGATTTCCGTGTCAAATTTTATCATACGATTTTGTTCGGTGTCACTAGGTCACGCTGCGATCCAGGTCACGCCTTGACGGCTTTCGTCTATCCTGCGGCTTCTATGGGATTTGAACCGATACTCAGCCTTTCTTCACGAACCTCAACAAATTTTCTAGCGACGGATCTTCTACGAGACTGCTGACCGTGAAGAATTCGCGGACCGAAAGGAGAACACTCTTATGACTGTCGAGAAATCCAAAACGCTCGCAATCCTGTTGTGGGCGGTCGCGGCGATGTTGCTGACCGTCCCCGCGCTCGCGCAACTCATTGATAAGACCAAGGCCCCGAACATTGCCAACGACGGAATCAAGAAAACTCTCACGCAGCAGATCGGCGCGGGTCGCGGCGACTGGATGACTGTTGATTCCTCATCTTTCATCATCGCGCGCGATCCGTTTCGATCAATTCGTCGCGGCCGGCAACTCTTTCAGCGCAAGTTCACTCGAGCTGAAGGGCAGGGTCCGGTTACCGGGGACGGCTTCGGCGACATCAATTCCAATCTCGCGATCGGGGCCGGCCTGGCAGATAGCTGCGCTGCTTGCCACGGCAGGCCTCGTGGCGCGGCAGGCGCAGGCGGGGACGTCGTCACCCGGCCCGACAGCCGCGATGCGCCGCACCTGTTCGGCCTGGGGCTCAAGGAAATGCTGGCTGATGAGATCACCACTGATCTACGAGCGATTCGCGCCCAGGCAGTCGACGACGCTTTCGCTAACCATCACCCCATCACAAAGCAGTTGTCCAGCAAGGGGATCCAATTCGGAACGATCGCCGCCAACCCTGATGGCTCCGTTGACACCTCAAACGTTCAGGGCGTCGATGGAGACCTTCGCGTACGCCCCCTCTTCCATCACGGCGGGACAATCTCGATTCGCGAATTCGTCGTCGGAGCCTTGAACAACGAGATGGGACTACAAGCAGTCGACCCCGATCTCTCCGCCGCGAAATCAGGAGCCCATATAACGACGCCGGCTGGAATGGTGCTCGATGGCTCGCTGGACGCAGTCGAAGCTCCATTAGCCACGAGCGAGAGTGACGATCCTGATGGCGATGGGAAGGTCAACGAAATCCCGGTGAGTCTGGTTGATCATCTCGAATTCTATCTGCTGAATTACTTCAAGCCCGCAACCTACGAGCAGAATGAGTCAACTAGGTACGGGCGTCGATTGTTCGATCGGATCGGATGCGCGCAATGTCATATGCCCGACCTACAGATAAACCATGATCGACGGGTGGCGGATGTTGAAACGGTCTATGATCCGGTGAAGGGTATATTCAACAATCTTTTCGCCACCGCCTCTGCGCTGTTCTCTGTGACCGACGACGGCAGCGGTTTCCCGACTCTGAAGAGACCACGGCTCCAGCCCTTCCTGGTGCGAAATATCTTCGCCGATTTCAAACGCCACGATCTCGGGCCGAGTTTTTACGAACGCAACTATGATGGGACGACGCGAACACAGTTCATTACGACGCCGCTATGGGGCGTGGGGAGTACCGCGCCCTACGGCCACGACGGACGCAGCATAAACCTCACCGAAGTGATTCTGCGGCACGGCGGCGAAGCCGAAGCTGTAAGGAACCGCTTCGCTAGGCTGGGACGAGAAGAGAGAGGAGCATTGCTTGACTTCCTCAACTCGCTGGTTCTGTTTCCGCCCGATGATACAGCGTCAACGCTCGATCCTGGGAACCGGGGCGCCGCGGGCTTTCCTCAATTCGGGCACGGCAGCATCAAGCTAACGGCGCTGTTTAATAATCCGAGCGATGGTGAGTGATCAAGAGATTGTAATCATGTCCGACAAGCTGCCAGCTTGTCGTGATGAACTTCACGCATATCCGACAAGCTGGCAGCTTGTCGGACACGATTGACTGCAATCCTTGTTTGACAGTCGAAACCCCTGTGGTATCGTTTGGCTCGTGAAAGAGATAAAACGGGCGCTAATCAGTGTGTCAAACAAAACAGGGCTGGCCCAGTTTGTCAAAATGCTCAGCCGGCATTCGATCGAAATCATATCGACTGGCGGGACTGCAAGGGCGCTGAAGGAAGCGGGGCTCGCCGTCCGCGACGTGTCGGACCTCACCGGCTTCCCCGAAATCCTGGGCGGGCGCGTCAAGACCCTCCACCCGAAAGTTCACGGGGGCTTGTTAGCCATTCGCGACGACGCCGAACATCAGCGCCAGACCGAGGAGAATGCTATTCAATACATCGACATGGTCGTCGTCAACCTCTACCCGTTTCGCGAAACGGTCGCTCGCGAAGATGTCACCGTCGAAGAGGCCGTCGAGAACATCGACATCGGCGGGCCGTCGATGGTTCGCTCGGCAGCTAAGAACTTCCTGGACGTCGTCGTGGTTGTAGATCCGTCAGACTACACCGCGATCGCAGAGGAAATGGAATCGAGCGGCGGCGCGGTTTCAAAAGCCACTCGCTTCAAGCTCGCGCGCCGTGCGTTTGAAACGACTGCTCAATACGATGCCGCGATCTCGGACTTTCTCGAAGGCTCGGTCGCGATTGATCCGGCAACCGAAAACCTTAGGGTTGAGAAGCCGGCGGGTCTTCCTGCCCAGCTTACCGTCTTCGCCAGGAAAGCGATGGATTTGCGTTACGGAGAGAACCCGCATCAGCGCGCGGCGCTCTACTTGACTTCGAAAACCGGTCGAGGAATAGCGAACGCAGAAAAGCTTCAGGGCAAGGAGCTGTCGTTCAACAACCTGATCGATCTCGATGCCGCGTGGTCGCTGGTTTCGGAGTTCGGCGACCCGGCTTGCGCGATCATCAAGCACACCAACCCCTGCGGCGCGGCGATCGCGGCTGACCCTCGTGAAGCATTCGAGAAGGCGCGCGCAACCGATCCAGTGTCCGCTTTCGGAGGCATCATCGGATTCAATCGATCTGTGACTGAGGCAGCTGCGCAAGCAATCTGCGAAACTTTCTTCGAGGCCATCGCCGCGCCGGACTACGAGCCAGCGGCGCTCGCTACCCTTGCATCAAAAAAGAACTTGCGCGTCCTGCGAGTACACGTGAGTGCGATCCGCCCCGCTCTCTACGATTTGCGAGTCATCAGTGACAATGGCTTACTCGTTCAGGACCGCGACTACGGCGTGTTGGACGATGCGAACCTGCGGGTTGTATCGGAGCGGCAACCATCCGATCAAGAAATGCGCGCGCTGCGATTCGCCTGGATCGTAGCCAAGCACGTCAAATCCAACGCGATCGTCTACGCGCGCGAAGGGCAGCTGGTCGGCGTCGGCGCAGGGCAAATGAGCCGGGTGGATTCGGTAAAGCTCGGGGCAATGAAGGCGCAGCTCCCGCTCGCCGGTTGCGTCGTCGGTTCGGATGCCTTCTTTCCTTTCCGTGACGGGCTCGACGAAGCGGCGGCGGCGGGAATCACCGCGGTGATTCAGCCCGGTGGATCAGTGCGTGATGCGGAAGTGATAGCTGCTGCGAACGAGCACAAGCTGGCCATGGTATTCACCGGAATGAGACACTTCAAGCACTAATGGATGGCAACGCAATTCGGATTTTGAAAACCACAGTATCGTCCTACCTGCCTATTGCGTTCCTGGATCAGCGACCGAATCACGCAACCAATTCAGATATGGCTCGGAGCCTTGCTCGATTCTGATCGCCACGACCTCAGGTGTGCTGTAGCCGTGAAGCTCTTTGACGCGGTGCTCCAATTCAGGATATCGCTCGGCGGTCGTCTTGATGATCATCAGCGCTTCGCGATCGCGGGTAACATTACCCTCCCAACGATAGATCGATTCGATGCCGTCGACGACATTCACGCAGGCAGCGAGCCGCTCCGATACCAGAGCCTCTGCGATCCGCGCGGCCTCGTCGCTATTCGACGTAGTAAGGAAAACTATGAGTTCGTCGCTCATCGCCTCTTTATATCACGCAGGTAGAGTTCGCGGCATGTATGGTGGGCGTGCCGGGGAGTACTTAAAAGCGGGACTTTGTCCGAGCGTGGGACTCTGTCCGAGGGTCGGCTTCGTGACTTCAAGCCGATTTGAATCACAACCGGCGTCCCTTCGCTGCGGGGAAGAAGACAGAACAAGGGCGCCCACGGACGGGACGCCCACCTTTCTTGTCGAAGCTGAAGGGACGACTAGTGAGCTCCACTCGACGACTCTGTCACCGAACCTCGGGTCGTCCGATCGTCGTGTTGTCCGCTTGTGGCCACCATGAACTGGCGCACCCATTCGGTGAACAAATAGTTTTCCTCGAAGAACGGGAAATGACCGCTGTGCTCCAACACAACCAGCCTCGATTGCGGAAGCCCTCCGGCAAGCTCCGATGATTGATCGGGCGTCGTCACCAAATCGTGCCGTCCAGCAACCACCAGAGTTGGTACCTTGATCTCGCTCAGTTGCCCGCGGACGTCCAGTCTGGTTGAGTCGCTAGCCAGCGCCTCCTTCTTTGACAATGCGTCGAAGTATACCGTGTACACGCCGCGATCAAACTCATAGGGAACGAGCTTGTGGAAGTAGTGCGGATACAACACTGCATAGCGCATTCGCACACGATCGCACGGCTTGGTGGCACCGGTTCCCCCCTCGCTCGATCGGTAAGCTGCCATCTCGGTTCTCGAGAGCGCCTTCAAGATCCGCTTCTCGCCTTCGTACGGATTCTCAACCGCCGCCGCGGCACTCACGAGGATCAACCGCTTTACGTTGGCCGGATGTCGCAACGCATAGTTGAGAGCGATCGTCGCGCCGAAGCTGTGGCCCAACAATGTGACTCTCTCCAGTCCGAGCGTCTTGCGAAGCGCATCCACGTCGTCGGACAACTCGTCGACCGTAGCCATGCCATGACCCGACTTCGAACTAAGCATATCGGCTCGCCTGTCGAAAAAGACCAGCCTGGCGTAGCGACTCAGGTTGTAAAGCATCGGATGGAAATACTCGTGTGGCAGTCCGGCGCCACCGTGGACGACGATCACAACATCCTCACCACTGCCCTGCGTTTCGTAAGTCAGCTTCAGCCCGTTTGACTGAAACGTCCCGTAGTCGAGCCCCGGCGTCCACACATGATGGAAAGACAAAAAGGGCGACGCGGCTCCGGCAGTCGCCAGGTGTGAAGAGTTAGCAAGAGCCAAGCACTCGAACTCGGCTCGAGTCGAGCCTTCTTGTCCGCGAGTCTGCGACGCAAGCACGATTGCGACCAAAGCGATTGCGCATAAGCGAAGGAGATTCTTCATCGCGTACCCCTCATAAGATGGTTTCTGGTTTGTGGTTTGGATTCGGGGTTCCGCTTCCCGAGCACAAGGTTGAAGCTGAAACGAGAAACTAGAAACCCAACCAGAAACTATTCCTTGTCAGATTGATTGTCTTCCAAAGGGGCAGGCGGTTCAGCGTTGAAGTAAGCTTCGTAGATCTCAGTCGCACGCGCGAGGTCCGCCTCTTCCACCATCACGACGCCTCCAATAAAGGAGGTGCCAAAGATACCGACCTCGCCGCCTTTTACGAACGCTCGAATTCCACTTTGATCGAGCAGCTCGAAGACCATTTCAGCTTCGGTGCTGTTCCTGAACGACCGAAGCCCGACGAACTTCCGATCGCTCGTATCGTGCACTTTGTTTTCCGGCGTCAGTTCCGTTACGAGTCCCAGTTCGCAGTCAGGACATACGGTAACTTCGGCTCGATACTCGGCTTCGCAGTTCGGACAGAAGGCCATCTTGTTGCTCGGGCGCTTTGCGAAGGTGGCGTCGTGAATACGAAGCGACCAGTGGCCATCATATTATCCCGGTGGTTTGAGCGCAATACTTTAATCCACCCGAAATGCCAACTTGTTTCAGAGGCGATCAGGCGAGTTCGATGTTTCGAGCGACCCGGCGAAGCAACAACGGCTGATCATACAAGGCAACCAGGCCACGGCCCACAGACTGTCGCGGACTTTCGGCAACTGCCACGTGAAGCTTCGTCGCCTGGCTGATTCGCGTGTCCATTCCGGCCAACAAGGCAATCCCGCCTGTGAGCACCAGCCCGGTATCGTGTATGTCGCCCGCCACCTCCGGTGGTATTCGCTCCAGAACATCACGAACGGCTTCGACGATTTGTCTTACGATGGGATCTGTCGCCTGGTGCACTTCCAACGATGAGACCTCGATCATCTCAGGGCCACCCTCGCTGACGTTCTGTCCCTTGACGACGCTCTTGTGATCTGCCACCGGATCGGTGGCCGAGCCGAGAACCATCTTGAGTCGTTCGGCAGTACGTTCGCCGATGAGCACTTTACGATTGTGTTTGATGAAGTCGATGATCGCGCGGTCCATATCCAGGCCGCCTAGCCTCAGTGTCTCGGACTCGACGATACCAGCGTTCGCAACGACCGCGATCGAAGTCGTCGCCCCGCCGATGTCGACAACCATCGACGCAGTCATCTCGGCGGCCGGTAGCTTCGCGCCGATCGCCGCCGCGAGACCTTCTTCAACCAGGTAGACGCGAGTTGCGCCAATTCCTTTTACGACGTCGCGAATCGCGAAGCGCTCAACCGAAGTTATGCCGGCTGGCACGCTTTGAATTATCCGGCGCGAGAACCGCGCGCGGCCGCCACGCGCCTTACGGATGAACTTCTTCAGCATCGTCTGGGTCAGCTCGGAGTCAGCGACCACTCCATCCTGCATCGGGTACGCAACTTCGACGTCTTCGGGTGACCGTCCCAGCATCTCGAGCGCTTCGTTGCCGACCGCGATCACCTCGGTGGACACCTTGTCGATCGCCACAAGCGACGGCTCATTGACCACCATTCCTCGGCCCCGCCCATAGATGAACGTGTGTACCGTGCCCAGGTCGACTGCCAGGTCTTCAGTGAAGGGGTTTATAGAAAAATTCATAACGCTTAAAGCCTGCTTTCCGATTGAAGGAGAGATGATAACAATCGGTCTGAGAAACGAAAAGAGGATTCAGGCGGCAGCGTTTGGATTGCAAGTGACATGGCCTGGATTTTGGACATTGGAGCGGCCGTCTTTGTCAGATTTTTGGGTCTCTGAGGATCTTTGCGACTTTGCGCGAAACCCTTCGTCGACTTTGAAGAGCAGGTTTCGCGCAAAATCGCAAAGATCCGCAAAGTCGCCAACGTATGTCGCTTCCTATTGTAGGAGGATCGAGAATGGCTCAGATGAGTGTGCCGCGGCTCTACCCCGCGGGCTAGGTCTACACCATTCATTGAATCAAAAAGCCGGGCATCGACACCAGCCCGGCTTCAGAATTCTGTGTCAACGAGTCGCTATTTGCTCACGACTGTGTACGAAGCTTGCGGCGTGAGAACCTTTTGGGAGACCAGGTCGGTGATCTTCGCCGTCACCGTATAGGTGCCAGGTTCCGCCAGCTTCTCTTGAAGGGGAACTCCGCGCGCAACGACCAGTTGCTGCCCCTTCATATCGATAATACCCATCTTCGTCTTCCCGTCTTCCACGATGCGCGCGATCTCCTGACCTCCACGCGAAATAACGTACTCAACCCTGAGAGCGGGTTGCAGCGTAGCCTGGTCCATATCCGCATCATAGACCTGAAGGAATAGAGCCAGATTCTGCCCCGGTCTGTAGATTCCGCTCACCATTGGCCGGACCTTGTAGCGGCCGATGATGAACTGGCCGCCAAAAGCATCAATCGATTTGTTGTCCAATTTCTCGATCGAAGCGGCCAGGATCAGCGTGCTGCTCGCGAACTGCTTCTCCTGATACCTCGGCACTTCAAACGAGTGGTGCAGGAGGCCGGTCTTTCCGCTCACGATGTCGCGAGCAACGACGTCTATCTTGTAGCGACCGGGCGGCAACACAACGTTCTTCTGATAGATCGAGTGTTGAGTCTGGGCCGCCGCCAACTGGTCGTCGCTGTATCGCGCGGTCTGGACGACGTCTTCAAAGTTCCCCGCCCGTCGGCCCGAAAGCCCCGTCAACCGTGCATAGATATTGACGTTCCCCGAGTAGACCCCGCCCTGATTCTTGAATGAAATGTCGGTATGGTCGAACTGAATCGTGAACGACGTTGCAACCGATTCGGGACCGATCCGGAAGAAGTCGGTGCGCACGCTGAACGGAAGGATGTCCGACGCAATTTCGGGCAAATCAGCCTTGACCTGAAGATCAGGAAACTTGATGGCCGGCGCACGCTGCAGATCAGCCAGCAACTGAAGCTTCTCGAAGGGTTGGTCTTTCGCCCTTCCCCCGCCATACATGCCATTGTTTGGGCCCTGACCCATGCCAGTAACGCGGTCCGATTTGTTTGCCATCCCAAGGCTTTCAGCCAGGGTTAGTCCTGCATTTGGGACGTGGAGCAGCGCATCCTTTTCATCGGGGCTGCGCGCGATATGGTATTCTCCCGAGCCTGAAGGATCGACGAATTCTATCTCGATGTCGGAACCAATGCCTTCAATATAGCGATACCACCACGTCTCGAACGGATACGTGCTTGTCGATCCGCCGCCTTCCCACGAAGGCCGGTCATAGGCGCCTCCGGATGGGTGAGACTCCAGCTCGTCCGGCTTGCCGAACATTATGTAGATGCGACCTCGATCAGTGCGCCAACCGGGAATCCCCGATGTGAACTTTTCGTTCGCATACTGAATGCGCTCGAAGTATTGTTCCTTGTATTCGTTTTCGGGAGTGTCGGGATCAGGATCGCGGCGCAGCCAGAATCCCTCGATAAACTGATCACGTTCTTCGTCGGTTTTAAGCGCCTTGAACGCCTTTCGTTCCTCATCGGTTATGATGTACAAGACATCCTGCTCCAGCCAGTTCTTATAGACGCTCTTGAGCTCTTCTTTCTTCTTGCGTTCATTGCGGTCCTTGCCCTGGCTCTTGTCCGGATTTTTTTCCTGAGCGAGAGCGCTCGGGATTATTCCCACCGACAGTATCAGCATTAGGCCGGCGCCAACGATTCTCTCGAAGAGACAGACATCCCTCTTCATAACCATTTGCTCCTTTCGATAGAGAAACAACTCCTGGCAAGGCACATAAAGTGAGCGTTTGTTTACCCGAAGCTCAAGTCTACGTAGCGCGCATCGGTCGGTCAAGCTCGCCGGTGCGGCCGCTGGGCATCGTTTTGGCACATCCGCGCCCAGACTTAGAATGCCCGTTTCAAGTTCCCTTGCGCTCCGAAGCTTGATATTCCTTCTCGGTCCGGCGCCGCCGGTGAAATACCCACGCTATTCCGACGCTCACGAAGTACAACAACAGCATCGGCGCCGCAAAAACAAGCAAATTCGGGACATCGGTGGTTGGCGACAGCACGGCCGCGACGATGAAGATGACGACTACCGCGTAGCGCCAAACTCTCAGCAGCAACCCGGGCGATACCAGCCCCAGTCGCGACGTAAAGAAAGTTATGGTCGGGATCTCGAACACCACGCCGAGCCCGAGCATTATTATTATGATCAGATCAAAGTATTCGTCAGCGGTCACAAGCGGTCTGAGGTTTCCACCCGTTGCCACGCCGAGCAAGAAATTCGCGGCGCGCGGAAATGCAATGTAGTAGGCGAACGCACAGCCTAACAGGAAGAACACCGATGCCATGATGATGATCGGCGCGGCGTAACTCTTCTCGTGAGGATACAATCCCGGCGCTACAAAGCCCCAAACCTGCACAAGCAGAAACGGCACCGCGAAGAAGATCGCAGCATAAAAAGAGACCTTGATGTAAAGGTTGAACGCGCCCTGGACGGTGGGCACAACCAGTTGATTGTCGCGGCCCATCTCGGTTGTCGACGACTGATAGAGTTGAGCTGGAATGACCGTGTCCTTCTCGATAACTGTTCGGTCGTTTATCACAAAATAGCTGCTAGTGACGAGTTGTATCGCACCTTCGGCATCGCGCTTAACCTTGCAGGGTATGGCGGTTCCCGCGGCAATCAGCACGGAACCGATCTTGGCGTCAGTGGTCAACGTGAAAATAACCGGCGTCTCATCGGGCAGATCCCCAAGCTTGACCGGCGTTCCAGTGAATTCCTGGGCCGGAGCGCGTTTGGCTTCCAGCATTGCGGCTCGAACCGGCACTTGCAGGAAGTTGTAAATCTTGTCGGAAAAAACCCAACAGATGACAAATGCAACCGCAATGAAGAGCGCGCTGCGAATCAACCGTTTGCGCAGTTCATCGAGATGATCGAGGAACGACATCGTTCCTTCTTCACTTAACGGCTCTTTTTCGTCGGGTTCGGGGTAGGTGGCCATAGTTGGGGCAGCTAGACTTCAGTCTGTTTGCCGCGGGATTGACGTACGACCGGTAACGGTCCCGCAGACTAAAGTCTATGCTACATCCAGTCGCGCTTGGTTTCGTGAGCAGCGGTCTCTTCGTGGTGAGCGATCACTGGCGCCTCGCCGGCAGGCGGTACTAGCGAGGGTTCCTCCGGTGCACCGGTTTGGATCTCTGCGGCGCTTGCTGAGGCTGATACGGAATAACTTGTATTATCGGCCGGGGCGGGCGGCGGAGCATCGATCCGCTGCCGCTCGATCGCAACCTCATCTTCCCATTGACGCTTGAAGTCCTCGCTCGCCCGGCGGAACTGCGCGAGGCTTTGACCCAAAGTCTTTCCAAGCTCCGGCAGCTTACGCGGACCAAAGACGATCAGCGCGATCACCAATATTATCAGAATCTCCGGCATTCCCAGGCTTCCCATGTTTTTCCCTCTTCCTTGGGCCAACTATCAGGGAGACAGGCAAGCACTAAAGCCGTGCCTTGACGTTGGTATCCTTCAACAGAAGCAATACTAGGTTAGGCCGTCGACGGACGTCAACTTCACTACAGAAACAAAGTGTTGACTATGCCGCGGCAGTGGCTTATAAACCGGCTTACAGCGCTGCTCCCGCGACGATCTGCGGTTCACCGGATATCAATCTCATGATCGACGAAAACCCGCCCGAATACGTGCTCACCATTGTTCAGCACACCTATTGTGCGGACTGCATGTGGGTAAAGGGAAAGATTACGGATGCTTATCACGCTTCGGGCATAGTGCGCGGCGACGACTCAAAACACTGGCGGGTGCAAATCATCTCGCCTCCCTGGGATCGAGAAGCCCGGAAGGCCGACTTCCCTTCCCGCTTCGCTACCATCGATGTTCCTGCGTTAAAGCTGGAGGTCGACAACCGACTCATATGCGCAACCCAGAATCCTGGGCTCATAAGCGATGCTCTGGTCCACTTGAAGTGGATGTTGATCAATCGCCAGCCCAACGTTCAGATCGAGAAGGGTCTCGTCGATTTCATGAAGGAATGGAAGGGTCAGCCCACTTCCGAGGCGTGCGCAATCGGCGGCTAGCGGCGATTCGACACCTCTGATCCCTCACCGGAACTTCCTAGCGTCCTAATCCCAGTTCTCTGCGACATCTCTGCGGACTCGGCCTTCAGCGTGAACCCAATGCCAAGCGTAGACTCACTGCCGAGGCGCAGATCACGCTGGGACGGCGCAGAGAAAACGTTAAAACTCCAACGCGCTAGTCGCGTTGTCACAGCTCGTCAAACGCCGCTATAATTTTTGCTTTGGCAACCGCTCGAAGGACAAGAGTAAAGTTCAGGAGGAACTACGCATGAAGAAGGCTCTGTTTTCGTCAACGCTGGTTATTGTGCTTGCGGCGATCGCGCTGGCGCACGATCCGCGCACCGTCTCAAAAGATTTCTCACATACGCTTACTCTCGAAGGCGCGGGTAAGCTCACGCTCAGTTACAAATCGCTGCACTATAATGAAACTCAGTTCAACAACAGAAAACTGCCTCAGGCGTTAATCCAATTCAACAGGCTCTGGAAGGCCATCGGCAAACTCGACACCGAGTTTCCCTTAGTGATCGCAGGCGTGCAGGTTCCGAAGGGCTCTTACATTATGGGCATCAACTTCGATGCGAACGACAACTACAAGCTGATCCTTGGCAGCGGCGGAAAAGACATTGCGATTCCGCTGCAATATGCGGCCGATGGCCCGTCAGCCAACTACCTGACCTTCGACTTCAGGCCCGAGAATGATACCGATACATTTGCGATCGAAGCGCGATACGGCAAAGCGCGCGTCTCGGCCGAAGCCAAGATCCCTTTCCTTGCGCCACACGAGCACCCGGCGACTGAGAAGAAGCCGTAGGTGAGCGACAGATCCTTCTCGCTAATCAGCATTGAATTGTCTTGCAGGGTGCGGCTCATCAGGCCGCGCCCCGCCTTTGAGTCACGCATCATCTGGTCATGCATCGCGTTGGGGGTTTGATGATTCACTTTCAGTTTCTCAGGTTGACACCAGCGAGGGCCGCGGCTCTCGTTCTTATTCTCGCTATCTCTACCTTCTCATCCGGCGCACAGAATCCTGCTCCTCCCTCTCAAGCGCCGGAAGCGCCACCGTATCAGTGGCCCCGCAGCCATAACTATGACGTTCAGCACTATCGCATCGCGTTGAGTTTCGACTGGACAAAACAATCGGTCGCCGGCGAAACAACCATAACGTTTCAGCCGTTCGGCGCGGATGTTAAAGAAATCGAAATAGACGCCGGCGATATGACCATCAAATCAGTCACGCTCGCGGGCGGCGCACCGCTGAAGTACCGATACGTTGACAACGAAAAGGTCTTCGTCACCCTCGATCGCTCCTATTCGGCCGGCCGCGATGTTTCTATCGCAATAAGCTACAGCGCCACGCCGAAGCAGGGCCTGACATTTATCACACCGACAGAAGCCGACCCTGCGCGTCCCTATCAGATCTGGTCTCAAGGCGAGGCGCGCACCAATCACTACTGGTTCCCGTGCTACGACTATCCCAACGACAAGGCAACCAGCGAGCTTCTGGCAACGACCGACGAGAAGTTTCAAGTCATCTCCAACGGGTCGTTGATTGGCGTTCAGCGCGATGTGCCTAACAAAACCAAGACGTGGCACTGGAAGATGGAGCGGCCCTTTTCGAGCTACCTGGTGTCGATAATCGTCGGTCAGTACGAAGAGGTTAAAGGCCAGTTCAAGGACAAGCCGGTCAGCTCGTACGTATATCCCGGTCAAGCGGAGAACGGGCGGGTCTCGTTCGGCAAGCTTGCTCAAATGGTTGTTTTCTATTCACAGAAGATCGGCTACGACTATCCGTACGCGAAGTACGCTCAGACGATGGTGCGCGACTTCGGCGGAGCGATGGAAAACATCACCGCCACAACGATGACTGACAACGCGGTCCACGATAAGCGCGCGGCGCTGGATATTTCATCGGACGATGTAGTCTCTCACGAGCTCGCGCACCAGTGGTTCGGCGACTTGTTGACTTGTCGCCACTGGGGAGAGATTTGGCTCAACGAGTCATTTGCGACCTTCTTCGAAGCATTGTGGAAGGAGCACGACAAAGGCAAGGACGACTTCCTGTACGAAATGTATGGCAATCAACAAGGCTACTTTCAGGCTTGGAATCAGGGCAATCGCCGGCCGATAGTGACCGTCCGCTATGAGGATCCCGACGCGCTGTTTGACGTGTATGCCTATCCCCGCGGCGCCGCGGTCCTGAGCATGCTGCGATTCGTGCTTGGTGAAGAACTGTTCTGGAAAGGCATCAACCACTACGTGAAGAAGAACCAGTGGCAGAACGTTGAGACCTCTGATCTCAGCGCCGCGATCGAAGAGGCGACCGGTCAGAACCTCGAGTGGTTCTTTGACGAATGGATTTACCGAATGGGGCATCCCCAGTTCGAGATCAAGTCGAGCTACGACGGCTCGAAGACTCTCAAGCTGACTGTCAAACAAACGCAGAAACCCGATGACAAACGGCCATGGTTCCCCTCGCCGGATTTCTTTACGATGCCCGTCGACATTGCGGTCACCACCGCGGCAGGAGAAAAGATTCATCGAGTGTGGATCGACAAACCCGAGAAAGAATTCACTTTTGAAGTCGACTCGAAGCCTTTGATCGTAAACTTCGACCGGGGCAACTATCTGATCAAGCAGGTGAAGTTCGACCGAAGCGACGACGAGCTTGCCTATCAGCTGCTCCGCGACTCGGACGTGATGGGGCGGGTGCTTGCGGCGATCGAGTTGCGGACGCACACGAGTGACACGGCGGCCAAGGCGCTCTCAGAAGCCTCGACGCACGACAGCTACTGGGGCGTGCGCCTGGAAGCAGTGAAGGGGCTATCCGCATCTAAGGCCGATGCGTCGCGCCCATCTTTGATCGAAGCCGCAAAAGACAAAGACTCGCGGATTCGCCGAGAAGCGATCAAGGGTCTTGGGGACTTGAAGGACCCAAAGCTCGCCGACCTGTTTGTGAGAATCGTCAACACCGATCCCAGCTACTTCGCAATCGCCGAAGCGGCGCGAGCCCTTGGGCAGAGCGGCTCGCCTCAGGCCTATGATGTGCTGGCAGCCACTATGAAACTGGAATCCTGGCAAGGCACGATTCGCGCCGGTGTTCTGAGAGGATTTGCCGCGCTGAAGGACCCGCGGGCACTGGAGGCCGGGTTGAAATACTCAACGCCGGACAATCCGCCGAGCCTTCGCAATGCCGCATTTCAGCTGCTCGCCGAAGCGGGAAAAGGAAACGATCGAGCGCTTGCCGTCTTTCTTACCGCGCTCAAGGAGAAGTCGCTTCAGACCCGTTTCAACGCGGTGCAGGCGCTCGCGACGCTCGGGGATCAACGGGCGATTCCTGCGCTTGAGGAGCTCGCTAAAGCGGCTGATATTCCGGCGTTCGCGCGACAAATCATCGCAGGCGCAATCAATCAAATAAAGAATCCAAAGAAAGAGGAACAGAAGAAGAACTAGCTGCTTGTATCCGGCATTCCGCTAGCGAGGCAGTGATATCCACGTAGTCGGTCGAAAAAGTGTCGGTCTCTCCGACACTAGTAATTCGATGCATCGAACTTACGGACCACTGATGCGACGGATTTGACCGATTCACACGGATTCAACATGGCTACACCTGAAACTG
>CAZOOE010000070.1:0-2580 GCA_964581275.1 uncultured Clostridia bacterium
TGTTCTGGAGTTCTGCGAGCGATCGATACTGCATATAAGTCAATACCAGGAGGGGCAGGAATACGCCTACAGATGCCAGTATCGTCAGCTTTTTTCGCAGCGTTAGTTGGCTGATTGCATCTCGGATCATTCTGGGCGATAGCATACATCGAGAGTCTACAGAAAGTGTCGCTCGTTCGCACCGGAATTGTAAAAAGTTGTCACCTCCTACCGGGGCGTGCCTTTAGTGAAATCCACTGCGGTGTAGTCAATGACTCGAAGTGATAGAATCAACCTCTTGGAAACATGAAGCTCACAATACTTGGTTCAGGGACCGTTGTTCCAAGCGGGATACGAAACTCCGCGGGTTACTTTGTAGAACTGCCCGACGCGCGAATCATGATGGATTGCGGCGCCGGCACCGTCCACGCCCTTGCTCGCTACGGGCTCCCGTGGGAACAGATGACCCATCTGTTTGTCACTCACTTTCACGTAGACCACATCGGCGAACTCGCATCGCTCTTGGCTGCGTTTTGTTACGGAATGAAGACCGACCGCGCGGAGCCCTTCACGATAGTCGGGCCGCCCGGTCTGGACTGGGTACTCGACGGACTCAAGATGGCGTTCGGGACGAAGCTCTTCCAAACAACGTTTCCGGTCAACATCCGAACGGTAATTGCCGGTGACAGGCTTGACCTCGGATACGAGTCGACGCTGGCGGTTGCAAAAACGCCACACACCAATGAGAGCCTGGCAGTCAGGATCGAAAGCGGAGGCCGCGCGCTCTGCTACACCGGAGACACTGATTACAGCGAGGAGTTGGCGCGCTTCTTCAGCAAGGCGGACGTTCTGATTTCCGAGTGCTCTTTTCGGACGCATCGCGAGGGCGTGCGTCATTTGTCCGTAAGCCAGGCGGCTCGGCTGGCGGCTCGAGCCGAAGTCGCGAAACTGATAGTTACGCATTTCTACTTTGACGTGAATGAGACTGAGTTGAAGCACGAGTTGGAGCGCGAATACTCCGGCGAGGTGATTGTCGGCAGTGATGGTATGAGCGTTGAAGTTCCTCAGCCAGCGTTCTGAGTTCGACAATTAGGTTGTCCGCGGATCGTGACGGCGAGCTGCCGCTTGAACACCCAGACATCTAAAGGTTGAACTCGGAACGGTGGCTCCCAGGCGCTCCCGGGCTTGACGCGTGAGGATCAAAGCATTAGCTTGGCGACTGCGCGAAATCGTCTTAAGAAAGGTAGGCAGCATGAAATTGCCCACTGTCGTTAAGCCAACTCACTCGAACCTGACAGGAATCGGTTGCCTGCTGTTAGTAGCGTTATTTCTGCCGGCATCACCGCAAGCAAGTCAAACACAGCCTGCTCAACCACCGAAGCCGAGGCGAGACGCTCACGTCATCATGATTTCGATTGACGGACTCATTCCTGAGTACTATCTCGAACCGGCTCGGCTTGGGCTTCGAGTGCCGAATCTGGTGAAGATGAAACTCGGCGGCGCTTATGCCGAGGGTGTTCAAGGCATCTTTCCGACAGTTACCTATCCGGCACACACCACTATGATCACCGGAGTGCGTCCGGCTATCCACGGCATAGTTCAGAATCGCATTTTCGAAGCGCCTACTGCGCCCCAGACTCGAGAGTGGTACTGGTTCGCTGAGGCGTTGAAAACCGAAACGCTCTGGAGCATTGCTAAGAAGGCGGGTCTGGTCACCGCGAGCGTCGGGTGGCCGGTGACCGTTGGGGCGGACATTGACTACAACGTGCCGGAGATCGCTGACCCAAACGAGAACCCTCCCACCGGCAAGCGCACCGCTCAGTATTCTACGCCGGGCCTGCTGGCAAAAGCGCTGGCGAACGGCTCAGGCGGCGACGACACCACCGACGGACGACGATGCGCGATCAGCGAATACATAATCGGCGCCTACAAGCCCAACCTGATGTTGATTCACGTCATCGCGCTCGACGGTACGCACCACAAGAAGGGACCGCGAACCCCGGATGCATTCGAGACCACCGAGCGAATGGACGGGTACGTCGGCCGGATCATTGACGCGACACGAAAGGCCGGCATCTTCGATCAAACTACTTTTTTTCTGGTTTCTGATCACGGCTTCGCCGAGGTGACCAGGAAGTTCGAGCCAAACGTTGTGCTGGTAAGAGAGAAGCTCATCACGCTCGGTGCCGACCGCAAGCCGACGGATTGGAAAGCCGCAGCGTGGCCTGCCGGCGGCTCGTGTGCGATTGTGTTGCGCGACCCGAACGATAAAGAGACCGAGGCAAAGGTGATTTCCATTTTCAGTCGAATTGCCGCAAGCAAGGGTCCAATCGGCCGAATGCTGAATCAAGCGGAGCTAAAAAAGATGGAATCGGTCCCGACCGCTCTGCTGATGCTGGATGCTGCGCCAGGCATTTCATTCGGCGAAGAACTGACCGGGCCGGACACTCACGATGCGAAAGACTATCGCGGAACGCACGGCCAGTTGCCTAGTCGAGCCGAGATGCGTTCGTCGTTGATCCTCTACGGCGCCGGTGTCAGGGTTGGCGAAAAAATGGCGCTTGCTCGAATGATCGACATAGGACCAACCGCAGCCGCGAA
>CAZOOE010000070.1:2590-17982 GCA_964581275.1 uncultured Clostridia bacterium
TTGACCTTCTCGAATGCGGAAGGAACGCCCATCGCGGAGCTGCTAAAGACGGGCATCATCCCGCCACAGCCTCAAAAGAAAAAAGAGAAGAAAAAGAGCGCGGGCGCCTAGGAATGTAAGAACGTTCGGAGTTCAACCTTTAGGTTGTCCGTGGATCATGAGGACACGCAGAGGGGCTAATACGCACCACTTTTAATCACCCGAACTAAGGGGTTGGCCCTGGCTTGATTGACAGACCGCGAACCCGAGCACAACATGTTCTTCTCTTCCCGCTTGAGGTTCCAATGCTTCGTCAGGATGTTCCAACACCGATATTTTGAATAAGGAGACTTTCATGTCTGGACATGCAGAAGCCCAACAGCCTTCACCGGCCCTCTTCTTCGAGACGCTCAATGCCTATCAGCGCACCGAGTGCTTAAAGGGTGCGATAGAGTTGAATCTGTTTAGTGCTATTGATGGTGGAACCACGAAAGCGGGGCCTTTGGTGTTGACCTGCAACGGTACTGTGCGAGGAATTGGCATCCTGTGCTATTACCTGGTCGTGATCAAGTTTCTGACAAAGGACGAGAATAACTACGGCCTCACGATCGACTCGGCCATTTTCTTGAATCGCCACTCGCCGGCGTATCTGGGCAGCGTGGTGAAATTCATTTGTTCACCCGAGCTGACCGATGGCTTCAAGGATGTAGCCGCCATCGTGCGCAAAGGCGGGACGGTAATCAGCGAACAAGGTACGGTATCGGCTGAGAACCCGGTGTGGGTGGAGTTCGCGAGGTCGATGGCTCCACTGATGGCCATGCCCGCGGAGTTGCTTTCTAAGCTGATCCGCGCCGACAACGGCGAGAAGTGCAAGGTCCTAGATATAGCCGCCGGCCACGGACTGTTTGGGATCACGATTGCCAAGCAGAATCCGAAGGCGGAGGTAGCAGCGGTCGACTGGCCTAAGGTGCTCGAGGTAGCACAGCAAAACGCGGAAGCTGCCGGCGTCGCCGAACGATTCACTAGCATCCCGGGCAGCGCCTTCGACGTCGACTATGGCGGCGGCTACGACGTAGTCTTGTTGACCAATTTCCTGCACCACTTCGATCCGCAAACCTGTGAGAACTTGCTGCGGAAGGTATACGCGGCGCTTGGTCCCGGGGGGCGGGCGGTTACGTTCGAATTCGTTCCAAACGAAGATCGCGTTTCGCCGCCGGTTCCGGCCACTTTCAGTATGATGATGCTGGGCTCGACGCCGAGTGGCGATGCTTACACGTTCTCAGAGTTTGATCGAATGTTCCGCAACGCTGGTTTCTCTTCGAGCGAGCTTCATCCGTTGCCCCCGACGTTCCAGCAAGTTGTGATCTCGCACAAGTAGTGGTACGACAGTGGAAAGCGCATCGAAACTTTCAACTCGATTTTGCAGGTGTTATGATCAATGCGAGGTTGTAAGCGCAATGCGTTTCCCGGCTCTCTTGGCCTTAGTGACCCTGCTTGGTTTCGGTTCCCTCGTTGCCCTGGGCCAATCTGCCCGCGCCACTGCGGACGGCAATAAACACAACGCGGTGGCGGCATTTGATGAGGGACAAAACGCACAGCAACGCGGTGACCTAAACTCGGCGGTGAAGTTTTATACAACGGCAATCACGGCGGACGCGTCGTTGTACCAGGCTTACTACCAAAGGGCGACCGCGCTCCTCGGGCTCGGCCGCGATACCGAAGCGCAAGCGGATCTAAAAAAAGTCACCGAACTCGAGCCGAACTTTGCGCGCGCTCATCGGGGACTGGGACAGATGTTTCTTGATCGGGGTCAGATCGAAGATGCAAAACGTGAACTTGCTCGCGCAATCGAGTTGGAGCCAAAGCTCACCGGCGTCCGCATTTATTATGCCAGCGCGCTTTTGAGATCGGGCGAACCGCAGCGCGCCCTCGAGCACCTCCGTCTTGCCATTGAACAACACGAAGAGGTCGCGCTGGCCTATGCGTTGGCCGGAGTTGCGGAGGAGCGGCTCGGAAAATCTGCCGAGGCCTCGTCTGACTACTCACACGCCATAGAACTGGACGCAAACAACGCCACGGCGCACGAGGGCCGCGCCCGTCTGTTCGAAGCGCGCCGCGAATTTGCAAAGGCGATTGAAGACTACTCCGTGGCATATCGCGCTCAGCCTTCGCGCGAACTTGCGGTCAAGCTCGCCGAGCTACACACGGGCGCGGGTCAGTTGCAGGCGGCCATTCAACTCTATCGCAAACTACTTCTGGAGAAGCCTGATGACTTCGGTGTTCGCGTCGAAATGGCATGCTTGATGGCCGAGAATGGTCAGGGCGAAGAGGCCGAGAAAGAAATAACTCGCGTGATCGCCGCAAAACCGGCCGACGCCAAGCTCCTCGCCAGGGCGGGCGACTTTTTCTTTAAGGAGAAACCCGCGCAGGCGGCTGACTACTACAGGAAATCGCTCGAAGTCGACCCAAACAACAATCGCGCCCGGGTTCAACTGGGAGCTTCTTTAGTTCGTTCGATGCAGATCGAGGCCGCGTTGCCGATTCTTGCGGATGCGATCTCGCGGGAACCAAATAACTATGCCGCGCACGCCAGCCTCGCGACCGCGCTGTTCAAGCAAAAGCAGTATCCTCAGGCCGCGCGGGAATTCCTCTGGATCATCCGCATTCGCCCTGAAGTACCTGCGAGCTACTACTTCCTTGCCATCTCGTTGGACCACACGGGTGATTGCGAACAGGCATACCGCACCTACCAGGAATTCGTGCGGAAGGCCGATCAGGCCGCCAACAAAACCGAAGTCGAAGAGGCGAACGCGAGATCGAGTCAACTGCAGAGGCTGATTAGAGAACGCAAGTGCAATTCACCGGTCAAGAAGAAGGCGAAATGAAACGCTTGCCGGAAGGACACAGCCGGATCCCTGCAGCCCCTGCGTGGCGCCTCGCAGCGGCTATCGCGTTCCTTGTCGCGACGGCGAGCTGGCAGGTCGCGCGAGCCCAGCTACCCGAACCCCCGTTGCCCATTGACCCCAGACCTCTCGCGCAACTCATCTCGGAGTCCGAGAAGGCGTTGCTGGCCGAGTCTCAGAATCCTAAAAAATTGGTGGACGCCTATCTCAAGATATCGGACGCTCATCTCCAAGCTGCTCTGAACGCGATCAGAGCAAGCAATGAGGCGGCAGCCGAGCGCGAGCTGGACACCTATAACAAAGCGGTGGCCGCGGCGGGGAAGGAGGCTTTTGCGCTTCAAGACGGCCGGCGGAGCGTCTCAAAGAGAATCGAACAGGTTCTGTACAAACAGATCAAAACGCTCGAGACAATCGAGCGCCTGTTCTCGAACGAACGAGAGAAGTTCGCGGACGCGGCGCTGAAACACGCGAAGCAGCTTCGCGTCCAGGCATTGAACGAGGCGTTCGATTCCGGGGACGTGCTGAAGGATCCCGACGCGGAGAAGAAGCCGAAGAGCGAATCGCCGGATAAACAAGGTCCACCCAAAGACCATACGCTTAAGCCGCCATTGGCTTTTGCAGCCTCAGCTCAAGGGTCACAGCGCTTTTACCGGCTTTTGCCATCTTCCGTACAATCTGGCGAAGTGCTCTATCAAATCACCAGGTCGGTCCATCCAATCGTCGCGGCTCGCTTCAGCTCGCATCGCGCGTCGCTGCAAATCCCAGGCGACTACTTGACCGAGGAAGAAGACGAACACGTGCGCGAGGCTCAGGCGGCGGATGCGCGCGTCAAGGTTTTCATGCGGATCGCCGACCGAAGGCTCAAAGCGATCGCCGGACCTGCGACGCCGCCAACGGACCAAAAGGATCTGAAGAAGGTCGAAGAGGAAGAGCGCGAATGGGGTGCGGTGCCAAAGGTGAGCCGGGCCGAGTTGCTTCGTCACTACTCGCGCGCAATATCGGAATGCATCGCTAAGTTGGAAGACGCTTACGAACGCAATCCGAAGAGTCCGGCCTTGTCGAAGGCACTGGCCTTGCTGCGAGATGGGACAGACAAGCATTTGCAGACGCTGAAAGCGCTTGTTCCAGAGATGAAGACCGAGAACGAGATAGGCGCGATGAGCGGTGCGATTGGCGAGGCCGAGACCGCCAACAAAGGCGCCCGCGATGGCCTGAAGTGAAATGCGAATCGCCAGCGGTTGGTTCGCGGAAATTGACAAACGGGAATGGGCTCCATAGAATCCGCGCACCTGTTGAAGAGGAGAATCGGATGCCTGAGAACGTCTTGCTCGGAGATATTGGATGACGCGCAGTATCGATAGGTCCCTGATAGTCTCAATCTTCATCCTGACCCTTGCTGCAGGGGCTTCGGCGCAGCAGCGGCCTTTGGTCACCGAAGATGTCGAGATCATCAAGCCAGGCGTCATCCGAATCGAAACAGGCTTTGAGTTCCTGCAGAACCAGCGGTTTCCTCTGTCGGGCTTGCGCGGCGACGTCACCAAGCTCGCCGATACGCGCCTGAGCTTCGGACTCGCACCCAACGTCGAGTTTCAGATCGAGTGGACCTTTCAGAACCTCCTATCAATCACTGGCCACGGTCCGTCGGCGATTCCCCTGAAGCTCGGAGCCAACGAATCGGACACCAATGACGTGGGCGATGCCAGGCTCTGGATGAAGATCAAGCTCCGCAACCAGACTCGCATCGCCCCCGCCCTAGGGTTCCGTTTCGGCGCCGAGCTTCCCAACTCCAATCAGGCTCGAGGGATCGGGAACAACACTACCAACTTCTACGGCATGATTCTGGCGGAGAAGCGTTTCGGAGATAAGCTCAACGTGTTCGGGAATCTTGGCCTCGGAATACTGACCGCGCCGCTCGAAGCGACCTCGCAGAACGACGTGTTGTTATACGGACTTGCCGGCAACTACACCGCCTCGGACCGAGTGAACATCGTAGGCGAAGTAAACGGATTTCACTCGACCAGGAAGCGCGCGCCGATTGGGACCGAAGACTTTTCTGAGGCGCGATTAGGCGCGCAGATTCGCGCGCTCGGAGTGCGCTGGTACGCGGCGGGGATAATCGGCACATCGAAGCGCGCTCCGAGGACCGGGCTTGCGATCGGGATCACCTACGACTGGGACGCATTCACACCGGTCAAGTAGCAAAGCAAAACCAGACGTGTGCCCTCTCTTAGGCTCTCGTGGTTGTTCTCCCACCCCGAGCAAGGAGTCTTGCGTCTATGAAGGTTTCGCGCAGGCCTATCAACCTGGTCATGAGCGTCGACCTCGGATTTATTGCCGTGGTGATCGTAGCCTACTTCTCTGCGATCTCCACCGCCGGTTATGCGCCGCGAGGATTCACTCCGATTAGACTGACTGTATTGATAGCCGCGGGGTTGGGATATCTGGTGGTCGGCACGTTTGGCTTTGCCCGATGCCGGCACCACGCGTCCCGGGATGTGACCAAAAAACGTGACTATTGGCACATCACTTCTTAGCTAGATGATGCTATAAGAACCCAACTACCGAGGCGAGCTAGTTTTCAGACCATTTGGTGATAGTCCGCCAGAGGGGACCTCCATTGACCACGAGACATTTCAAGCTACTGACACTTGCCGTGTGGCTTCTAGGTGGGTGTGGCACTCTGGGCGCGAGTTCGATTGGGTCGCACGCCGATAACGAAGGCTATGCGGGGCGCGATCCCCAAGCCTTGCAGCAGGAAACGCCGCAGATCGTGGACGATGATACCGCCTCACATCAGGACAAGCCGGCCCAGTCGGAAGGGAAAACCGCGGAAGAGGCCTTGAAGAACATTCAGATATTCAAGGGGCTGCCGGCGGAGGATGTGATGCGGGCGATGGCCTTCTTCACAACATCGCTCGGCGTTGACTGCACGCATTGTCACGTGGCCGGTGAATTTGAGAAGGAGGATAAGGAGGCTAAGCAGACCGCTCGAAAGATGTACGCGATGGTTCAGCTCAGTAATAAGGTGCTCGCCTCGAATCGCGTCTCTTGCTACGCGTGTCATCGCGGCCACGTGCAGCCGGAACCTCCACCGGATTCCTGGAAGACCGAGTTGGATGATATGCGGAAAAAGGGCGAGCAGGACCAAAGACCGGCGGAGTCTACAAAAACGTTCAGACGCTCAAGGGGGTCCCGGCCGGTCGCTGGATGATGATCATCGGTTCCCAATGATCCAGAAGGCCGAACGTTTGCCGAGGTAATTGCCGCGATGGTCTGCAGCTCCGCCGTATCAGGAAACATTAATGCTGCACGCGAAATTTTAGACCGCACCGAGGTGAAGACTCGGGTGCTTGAGCACACGGTCGACATTACGGAGTTGAAGCGCGAGAAGCTCACCATCGCGGTTCAGAACGGGTTGAACAGTGGCTGGTCGCTTCACGATACTTTCGAGTACCTCGAGTTCCGCGGCGTCTCTAAAGACGACTTGGCTTTGGTACGCGGCGAGGACCTTGTGATTCCAGACGCATTAGAAGCGGAGCAGAAAGCGCTAAGTGAGGGCTGACCAAAAAGTGAGGGGGTCAGATAAATAAGGGCGTCTGACAAAGGTCACGCGGCTCTTAATCGTGACGCTTGCTCGTTGAACATATGCCACGACTGTTTTCTAAAGGGAGTCGAAATGAGAGAAGCTCTTGACGTAGAAAACGAATGTTTTTCGCCGGGATGTGAGGATCGCGCCGAGTTGTGGGTGGCGACAATCACGGATTTTCGCGGCGGAATTTCGATTGAACTTTGCGCGAAGCATAGCGAAACAATCGCGCCGGAATTGATGAGAATCAACTGTGTTCGACTACGGGATGCCGAAGAGCGCGACAAGGCGCGACGCGAAGCAAACGTTCAACGCCGCACAACTAATGGTTGCGTATAAGGCGAGGACGCCATGAGCCTCGAACAGAGACTAACCTCGGAACAGTTCAGAAAGATGAGCTGCTCTTTCTGAAGATCAGTTTCGCTTAATAGATATCGTTTGGTTCCTTCATGATCGAAGAGCGCATTTTCTTTTGAAAGAAAATTTCTGGAACATCGACTCAACGTCTATCGACGCTCGATCAAACACGATTTTGCAAAGGTACTCAGAGCTCGGCTGGATCTTTGAGAATTCGCTATGCGGTAACTCTAGGTGAGTCGAGCAGCGATTCCCGGTTTCGATGTGAACGAACGAATACTGAATCGACCTGCCCTGGTGGGAGGATGAGCAACAGCTTATCGATATTGAAGAAGAGGAAGAGCGACGAGCGAGCCGGCGTTCGGATTACCGTGAGGAGGTTTGACGCGAGCAGAGCTCGCTAGAGGCAAGTTCTCAAAGAAGTGAGTACTCTCGCGCTTGCCGGGTTTTCGATTGCTGCATTCATCAAGACGGGTCTTCGATGAATCTACGCTTTCTTCTTTTCGTGCCAAGCCTTCACTTCGATGAATCTACGGTTTCTTCTTTTCGTGCCAAGCCTTCACTTCGATGAATCTACGGTTTCTTCTTTTCGTGCCAAGCCTTCACTTCGCTGATAACAACATCCACCGCCGCTTTCGCGAGACTAGCATGAGATTTGTCAAACACGAGGTTGTCTCTGATCTCTCGTGCTGGATGAATGAGGTTGCGGAAGACTCGAAGTACCTCGCTGAGATTATCGTGCTGAATGATCCGCAGAGTTTTGGCGGGGTGAATCATGTCTTTCAAGAATCGCTCGCCGGCCTCTTTGGGAGTCCAATGTTTACTCGTTATTATCGCATCCAGCAATAATCCCTCAAGAATGCTACCTGACAGAACCAATGCTGACTTTGGGTTCTTTTCGGCGTCGAGGCGCTGGAGTTCTGCGTAGTCGCGCTTAACGATTCTTCTTAGGTCTTATCAGCAACGAACGAGAATGTCGGCTCCGATGTCCCTTGGACGTCCTCTTTTGAAGTCAGTTGCATCGCCGATACGTAAACGTGCAATCCTTCATTAGCATCGTTCAAGATATCATTCACTATCCCCTCAGTCTCCCCAGACATAACAAGGTTCATTTGCAGACGCTTAACACAGTTGTTGAGTTTTTCATGTAAATGGAAAGACGTTCTACTGATAATCTCTGAGATGTCATTTTCGTCGAGCGCTAGCTCCTCTTGTAGGAAAGCCGCTCTATAAGCATCAATGATGGTCCCAGCCATTGCTTCCAGGTACTCGCGATGAGTTCGAAGAATTGCCTTCGTTCTATCGCTAGTCGGTAAGGAGAAATGATCCCTTAGCTCGCCAATCCGGTGCTCGTAGGCCCGGGCCTGCTTTTTGAGAACCTGCTTAAGATATCTTTCGGTATGGACGACTCTCTCTTGGCTTAGCTTCATATGAACCGACAGATCTTATCTGAACCGATTGTCGTCCGTATATCCCAACAGAGAAAGCCGCATCAGAAGCAACGGACCCATTCCGCTGCGCCTTGTATTCCCATTGATATGTCGATATACGGCTGTACCTGGTAGATGAACCTGTAGACGAAACAAAGGGCTACCGTTTCGGTAGCCCTAAATGCTAGTATCCAAAATGAGCCGTGGAGGGCTCGAACCTCTGACCCGCTGATTAAGAGACAGGTCGGCAGCCGGCGAAGGAATTGCGTTTTAGTTGCAACTACTGACATCTGTTACGAGTTACAGCCACTGGCCATTGCGAGGATTACTGCTGATTTACGCTGATTTCTGCGAAAGATTGTCACAAGATTGTCACAAACGACGAATCGCTAATGCGCAGAGCGGGAGGTACTGATCAAAGCATCTTGAAGACTCCCACCCCAATCGAGAGGAGAGCGCCACCCCAGCAGTAACTGCCCCGTCTGTACCATTGGGGTCAGCGCACTTACTTGCATTAGGATCAGGCGTGGTAACGCCTCGGCCCCCGACACAGAGAAGCACCGCCATGGCGTTTTTGGGTATCGGCATTGCCTGCGCATTCAGGGTTATCGTGAACCCGTTGCTATCAAACTGTTGCGGCGGTTGTGTCCACTGAAATGATGCTCGTCTCCGCAACGAGAGAATGGCTCAACCACTGAATGCCAATCGAATTGCCGAACGCGAGAGCCAACTACAAATGGCAGGCGATGCTTACGAAACGTTTCAGACAAGAGTCTATGCAGCACACCCGGAGTTGAGGGGCAAGCGGGGCCAACTCTCCTCATTCACGATAGAAGATGCAGGCGCTTTACTATCGGAAACGCGGACGACCATTTTGGAGTATGTCGTGACTGACGAGCAGACCCTCCTGTTCGTATTGAGGAAAGATTCGAAAGCACGGAGTAACCAATGGACGTAAATGTCTATCCAATAAGCATCAGCAGAAGTGACTTATCGAATCTCGTAGAGAGGCATCGAAATCTGCTGTCTACGAATCATCCTGGTTTTCGCCAAACTGGTCGCCATCTCTACGATTTGCTTGTCAAACCAGCCCAAGCATATCTAAACGTTAAGGCAGCCATATGTATTATCCTGATGGCCCATTGTGGAACCTGCCGTTTCAAGCGTTACAAACTGAGTCCGACCAGTATATTCTGGAGCTATACGCAATATATTACGCACCGTCTCTCCAAGTTCTCCGCGAGATGAGGAAGAGATCGGACAACCTCAAACAGTCTCCTCTCAGCAAGAGCAAGGATTCCAGCGCGAGTCAAAAGCAGGCCTCTACGCCATCGGGAATCCGGCGTTTGGTCGCGAAGCTATAGCACGGGCAGTTACCTTGAGGAACTCGCCTTTTATTTCACTTCCGGAAACTGAGAAGGAGGTGCGGCCTCTCGCCGCTGAGGTGTACGGACCGCAGGCGAGCTTAGTTCGCGTCGGAGAGGCCGCGCGAGAGGAGACTGTAAAAGCGGAGATGGGTAAGTACCGCGTGCTTCACTTCGCGTCACACAGCGTGTTCGATGATCACAATCCACTGTATTCCTATATCGTGCTCGCGCCCGGCGGCGACTCGAAAGAGGACGGGCTGCTTGAAGCATGTGAACTCATGGAAATGGACCTTAAAGCTGAGCTAGCAGTGCTCTCCGCGTGCGATACCGCAAGAGGCCGCGTGGGAGATGGGGAAGTGTTTGAATCAGTTTTTTGATGCGGTAGTCACCTGGGGCCGCAGCCAGATGGGCGCGGAACTCCTTCTCAGCATCGTCAAGCAAGTCTGTTGCCGCACCTAAGAATCTTGATGAAACGCGACGTTGCACAGTGACAATATTGTGCTAAAATGCGCCTCGTAGTCGATGTCGCGGTGCTGATTGGACCCCGCATTAATTCAGGGCTCAGAGTAATAATAGAGTCGTCACAAGTGTGTAAATCGGAAAAGGCTCGCAGCGGACGCCTATCAAGTATCAGCCGCGAGCCTTTTTGAGACCGTCACAGTTCCCGATTAGGTTGGCGCAACAGCCTCCATCCTCTTAGACGTTCGAGGACGGCAAAAAGACACAAATTTTTTCTGGGTAGCTTGCCACCCCTCTCTAAGAGACCTAGCGCCCGCCTCGTCACACTCTGGTAACAACGAGCTAAACCATCCCGCTGCTGTAATTCGGGTATCGGCCAACGGTCTTTCTTCGAGGATGACTTATGTCCAACGGAAGCGTTCTGCGGCATCCATCGCTTTCAATAGTGGTGCCTCTGTACAACGAAGAAGAAGGCGTTGCAGAACTGATTCAATCAGTCTTCACAGTGCTATCGGCGGATCCGGATTTCTTGGAGCTCGTCCTGGTCGATGACGGCAGCTATGACCGCACCCCGGATCTGGTCTCGACGCTTGCCGAATTAGATCCGCGCATCAGAATGCTCAGGCACGACCGCAATCGCGGGTTGGGCGCTGCAATCCGGACAGGCTTGGAGACAGCTGATGGAGATCTGATCATTTACACTGATGCTGACTTGCCATTTGACTTCAAGCTCATCCCTCAACTAGTCGCTTTGGCTAATGAGAATAGTGTCATCGTCGGATATCGAACCAATCGAGGCGAAGGTCTCCGTCGCTGGATCCTGACGAAGGGCTACAATCTCGTTTGCCGCTTTGCCCTAGGGCTGAACCTTCGAGATGTCAACTTCGCCTGTAAAGTGATTCCGCGGCGCGCAGTGCGGGGGATGAGGCTCACGTCGGAAGGATCATTCATCGATGCCGAGATGTTGCTTGAATGCCAACGTCAGGGATTCGTCATCAACGAGTTTCCGCTCACATATTATCGGCGGACGCGAGGGTTATCGACGCTCTCACGGCCCATGGTGATTGTTGGCATCCTAATCGAAATGGTCAGGTATTTCGTGCGACGCAGCCAGGTAGTCTATGAGCTCATCGAAGAAGCTGATCATAAACGCGGATGACTATGGCGCTTGCCCTGAAGTGAACCTTGCGATTGAGGAAATCGCCTCAACCGGAATCCTTGGCGGCGTCTCCGTGCTCGCCAATGGCGAGTGCTGGCAACAGGCAGTGGATTTCTTGCGCAATAAGACGGACCTCAGCACCGGGGTACACTTGAACGCAGTTGAAGGACGACCGGTGTCTTCCGCGCCTCAAATGAGTGTACTTACCGGCGAGGACGGCTTGTTTCTTGGGATCGCCAGGCTTCTCAAGCGTTGGGCGCTGCGGCCCGCCGCCGTGTCGGTTGCGGTAGAGATTGAATGGCGAGCGCAGATCCAGAAGTTGATGAGGGCCGGACTGTGGTTGAAACACGCCGACAGTCATCAACATCTCCACGCCTTCCCTTTAGCCTATTCCTGTGCGGTCAGGTTGTGCAGGGAATATGACATTAGTGCGCTCAGACATCCTCGCGAAGCCGCTCACGGAGTAGGCGGACGTTATGGCGCCCGGGCTCTTCGGTTATCTCTTGCGATCTCGCGGCGAATGATTCGACGGACTAATCTTCTACACAACGACTACTTCCTCGGCTTCGAGCGAGCAGGATCCTACGACATCTCCGAAATGGTTGCCGACTTGCAAACAATTCCAGACGGGCTTACTGAGATTGCACTGCATCCAAGCATGAAGGACGGGGTTCCCTATCCAAGGCTACGCGGTGACCGCGAGCGTAAGGCTTTGCTCGACACTTCACTCCGAGATCGTATCAAAGGCTTGGGAATTGATCTCACCACCTGGGGTACTGCCGCATGATGAATCGCGCCAGCAAACTAGAATCTTGGGTGATGCCACTTCTGATGACGCTGACGACGACAATCTTTGTCGGCAGCGCCGGAATTCCCCCACTACTCGACGATGCCGACTCGTTCTATGCCGAGGTGGCACGCGAAATGAATGCGAGGTCGGACTGGATCACGCCATACGCCAATGAGCTTCGGTTCTTAGAGAAGCCTCCGTTGTTTTACTGGTTGATTTCGCTTTCGTATAAAGTCTGCGGGTTTACAAGCGCCTTTACCGCGCGTCTGCCCACGGCTCTCGCCGTCGTGGGACTGGTCTATGTGACGACAAGGATCGGGCAGTTGTTGTTCGGCGCTCGCACTGGATTGCTGGTAGGTTTGGCCCTAGCGACCTCGATCGGATTATTCCTTTTCACTCGCATAATCTTACCAGATGCACTCTTTGCGCTCTTGCTGGCGTTGATCCTCTACTGGTTCTTATGTTGGGAGCGGACGGAGCACAAGACGAGGCCATTGATCTGGATGTACGTGTTTGCCGGACTGTCCGTGCTTACACGAGGATTGATTGGCATCGTGTTCCCGGTCGGGATCATATTCTTGACTCTGCTTCTCTCAAAAAAGCTCCGAGAGGGGTCGCGAATTCTTTCTATAAGAGGCGTGCTGCTGTTTTTAATTATTGCGCTCCCTTGGCACATCGCAATCGGATTGCGAAATCCCGGCTTTTTCTGGTTTTACTTTATCAACGAACATTTGTTGAGGTTCTTGGGAAAGCGCTATCCGATGGACTATGGCACGGTGCCGCTCGTACCTTTCTGGTTGTTGCACCTCGTGTGGCTTTTTCCCTGGTCATTCTATCTGATCACGCTTTTCCGGCCGAGCAACTTCAAGCGAGCGGTAGCCGAGAGTTCCGGCGGTTTAACGTTGCCGCTCGCGTGGGCGCTGACGATTCTGCTGTTCTTTTCTTTTTCGACAAGATTGGAGTATTACACCCTACCCGCGCTACCGGCCTTGGTTCTGCTAGCGGGCAGACAATGTGCGTTGCTATGGGAAAGAGGCGGAAGATTGCCGTCTGCAATACTAGCCTCTATGGGGGTGCTGATAGGAATTAGCTTCATCGGAATTGCTGTTACGGTTTCTTCCGGGACGGCTAATGGCTTTCTTGGGTTGAAAGACAATCCAGACCTCTATGCGTATTACCTCGGACATCTCTTCGATCTAACCCCTGGTAGTCTCCTAGCGCTCCGTATCCCGCTACTGATTGCAGCGCTTGGCTTGGGCATTGTCCTCCCTTTGCATCATTTCCTAAAGTCGCCAAAGAGCAAGGCAACGATATTGGCGGTGGGGATGTTGATCTTCTTCATCGGCGCCAACGCAGGTTTCCTAATTTTTGCCCCCCGTCTCACTTCAAAACCAATTGCTATCGAGATCAATCGACGTCTCAATGCGCGCTCGATCATCATCATTGATGGGGAATATGAGGAGGGGTGTAGCATAGGCTTTTATACGGAGCACAGAGTCCTGATTCATAACCCACCATCATCTAACCTGGAGTATGGCTCGCGCTTCGGGGATGCACCACCGTTGTTCATTGATGATGCGCGCCTAAGAGACCTCTGGGAAAGCAAGAGCAGACGAGTATTCCTGGTCACCACGCAGGCAAAACAGATGCTATTAGACACCAAGCTCTCTATGCTGCAGAGATTTACCCTCGCAGAGTATGGAGACAAGATACTTTTTTCGAACTTTGCTGATCCGGAGGACCCGCGGCAAGGGAGACAAACTCCCACCCAAATGTGGTTACGCCCGACACGCGAACCTTCTTCCCGCCTATCTTTCGCGGACGCTAGGCACTTAAAGGAAGGAAGGTCTCCCTGAAGCAGCAGGTTTCTTCCGTCAACACCCTCAAAAATCTGAAAAAGGAAGCGAAGCGTTGGCTCAAAGCCCTGGCTCGCACAAAAATGGGGGCTAAGATTTCAATTCGCCACATTGCGAACTTGTCCAGATGTTCGCCACTTCTGTCGGGCCCTGGCTTGATTTGTATTTTTCGTACTTTATGCCTTTAGTGTGGCCTTTTCGGCGTACCAGCTAAAGAGTTCTTAAAGCGGCATGCTGACAAGGTTGTATTTACTGACAAAGCGGCTAATGATTTCATCTTGATGCATCTCTATACGTTTGAACCACCTCTCGGATTACGGAGCGTCTCCAAAGCACCTCGCTATCGTTGCACTGACATCGGTCGGGTGAGGATAGTACCGCAGTCAGTATAAGACAGACTATAACGAGGTGCTTCAGAGTCCCTCCTAGCTAACGCCTCTTTCTTGCGGGCTCAACTTCCTTCGGTTCCTTCCGAGGCCTTCCTGACTTCCCGTAAACCGTAATCTTCCCTAGTGCCGACTCCGGGATCGCCCAGTCGCGTGCGATCTTCTGGGCTTTCAAACGGCCCTCTGCAATCAGAGCACGCACACGTTGAACACTTAGCCCAAGTCGCTCCGCCTAGGTAGCAATCATCTTGTTTGAGTTGATCTTCCAAGGCCGCTTACCATATTCCCCACGAGCCGTCATCTCTTCATAAGCGCGGAAAGTTTTATCTCGAGGCTCGGTGAAATGAATAGCCTTTAGATCTAAAGCCAGTGCTCGATGAATTTTCGATGGGTCGTAATTCAGCTGAGCCAGCAGTTCTCGTTCATGTCCAATGCACTTTGGCAACACAGGAGTTTCAGCATTAATGGTTGACGCTGAGCTCGCGAGCGCCTGAATCGAAGTCCCTTCGTCGAAGTGCGAGTGCCTCACCCATCCGCATTCCAGTGACAGCAATCACAATGGCGAAGAGACGCTGTTGGTCGTTTGGCAAAACAGAGAGAACTGCCTGAATCTGAGTTGCCGTTAAGGTTGGTTTCTCGTCTTGCGGACTCTCGGTCGATGAATCTTAGATCGCACCGGGCTTTTCTTCTACTTACGCAAGCCGTGCTCACAAGCGACACGTCTGGCCGCTTTTTTAGGTGGGCCGGTCGGCGGCTATGCCTGGAGTCCTTAACGGGGGAGCTTATTGTCAGTATCAATTCCAAGGGAACCTTCGAGGGCAATCCGGACCAGCTGGCTGCGAGTCCGCACACCGGTCTTTTGGAAGAGCTGTTGTAGCGTACCTTTGACCGCGCTTTCTGAAACCCCGAGCCTGGCCGCGATCTCTTTATTGGCCAGTCCTTCGAAGATGCCAAGTAGAACCTGCTGCTCCCGGGAAGTCAGATTCCTGGCCATGCTCTGGTCCTCAACCTGCTGGACCTCTTCGGCCATCAATTGGATGATTCGGGGATCGACCCACATCTCGCCTTTGGTGACTAGGCCAATGGCTCGGGCTAGCTTACTCGGCGAATCGTGCTTGAG